>NZ_JBFTLC010000049.1:0-17591 GCF_056396245.1 Arthrobacter sp. 05T423
CCCGAAGCGGATCAGCACCCGACCCAGAACCGGCCCCGGCGGCCTCACGGACAAAAACAGCCAACACAGCAACAGAGGACTCCACGCCCTCCACCGTCTCCACCGCCGCCTGCCCATCCATACCCACAGCATCCCAGAGGCCACCGACAATTAAGGATGGACCGGGGCACCCCAGTGAGGCGAAAAGCCCAAACCTCCGGCAGCGGATCGGACGGCCACCGGGGCGTGTCGACCAGCCCGGCCAGCCGGGAAGCCCGTCTGGGGGCCTTCGCTCGCCTTTATGGCTCAAAACCTCGCCTTTGTATACACAGAAGAGCAGAATTACAAGGAAGAGCTTGAATTAGCTAGTCATACTCGTCTCTCGTGTATACAATCGAGTTGACCGAACCGGCGGGAAGGAGACAGCATGCGCGCGAGTGACAGGGCATATGCGGCACTGCGTGACGACATCATCGAGTGGCGCCTCCTGCCTGGCACGGTTCTGGCGGAGGTGGAGCAGTCCGAGCGCCTCGGTATTTCACGCACTCCCCTCCGCGAAGCGCTCAGCCGCCTGACGGCTGAGGGGCTGACGGCGGCGGGCGGCCGCGGCGTCGTCGTCACCGATATCTCACTGGAGGACATCGATGAGCTGTTCGAGCTCCGCGAAACCCTCGAGGGGAAAGCAGCCGCGCTGGCAGCCCAGCGCGGCGATACAGCCATCTTCCGCGGACTGCGGGAAGAGCTGCTGGACGCGCCAGCCCTGCTGAACTCCCCGGATCCCGCCCGTCACGACTATTACGAGCTTGTCGGCCGCCTGGATGCCGCCATCGATGCGGCGATCTCCAATTCCTACCTGGCGCAGGCCATGCGGAGCCTGCGCGTCCACCTGGTCCGTGTCCGCAGGCTGGCAGCTGACGACCAGGCCCGGCTCACGGCCGCCGCCGCCGAACATGCCGCGATCGCCGAAGCCATCGCCGAAGGCAACGCCCGGCTTGCCGAGGCAGCCACCACCGTCCACCTGCACCGCAGCCTTTACCACGTCAAAGCCGTCCACACATGCGTCCAGAAGGAGCCCCATGGTTAAGGAACACCACGTCCGCGTTTACAAGAGCGAGGAAAACCTCGCCCGTGAGGACCAGCTGGCCCACAAAATCGCCGTGGTCGCCGCCGATCCGGTGGCCGTTACCGACGACGTGACGGACATGGTCATCAACAGGATCATCGACAACGCCTCCGTGGCCATCGCTTCGCTGAACCGTGCACCGATCGTCGCGGCCCGCGCCCAGGCCTTGACGCACAGCCCGTCCAGCGGCGGCAAGGGCGCCAAGGTCTTCGGCATCGGCGAACGCGTCTCCCCCGAATGGGCGGCCTGGGCCAACGGCGTCGCGGTCCGGGAACTCGACTACCACGACACCTTCCTCGCGGCGGACTACTCGCACCCCGGCGACAACATCCCGCCCATCCTGGCCGTCGCCCAGCACGTTGGCTCCAGCGGCAAGGACCTGATCCGCGGCATCGCCACCGGCTATGAGATCCAGGTGAACCTGGTGAAGGCAATCTGCCTGCACAAGCACAAGATCGACCACGTCGCCCACCTGGGCCCGTCCGCGGCGGCCGGGATCGGCACGTTGCTTGGGCTCGACGTCGAAACCATCTTCCAGTCCGTAGGCCAGGCACTGCACACCACCACCGCAACGAGGCAGTCCCGCAAGGGCGAAATCTCCACGTGGAAGGCGCACGCGCCGGCCTTCGCCGGGAAGATGGCAGTCGAGGCGGTCGACAGGTCCATGCGCGGACAGACGTCCCCGGTGCCGATCTATGAAGGCGAGGACGGCGTGATCGCCTGGATGCTTGACGGTCCGGACGCCTCCTACCAGGTTCCGCTACCGACGCCCGGGGAGGCCAAGCGGGCCATCCTGGACACCTACACCAAGGAACACTCGGCCGAGTACCAGGCCCAGGCCTGGATCGACCTCGCCCGCAAGCTGAACAGGGAACACCCCGAGGCCACCGACCCGGCAAACGTGCAGTCCGTCCTGATCCAGACCAGCCACCACACCCACTACGTGATCGGCTCCGGCGCCAACGATCCGCAAAAGTACAGCCCCACCGCGTCCCGGGAGACCCTGGACCACTCCATCCCCTACATCTTCACCGTCGCGCTGCAGGACGGGGCCTGGCACCACGTGGACTCCTACTCCCCAGACCGCGCCGCCCGCCCCGACACCGTGGAGCTCTGGCAGAAGGTCTCCACGGTGGAGGACCCGGAATGGACCCGCCGCTACCACTCCCTGGACATCTCCGAGAAGGCCTTCGGCGGTTCCGTGGAAATCACCCTCACCGACGGCACCGTCCTCCGGGACCAGATCGCCGTCGCCGACGCCCACCCCCTCGGCGCCCGCCCGTTCACCCGCGAGCAGTACGTCAACAAGTTCCGCACCCTGGCTGCCGGACTGGTGGCCGAGGATGAAATCGAAAGGTTCCTGGCCGCCGTCGAACGCCTCCCGGAACTGGCGGCCGGCGAGCTGGACCAGCTGAACATCGCGGCGGCACCGGGCGTGATCGACTTCAGCGCCGCGCCCAAGGGGCTGTTCTAAATGCTGTACGCCAAAACCACCCCGGAGCAGAAGCGGGTAAAGCTCAGGGAGCTGCTGGCTTCCGGAACCATCCAGCAGTTTCCCGGAGCGTTCAACCCGCTCTCGGCACGGCTGATCGAGGAAAAGGGCTTCGCCGGGGTCTACATCTCCGGCGCCGTCCTGGCCAACGACCTCGGCCTGCCGGACATCGGCCTGACCACCCTGACCGAGGTGGCCACCCGGGCAGGGCAAATCGCCCGGATGACCGATCTCCCCTGCATCGTGGATGCCGACACCGGCTTCGGCGAGCCCATGAACGTGGCCCGCAGCGTCCAGGAACTGGAAAACGCCGGGCTCGCCGGCTGCCACATCGAGGACCAGTTCAACCCCAAACGCTGCGGCCATCTCGACGGCAAGAACGTCGTGGACCTCGACACCGCCACAAAACGCATCCGCGCCGCAGCGGACGCCCGCCGCGACCCGAACTTCCTCATCATGGCCCGCACGGACATCCGCGCAGTCGAAGGCCTCCAGGCGGCGAAGGACCGGGCCAAAGCCCTCGTTGAGGCCGGCGCCGACGCGATCTTCCCGGAAGCCATGGCCACCCTCGAGGAATTCCAGGCCATCCGGGACGCCGTGGAGGTGCCAATTTTGGCCAACATGACCGAGTTCGGCAAGAGCGACCTCTTCACTGTGGACCAACTGCAGAATGTGGGCGTGAACATGGTGATTTATCCGGTGACCCTGCTCCGTAGTGCCATGGGGGCAGCTGAGCGTACTCTGGACTCAATTAAGGCCGATGGAACGCAGGAGGCGCAGGTAGGGAGCATGCTGACGCGTGCGCGGCTGTACGACCTGGTGGATTACGAGGCCTACAACCGCTTTGACACCGGCGTCTTCAACTTCCGGATCCCCGGAACCGACTGACGCCCAAATCCCCGCAGGACCACCGGCCGATCCGGCCGGTAATCGGACGCAAGGAACGAAGGAGTTCAGCATGGCTGAAGAAGACATCAAGAAGGGCCTCGATGGCGTCGTGGTGGACTACACCGCCGTCTCGAAGGTCAACCCCGACACGAACTCACTGCTGTACCGCGGCTACCCCGTTCAGGAGCTCGCCGCCAGGTGCAGCTTTGAAGAGGTCGCCTATCTCCTGTGGAACGGCGAGCTACCCAGCAAGGAGGAACTGGCCGTCTTCACCACCCGCGAGCGCGCCGGACGGCCCCTGGATCCGGTGGTCAAGCAGGTAATTGATGCCCTGCCGACGACGGCGCACCCCATGGATGTCTGCCGGACTGCGGCATCGGTGATGGGCGCGCGCCATGAGCTCGCCGAGGACTCCTCCCGCGAGGCCAACATGGCCAAGGCCCTGGACCTGTTTGCCGCGATGCCGGCCGTGGTGGCGTACGACCAGCGGCGCCGGCGCTCGGCGGGACGCCCCATCGAACCCGTGGATCCGAGGGATGACCTCAGCTACTCGGCCAACTTCCTGTGGATGACCTTCGGCGAGGAGGCCGTTGCCGAGGTGGTGGAAGCCTTCAACGTCTCGATGATTCTTTACGCCGAGCACTCCTTCAACGCCTCCACGTTCGCCGGCCGGGTGATCATGTCGACGCTCTCAGACCTGCATTCGGCCGTGACGGGCGCCATCGGGGCGCTCAAGGGACCGCTGCACGGCGGGGCCAACGAGGCCGTCATGCACACCTTCGACGAGATCGGGATCCGGCCCGAGGAATCGCTCGAGGAAGCAGCGGCGCGCGCGAAGTCCTGGATGGAGAACGCCCTGACCCAGAAGAAGAAAGTCATGGGCTTCGGCCACCGCGTCTACAAGCATGGGGACTCCCGCGTCCCAACCATGAAGGCCGCCCTGGACAAGATGATCGCCCACTACGGCCGGCCCGAACTGCTGGGCCTGTACAACGGCCTCGAATCGGCCATGGACGAGGCCAAGGGCATCAAGCCGAACCTCGACTACCCTGCCGGCCCCACGTACCACCTCATGGGCTTCGACACGAACATGTTCACGCCACTGTTTGTCGCCAGCCGCATCACGGGCTGGACGGCCCACTTCATGGAGCAGCTGAACGCGAACTCGCTCATCCGTCCGCTGAGCGCTTACAACGGTCCGGACGAACGGCACGTCCCGTAGTCGGTCGCCTGTAACCCGTACGACGCCGGGCCGGTCACCTTTCTGTGTGGCCGGCCCGGCGTTGTTTCTTGGGATGGCTCAGGAGCTGATCTTCAGGCTTTGGATCATGGCCTTCAGCTTCCTGTACTCCGGCGTCTCCATGTACGCCCTGGCCTCGTCCATGCTGGCGAACGTCGGCTCGGCGGCCTCCTGCACAGCCCGGTCCGCGAAGGACAACATGCCGCGCGGTGCACCTGTGACCACTGTGTACATGAGGCAACTACTCTGCGTGGCCCCGCTTGAATTGTCGACGAGCCCCAGCTGGTAGCTGAATCCCGTGCCGAGCGAGGACTTGTCCATCACCCGGTAAGAGAACCGCACTCCGCGCTCCACAGCCCAATCGGCAGTGAGGGACGAAGCACCGCTATCCAGCTCAGTGATCTTGTAGTTTCCGTCGGTGCACGCACCCCCAAGTCCGCCGGCAGCAACATGCTGGAATTTCGCCACGGTCCTACCTGCTTCGTTGGACACGGTGATTCCCGTGCCCGGGTAGTCAGGCGTTCCGAGAGGGACATCCTTCGCGGTCCAGCCCTCGGGAAGAACGAAATTGGTTTTCCCGTCCTGGCTGACGAACCGCGGGCTGGTGACAGATGTTTTGGCTGGATGCAGCGCCAGGGAGATCAGCATGCGCTTGGCGTCCCGGTACTCCTGCGTCCCCATGTAGGCCTTGGCCTCGGCAACGGAATCAAACGTGAGCGGGGCGTCTTTTCCGTCTGCGGTGAGCCAGACGGTGTCACCAAACTGTGCGATGGGAACGTTGTCCGGGCCGAGAATGCCGTTATACAGACCGCACGTCGTAGTCTGCGGTGCCAAATCCCCATCCGTGAGGGCGAGCGACCCATAGACCTTGGCCCCCTGGATCATGCGGAAGACAAAGGCGGACGGACCCTGAGGGTATTCCTTGAGCTTCGCCGCCTTCTGCGGAATGTCGACGACCACCGAATCGAGGGTTTGGTACGGCTTCGGGTCCTGGCACACTGGGCCACCCGCGACGTCGTAGACCAACCGCAAAGTGGCCACGGCCTTGCCGGCGGCATTCTTCGCTTCGACGATGTTGTAGGAACCGCCGTCGATTGTTTGCGGGGTCTGGGACACCGTCCACCCCACCGGGTGTTCGAAGGTCGCCTGGCCGGTGGCGTCAGAGAAGGTGGTCCACGCAACGGCGGCGGCAGGAGTCGTTGGTGCCGGCGTCAGTGCCGGCGTCGGCGTTGCTGTGGCCGTCCTGCTTGCCGTGGGCGTGGCCGTCGGCGTTGGCGTGGCCGGCGGGGTGGAGTCAGCCGGCGCAGGCACAACGGTGCCCGCCGGAGCGGGGGCCGAGACCAGCGTTCCAAGGTTTGCGGCCACGAGCACACCGGCGGTCACCGCCGCCGCAGCCAGGGTCAGCACACCGGCCACGCGCGCCCGCCGACGTTTCCGGTCCTCGAAACGCAGTACATTCGCCGGGAGGCTGTCCGTGAACATCGGGGCCTCGGTGATGACCCGCCGGAGGGCCGCATCCGCATCGGGCATGGCGGCAGGATCGTTGCGGAGCGGGTCAGAGCCGGAAATCAGGTTCTTGATCGGATCCATCTCATGCACCCATCTTCTGTGTGGCGGGGTTCTGTCTGCCGGTGTCGTGTTTGCCCGCGCTCTCTTTGCCCACGCTCTCTTTGCCCGTCTGGGCGGTCACCGGCAGTTGCTTGCGGAAGGCGGCCCTGGCACGGTGCAGGCGGACCTTGGCGGCAGCTTCGCTGCACTGCAGAACGCCGGCGATCTCAGCCATGCTCAGCTCGTCCCAGTAGGCCAATTGCAGGATGTCGCGCTCACTGTCGCGCAGGGCGGCCATGGCGTCGTGGACCAGCAGGTCCTCGGAACCCCCGGCGGAGCGGAGCTCGGCGGAGATCCGGAGTTTTGCCTGCAGGGCCACCAGCCGGTCGCGGCTCCGGTAGGCATTTCCGATCAGGTTCCGGGCCACGGTCAGCAGCCAGGCGATGTCCGAGTGCGGCTGGTCGTGCCATTTTTGCCACACGACGCGGAACACGTCCGCCGCGAGCTCTTCGGCGAGTTCCGGCGATTCCACCCTCCGACGCACGTACCTGTATACCCGCGGATAACTGTCCCTGTGAACGGCGATGAACGCCTGTTCGAGCTCCGACTCCACGTATCCCCCAAACGTAAGAAGTAGTGTCCTGACCTGGCAGGCTAACCATTTAGTTTCCGCCAGGGAACGGGCGGTTACACGGCCCGGAAAGAATATTCGGCGGACGCCACGGTCTCGTTGTCATCGTTGAGCGTGATGACGGCATCGACCACGTTCCCGGCAAGCGCCAGAGGCAGCCAGTGCTCCGCATCCTGCCACATGCGGTCCAGGGGAAGAGCCGAGATAACGAACCACTCCGGAATGATCTCCGAGCTCTCAACTGGCTCACCGGTCCACCGGCGGGTGGTGAACAGGCGGGTGGACATGTTCCAGTCCGGCCGGGCGGGGAAAACAAACTCCACCCTTCCCGCGTCGAACAGGTCCTCCTCGAGGACGACGACGGCGGCCTCCTCCAGCACCTCCCGGCACGCCGCTCGGGCATCGGTCTCGCCCGCCTCCACGTGCCCGCCGAGTCCGACGATCTTGCCGGTTCCGAAACCGGTCTTCTTCAGGCCCAGCAGCACCTCAGGCCCGGCGTCCGGGCGCTCCCGCAGGAGGAAGCAGAGGGTGACGGGCACGGATGTCATGCAGACCAGCCTAGCGGCGCCGGCGTAACTCCGATGTCGATGGTGGAACCGGGATTATCCCAGCGCGCGGGGATGCGCCGCGGCGTAAACCTCCCGCAGCGTGTCGGCGGTGACCAGGGTGTACACCTGCGTGGTGGTCACCGAGGCGTGGCCGAGCAGTTCCTGGACGACGCGGACGTCCGCGCCGCCTTCTAGCAGGTGGGTGGCGAAGGAATGGCGCAGGGTGTGCGGGGAGACGTCCTTGGTGATGTGGGCCTTGTCCGCTGCAACTTTCAGGATGGTCCAGGCGCTCTGCCGGCTGATGCGCCCGCCCCTGGCGTTGAGGAACAGCGCGGGGGTGCCTTTGCCCTTCCCTGCCAGGAGGAGGCGGCCCCGGACCAGGTAGGCGTCGAGGGCACGGGCGGCGAATGAGCCCAGCGGGACGAGGCGTTCCTTCGAGCCCTTGCCGAACAGGCGCACGATGGCGGGGCCGGATTCGGCCGCCTGCACCGAGAGGTCGTCCACATCCAGGCCGACAGCTTCACTGATCCGGGCACCGGTGGAGTACAGAAATTCGAGCAGCGCCCGGTCCCGGAGTCCGGTTGCGGTATCAGTGCCGGCGGCTTCCAGGATCCTGGTGACTTCCTCCACCGTGATGGCCTTGGGCAGCCGTTTGCCGGGCATTGGCGGGTGGACATCGCTGGCGGGGTCCGCCGTCGTCGTCCCTTCCAGCGCCCAGAAACGGTGCAGTCCGCGGACGGCCACCACGGTCCGCGCCGCGGAACGCACGCCGAGCGTGGTACCGCCGTCGGCGCCGTCAGAGAGCGCCTGCGCAAAGCCCGTTACGTGGTGGCGGGTGATGTCGGCCGGGCTGCTGAGGCCCTGGCCGGCGAGGTAGGTCGAGTACCGGGCGAGGTCGCGGCGGTACGCGGACAGGGTGTTTGCTGCCAGGCCGCGTTCGACGCCCATGTGCTGAAGGTAGTCGGTCACCCCGCGGTCGATCGCGGTGCGGGGCCGTGCCGCCGGTGCCGTAGCTTCCTCTGCGGCCGCCGTGTCCGCGGACATCAGCGCTGGCTGGGGTGCGCCGGCCAGGGGGCGTCGCCCGGCCGTAGTCCGCTGAAGCCCTCCCCCTTGGCGGCGGAGGCAGCGAGGATTCCGACGACGGCGGACGGGTTGTGCAGGCGTCCCTCCAGGACCGCGGTGACGGCATCCTCCAGCGGGATCCAGTGCAGTTCGATTTCCGCTTCCTCGTCCGTGCGGACGTGGAGTTCGTGATGAGGGACCTCGGTGAGGCCGCGGGCGAGGTAGATGCGGATGGCCTCGCTGGAGGAGCCGGGCGAATTAAAGAAGTCCACCAGGACATTCCAGTCGCTGGCGATCAGGTCCGCTTCCTCGGCGAGCTCCCGTGCTGCGCCCACCACGAAGTCTTCGCCCTCAACATCGAGCAGTCCGGCCGGGATTTCCCACAGGTCCATGCCCACCGGGTGTCGGTACTGCTTGATCAGCAGCACCTCGCCGTCGTCGTTCATGGGGAGCACGGCCACGGCACCGGGGTGCTCGATGTAGTCGCGGACCAGGGCATCGCCCTCGGCGGAGAGCTTAAAGCTGTCGCTGACAACGTCCCAGATCCGGCCGTTGTAGACCCGCTCCCGGGAGAGCAGACGGCGCGGGCTCGGCGCATCCGAAACCTGCCGGTCAGCAGGGGTGTTTTCAGATTTACCGGGCATCGCGCCGTCCTTACTCTATGGTGCCGTAGTTACTCTGCGGTGGCTTTGCCGGAGCCGGCCGCGGCAGGCGCGAAACCGGTTCCGGCGCTGCCGCTCTGGTGGTCCAGGGCGGCCTTCACCAGGCCGGCGAAGAGCGGGTGCGGCCGGGTGGGCCGTGAGCTCAGTTCCGGGTGCGCCTGGGTGGCCACGTAGTAGGGATGAACCTCGCGGGGCAGCTCCACGTATTCCACCAGCTTGCCGTCCGGGGACGTGCCGGAGAACACCAGGCCCTCGGCAGCAATCTGCTCGCGGTACTTGTTGTTCACCTCGTACCGGTGGCGGTGGCGTTCGCTGACGGTGGTGGTGCCGTAGGTCTCGGCGATGACCGAGCCCTCGTCCAGCTTGGCCTCGTACAGGCCAAGGCGCATGGTGCCGCCGAGGTCGCCGCGGCCCTCGACGAATTCCAGCTGCTCTTCCATCGTCGCGATGACCGGGTATTTCGAGTCCGGCTCGAACTCGCTGGAAGAGGCACCCTCAAGGCCAACCACGTTGCGGGCGTACTCGATGACCATGCACTGCAGGCCGAGGCAAAGGCCCAGCACGGGAAGCCGCGATTCGCGGGCGAACTTCAGCGCGCCCAGCTTGCCTTCCAGGCCCCGGATGCCGAAGCCGCCAGGAACGCAGATGGCGTCCACGCCCTCCAGGGAGCGCACCGCGCCCTCGTGGGTTTCGCATTCGTCGGACGGCACCCAGCGGATCTTCACCTTGGCGTTGTTGGCGAAACCACCGGCGCGAAGGGCCTCCGTCACGGACAGGTAGGCATCCGGCAGGTCGATGTACTTCCCCACAAGGGCAATTTCGACCTCGTGCCGCGGGTTGTGGACTGCTTCGAGGAGCCTGTCCCAACTGGTCCAGTCCACGTCCTTGAACGGCAGGTCCAAGGCGCGGACGATGTACGAGTCCAAGCCCTGGGAGTGCAGCGTCTTGGGAATGTCGTAGATGCTCGGTGCGTCCGGGCAGCCGATGACGGCGTCGATGTCGACGTCGCACATGCGGCCGATCTTCTCGCGCATCGGCTGCGGGACGTCCCGGTCCGAGCGGATCACGATGGCTTCCGGCTGGATGCCGATGGAGCGGAGGGCGGCCACGGAGTGCTGGGTGGGCTTGGTCTTCAGTTCCTGCGACGGACCGATGTACGGGACCAGCGAGACGTGGAGGAAGAAGACGTTGGTCCGGCCGATGTCCTGGCGCACCTGGCGGGCGGATTCGAGGAAGGGCTGCGACTCGATGTCGCCGACCGTGCCGCCGATCTCCGTGATGATGACGTCCGGCGCGTTCTTGCCCTCGGCGGGTAGCCGCATCCGGCGCTTGATCTCATCGGTGATGTGCGGGATGACCTGGACGGTGTCGCCGAGGTACTCACCGCGGCGTTCCTTGGCGATGACGGTGGAGTAAACCTGGCCGGTGGTCACGTTGGCTGAACCCTCGAGGTTTTCGTCGAGGAAGCGCTCGTAGTGTCCGATGTCGAGGTCGGTTTCAGCACCGTCGTCTGTGACGAATACCTCGCCGTGCTGGAAGGGGTTCATCGTGCCCGGATCCACATTCAGATAGGGATCGAGCTTCTGCATAGTTACGGACAAGCCGCGTGCCCGCAGCAGGTGTCCGAGGCTTGAGGCCGTCAGTCCCTTACCTAGCGAGGACGCCACACCGCCGGTGACGAAGATGTGTTTGGTCGTTTTGGACGAGCCCGGGAACCGGGAATTTACACGGGAATTTGATCGCTGCACCACGGAATTCGAGCCTATCATCAATTGAGCCTTCCACGGATCGGGTATGCGCCCCCAAAGGCTTCAGTTTTCCCTGTCCCGGCGCTCCCGGCAAGGGCAGGGCCCAAGGGGGTGCCGTGCCCGGGACGGGGCCAGGCAGGCGCACGCCGGGCCCCAGCCAGGCGCTTAGGCCTGCTGGGGAAGGAGCTTGGCGTCGTCCAGGAGCTCCTGGGCGTGGGCCTGGGCGGTTTCCGAGTCCTCCTGGCCGGCCAGCATCCGGGCGAGTTCCCTGACGCGCTCCGCCTCGTCCAGGAGCTGGACATCGCTGGAAGTGAAGCCCTTGGCGGTGGAGCCGTCGGCGCCGCGCACCGAGGTCTTGGTCACCCGGATGTGCTGGTCCGCGAACGCCGCAACCTGCGGCAGGTGCGTCACCACCAGGACCTGGACGTGGCGCGCCAGCATGGCCAGCCGCCGGCCGATTTCGACGGCGGCACGCCCGCCGACGCCGGCGTCGACCTCGTCGAAGACGAACGTCGGCACGGGGTCCACCGCCGCCAGCACCACCTCGATGGCGAGCATGACCCTGGAGAGCTCACCCCCGGACGCTCCCTTGCCCAGCGGCCGGGCGGGCGCTCCGGAGTGCGGCTGCAGCAGGAAGGAGATCTCGTCCGCGCCGTGGGGTCCGAGCTGGGCCGCGGCCTCGATGGTGATCACCAGGGTGGCGTCGGCCATGGCAAGTGCCTTGAGCTCGGCGCTGACCCGTTTGGACAGGTCTTTGGCGGCCTTGGTGCGGATCTTGCTGATGGCCGCGGCCTGCTTCTTCAGCTCTGCCGCTGCCCTGGCCACCTCGGCGTCCAGGTTTTCGATCCGTGTGGAGTCGCCCTGCAGTTCGTCGAACCGCGCCCGGGCGTTCTCCGCCCATTCCAGGACCTCGTCGATGCTCGGCGCGTATTTCCGGACCAGCTTGGCCAGGGACGCCCGGCGTTCTTCGATTTCGGCCAGGCGCTCCGGCCCCTCCGAGTCCAGGCCGGCCTGGTAACTGGCCAGCTCGGTGGCGATGTCGTTGAGCAGGAATCCCACTTCGGCGAGGCGGGCGGCAGCTGATCCGAGTTCCTCGTCGTGCTCCGCCACGTGTTCCAGCGTGCGCTTGGCCGCATCCACCAGCGACGTGGCGTCGCCGGCCTCGCCGAAGTCCTCGGCAATGAGGGCCTGGTGCGCGGTGGTGGCGGCGATGCGTAGTTCCTCGACGTTGGCCAGCTTCACGGCCTCGGCCTTCAGGGCATCGTCCTCCCCCGGCTGCGGGTCCACCGCGTCGATCTCCGCCAGCGCAGCTTCCAGGGACTCGGCCTCGCGCAGCCGCTCCCGCTCCGCGCTGCGGAGGGAATCCAGCTCGGCCTGGCTGGATTTCCAGGAGCTGTAGAGGTCCTGGAATCCGGCGAGCGTCGATGCCAGCCCATCCCCCGCGAACTTATCGAGGGCCCCTCGCTGTGCCGCGGCCCCCTTGAGCCTGATCTGGTCCGTCTGCCCGTGCACCACCACGAGGGACTCGCCGATTTCGGCCAGTACCCCCACTGGGGCGGCCCGGCCACCGAGGAAGGCCCGGCTGCGTCCGTCGGAACCGAGGCGCCGCGACAGCAGCAGTTCCGCGCCGCCGTCGAACTCCTCAACCTCAGCGCCAGCCGCCTTGGCGCGTTCCAGGGCGAGGTGCCCGGACTGCAACTGCACCACGGCTTCGGCGGAGGCGCTCTTCGCACCGCTGCGCACGGCGCCGGCGTCCGACCGGGCTCCCAGCAGCAGCCCGACGGCGGTGACCACCATGGTCTTGCCGGCCCCGGTCTCGCCGGTAACCACGCTGAGCCCGGGGCCCAGCGGCAGGGTGGCGTCGGTGATGACGCCAAGATCGCGGATTCTCAGTTCTTCAAGCATGGTTCACTTTTCAGTCGGAGGATCGGATTCTGAACCGGGTTCGTACGGCCGAAGGCCCGAGGGTGGGGCCATGGACCTGGGCGTGCGCACAATCGGCACGGGACCGGTGTGGACCTCTTCGGACTGCGGCACGGGGCCGCGCCAGCCATGGATGGGAAGCTCGAACTTGCGGACCAGCCGCGCCGAAAATGGCGTCTGGTGAGTGCGGGCCAGGCGGACCGGGGTGGTGGACCTGGTGACCTCCACGCGGGCGCCGGGAGGCAGGTCCACAGAACGCCTGCCGTCACACCACAGCACGCCGAGGGCATCCGTCCTGTTCAGGACTTCGACGGCAAGCCGGGACCGGGGCGAGACCACCAGCGGCTTGGCGAAGAGGGCGTGCGCGCTGATGGGCACAATCAGGAGGGCTTCCACTTCGGGCCACACAACGGGCCCGCCAGCGGAGAAGGCGTAGGCGGTGGATCCGGTGGGGGTAGCCAGCACCACGCCATCGCAGCCGAAGGAGGTCAGCGGACGCTCATCCACTTCGGTGACGAGTTCGAGCATGCGCTCCCGGTCACCCTTTTCGATGGCGGCCTCGTTCAGGGCCCAGGTGTGCCAGATTTTCTGGCCGCGGACCCAGACCTGGACGTCGATGGTCATGCGCTCCTCCACCGTGTATTCACGGCTGGCGATCCATTCGACGGTCTGGGCGAGGTCCGCACGCTCGCTTTCGGCGAGGAAGCCGACATGGCCGAGGTTCACGCCCAGCAGCGGCACGTCCTCTTCGCGGACCAGTTCGGCCGCCCGCAGGATGGTCCCGTCCCCGCCCAACACCATGACCAGCTCGACGTCGGGAAGCTGGATGTGGTCATGGAGGATCTCAACGGGCTGCTCCATCTGCCCGAAGAAGCCCTCCATGTCGGCCAGTTCGGACTTCTGCATGACAGGGATGATGCCGAAGGCGTGGAGCTGGGCGCACGCCTCCCAGGCAGCCTTTAATGATTCCTCGCGGCCGGTGTGGGCAAGTACCAGTACACGCCTGCTCATCGGGTTCCGCTCTCTAGTGGTTCGGCCAGATCTTTCCCAACAACGCAGCCACGGCTGCGTCCCGCTCTTCGATCTTAGGCAAGTCTTCGGACATTCTTTGCGTTATCCACAGGAAGTATTCGACATTTCCGTCCTGGCCCGGCAACGGGCTGGTGGCCAGCCCCCGCAGTTCCAGGCCTGCGTCGAGCGCCGCCCCCGCCACTTTACCGACAGCCATGCGCCGTTCACGCTCGGAGGTGACCACTCCCGTGCGGGCGAGCCGGTCCTTGCCGATCTCGAACTGCGGCTTGACCATGAGGACCAGGTCGCCACCCGGGGCGGTGCAGGCCGCCAGCGGGCCGAGCACCAGCGTCAGCGAGATGAAGGACAGATCGGCGACTGTGACCTCGGCGGGGCCACCGATCTGGCCCGGATCCACGTACCGGACGTTCAGCCCCTCATGGACACTCACGCGAGGATCGCTGCGGAGCTGCGGCACCAGCTGGCCGTGCCCGACGTCGACCGCCACCACGTGCGCGGCGCCCCGCCGCAGCAGGACGTCGGTAAAGCCGCCCGTGGACGCACCGGCGTCAAGGCAGCGTTTACCGACGACGGCGACCCCAGGAAACGCGTCAAGCGCCCCCGCCAGCTTGTGGCCGGCCCGGCTGACGTACGTGTCAGCCGCGTCTTCGGCGACGTTCAGCTCACGGTCGTCGCCCACCTGCAGTGAGGCCTTGGCGAGAACATCGCCTGCCGAGGACACCTTGCCCTCGGCGATGAGCCGGGCGGCATGCGTACGGGACCGCGCCAGTCCCCTGCTGACGAGCAGTTGGTCAAGTCTGGGCATGGTCAGGCGGCACCCGGTCCGTGCTGCGGCTCTTCACGCGGCTCTTCACGCGGCGGCTCGTCGTTCAGGGCTAAGAGCAGGGCGTCGTGCATGTCGGCATAGGCGGCCGGGTGCTCGGAAACCGGGAGCGCGGGAACCTCGCGGACCCGGTCCAGGATGGACCGGACCGCGGGATCGGCGTTGCCGGCATGCGAGGCGTGGCCGCCGGGCGGGGTCAGCTCCGGCCATGCAAGCTCCGGAGCCGACGAATCCGGCGCGTCGTTGTTCAACTCGGGCATGGCACCAGTCTATTGATCGAGCCACTCGAGTTCGGGAGCCGTGGGGACGTCGGCGTCAGGCCGGGCCGTCCACCACGCGGCACACGCAGCGCGCCACGAATCGAGGTCGTCCTTGGATCCGGAGATGCGGATGGCGCCGCCGTCCACGGTGGCGGTGGCGGCCCCGCAACGGAACGTCCCGCCGTCGTCATCAATTTCCGGATATGCCTCGTAGAGGCCGGGCAGGTCCCGGATGATGTAGCGGGGCCGCTCTTCGGTCCGGGCCGCCAGCATGGTTTCCAGGGTGTCGACGCCGGTCAGCACGGCCACCGTTTCGAAGCCTGCCCGGTTGCCGCCCAGGATGTCGGTGTCCAGCCGGTCGCCGACGACCAGCGGTCGGTCCGAGGACAGGCGCTTGGCCGCGGCGTGGAACAGCGGGGCCTCCGGTTTGCCGGCGACGAGCGGCCGCCGGCCCGTTGCCGCGGCCACGGCGCCCACCAGGGTTCCGTTGCCGGGTGCCATCCCGCGGGGCTGCGGGATGGACATGTCCGTGTTCGTGGCAACCCACAGCACGTCCGCGTCGGCCAGGACGAAGGACGCCTCGGCGAGCTCCTTCCAGCCGATCGCAGGGTTGAAGCCCTGCACCACGGCCACGGGCTTGTCCTCCGCGCCGTGGACCGGCTTCAGGCCAACAAGCTCAACCTCGTGGGCCAGCGCCGGGCTCCCGGTTATCAGGACAGCAGCGCCCGGGGACAGCAGGGACGCCAGCAGGTCGGCCCCCGCCTGGGACGAGCTCACCACCTGCTGGTCCTCGGCCGGGGCGCCAAGCTCACGCAGGTGGGCGGCCACCTGCGCCGGCGTGCGGGAGGCATTGTTGGTGACGTACCCCAGGCCGACGCCGATCCCGGCGAGCCGCTGCAGGGACTCCACCGCTCCGGGGATGGCATGGGGGCCGGCGTATACCACGCCGTCCAGGTCGGACAGCAGCGCGTCGAATCGCGAGATCAGTGGGGCATCGCTCATGCGGGACTAGTCCTCCGAACCGTTCTGGTGCCGGTCAGCATCCTGCTGTCCGGCGTTCTCAGTCTCAGCTTCCGTGTCCTCATCAGGCTCGGCGGAATCCTCGTCGGACTCGGCGTCGTCGGATTCGAAGTAGTCCGCTTCCGCGTCATCCAGGTTTTCTTCGGCCAGATCGCCTGACGGCCGCTGCGCGGAAGCCTCCGGCTCGGCGCTGATGCCGCTGGCTGCCTGTCCCTCGGCGGGTTCGGTTCCGTCCTTCACCGGCGTGCCTGCGGACTGCGCAATGCGCTTGCGGCGTTCGGCTTCTTCGCGGGCTTCCTCTTCCTCGTCCCAGCCAAGGTCGATGATGTCCGGTTCCTCGGCCATGCCCAGGCCCAGGGCTTCTTCGGCCACAACGGCCTGCCGCTGCCACTTTCCCGCCTCGGCCTCGCGGCCCACGGCGGTCAGGGCATCGGCATAGGCGCGGAACAGGCGCGGGCTGAAGGAGAAGGCACGGTTGATGTCCAGCTGCGGGATCTCCAGCTCGGCCACGGCGGCGTCCAGCTGGCCGAGATCGGCGCGGGCACCGGATGCCACAATCGCCAGCTCCACCTTGCCCGGCGCGTCGAGGTCCTGGGCTTCCTCAGAACGGACGACGTCGAGGGCGCGGTCGGGCCGGCCCAGCCCGCGTTCGCAGTCGGCCATCACAGGCAGGTGCACGTTGGAGCCGCTGATCCGCCGGTAGGTGCGGAATTCGCGCAGGGCTTCGCCGTAGTGTCCGGCGGCGTAGGCTGTCAGGCCCACTGCCTCACGGACGGCGGCGAGGCGCCCGCCGCGGCGGCTGGCGGCGAGGGCGTGCTGGAACGCCAGTTCAGGCTCGTCGTCGATAAGCCGTCCTGCCATCACGAGGTGCCGGGCCACCCATTCTGCGCTGTTGGCTTCCAGGGTCTTGATCTGGTGCTGCGTGGCGCGGTCGAGTTCCTTGCCCGTGACGTCCTCGTCGATTTCGGGCGAACGCTCACGATCCGGGCGGTTGGCGCTGCGGAGGTCGCGGGCGTTGGGTACGCGTACGGGGCGGTCCTCGGGCCTGTCCCGGCCGAACTGGCGGGGGCCCGCGTCGCCGCGGTCAAAGCTGCGGGGTGCACGGTCCTCGCGGGGTGCACGGTCCTGCCGGTCGCCGAAGGGCCGGCGGTTGTCTCCGCCGCCAAAGCTGCGCCGGTCGCCGTCGCCCTCACGACGCGGACGGTCACCAAACGGCTTACGCTCGCCGCCGCCGAAGCCGCGGCGGTCGCCCTCGCCCTCACGACGCGGACGGTCACCGAACGGCTTACGGTCCCGATCACCAAACGGCTTACGCTCGCCACCGCCAAAACCGCGGCGGTCACCCTCACCCTCACGACGCGGACGATCACCAAAGCTGGTGCGTTCGCCGTCGCCCTCGCGGCGCGGACGGTCACCGAACGGCTTACGGTCCCGATCACCAAACGGCTTACGCTCGCCACCGCCAAAACCGCGGCGGTCACCCTCACCCTCACGACGCGGACGGTCACCGAACGGCTTACGGTCCCGATCACCAAACGGCTTACGCTCGCCACCGCCAAAACCGCGGCGGTCACCCTCACCCTCACGACGCGGACGATCACCAAAGCTGGTG
>NZ_JBFTLC010000050.1:0-17263 GCF_056396245.1 Arthrobacter sp. 05T423
ACCGTCCCGGCGGCCGGGTCGATCGCGACGACCGCGTTCTGGCCGTTGACGGCAGCGTAGAGCGTGGAGCCGTCCGGGGAGAACGCCATGCCGGCGGTTAGCGCCTGCTTGCCGCCCGCGGTCGGGATGCTGATCTTCGTGCCAGCGCCSAGSGAGCCGTCSGCRYTGAASGGGTAGCGGACCAGACCCGTGGCGACCGGSGCGTARAGGAACTTGCCGTCCGGGGARAAGRCCGGKCCTTCCTGKCCGAGCGAGCCGTCGGAGATCTTCCGGTAGGCCATGTTCGGGTAGCTGGCGTTGTTAGCGGCCGTGTCGAACGAGGCGGCCGCCATGGTGCCCGCCGCGGCGACCGGCTTGTAGGTCTTGAGGTCGAAGACCTGCAGGTCGACCGAGCGATCGGTGCTGGTTCCGACGAGGTAACGGCCATCCGGGCTGACCGTCGAGCCCATGATCTTGCCGAACGGGGTCATCAGCCGGTCGCCGATGGGCTTGATCACCTGGTTCGACGCGATCTGCTCTCCGTTCTCGGTTTGGGCGCCGACCGGCTGCTGGCCCCACGGGATGGTCGACGCTGCGGCGATCCCGGCGCCGCCCAGCAGGCCGAGCGCGCAGCCCGCAGCCACGATCGTAAGCGGCTTGCTGCTACTAACGGACTTCGACAGCCGGCGCAGGCCGACGGGAGTGGGTTCTTGCGCGGTGGCGGAGGCTCTGACGGTCTTTGAAGGTCTTGTCATGCACGCCAACGTATGGGTCCCGGCTTAAACCCAGGTGACATTTTTGGTGCACCTAGGCAACAATTTGCCACACGGCGCGTGCCGTACGTGCTTACAGACCCGGGCGGCGAAGTCCCGGCAGGAGATCTCAAGCATTCGGGTGTGCGGGACAGCGCGGCTGACATGCAGGACGAAAGGCCGGAAGGGACGTGAAACCATGCCCGACGGAGTCAGCAAAGCCAGCCCTTAGAGCTCGCACCCAGCTACCCGGGGTGGCAGTACCGGCCGGGCCGGTTCCGGCTGGCGGGCGGGGTCCCGAGGACGCCTCCGGTCGGGACGGTAAATTCTGCCGGATCTGGCCTGAAAACCGAATGCCCGTCGAATCTCTGCTACTTCCGGCCTAGAGGCCCTCAGAGAATGTGTACGACGCAGGCATCGGGACCGGTGGCGTGCCGTGGGAGAGGACGATCTCTCCTCGTGCGGCCTCAGGACGACCGTGGAGATCGCGCCGTCGTGTTTCTTGCCGTTCAGCGTTACGGTCCAGCCGTCGGGGCTCGACTGGGCGGAGCCCGGGGTCTTGTCGGTCCCGTTCAGCACGCCCCATTCGTTGAGGAACTGGCCCAGGGTGTAGGTGGCGCCCCGCGTGGGCGCCTCGATGTGGACGATCCCGGTCGCGTCATGGCTATGCAGCGCCGAGATGCCAACGGGCTTAAGAGAGGCATCGAATTCAAAGCAGCTCATCCACAACGGCTCCTTCCACCACCCGCTGGAGCCCGGCGAGGGCGCCGGGCCGTGGACCTCCGACAATCACCAGAGACGCTCCTGTGCTCGCCGAAAGACGGGCCAGCGCCGGCGCAACGGCACCGCCGAGCACCCGGAAAGACCACTCAGCCCCGGGAACTCCCAGACAGGAGACCAGGCCTTCCTTCACCTCCGCGGCCGGGAACAGCGCCTCGACATTGCGTGCCGGGTCCAGAGAAGAGACGCCGCGCGCAGGGACCGCGGAGGATCCCATTCCGCCAGGTAGCCTGCCGGGTCCACGAACGCGCACACCAAATGAGCGTCCACCGACCGGGCGAAACGGGCCGCCGCCCTGACCAGCTGTGCCGGGCACGCCCAGGGCACACCGAACACGACCGGGCCGTCACCGCCTACCGGCTCTGCCGGGTCCAACGAGAAGTCCATCCTGTGCCTCCCAGTGATCAGGCAAGGCGCTTGGGGCAACGCAACATGCCCCCTCCGCCCCCCGGGCAACACCTGCCATGCCCGTGCTCCGCATCCAGGGCCGTCCGGTACTTATCATCCCGGCAGGGTAAGCCGTCCCGGTCAACCGAACAGTTCGGCGCTTTCCATCGACGGCTCTGAAGTCGCCGCGAAGGATCGTTGTTCCGTGTCCTGGACGGCGTCCTATGCGCCCGGCCAGGGTCCCGGTGAATTTCTTCCGTCACGCGCAACGTGGCCGGACGCGAACACCATTAACAGCGACAGGACGGACAGTGCGATGATGGCCAGCCCGGCACCGGTTCGGATCATGTAAGCGTTCACACTCGGCAGCGTTCTCCGGTGAACCTCCAATGATGGCTGCGATCCGGATCATGCCGTGGTCCCCGCGGTGTCGGGCACCAGCGAGATCGCCGTCCAGGAGATGGGCGGCAGCGTGATGCTCAGTCGCCTCTGTGCCAGCCGGACTGTCGTGTTTGCCGCCGGAGTCACCCGGCACGGATCGGCGGCAGTATTGGTTGCATAAGGATCTTCGTCGTGGAGCGTGACGGCTTCCGCGACCCGGAGGGTGCTGAAGCGCGGCAGTTCAACCTCGACGGTAATAGGCTGCCCGATGTCTCGGTTCACGAGAAATAGTGCGACGTCACCGGTCCGTTCGTCGTAGGTGGCTGCACCGTCGACGAGTCCGACCGGGCCATGCGCCTTGGTGTCATACGTGTCGACGGTCAGGTTGGGGCGGAGGCTGGAGCCCCGGGCCAGACGTGCGGTGGTGGCGATGGGGAAGAATGTGGTTTGCCGCCACGCCTGCCCGCCTGGTTCGGTCATGATGGGCGCGATCACGTTTACCAGCTGCGCGAGCGATGCCGAGGTCACCCGGTCGGCGTGCTTCAGCAGGGAGATCAGCAGATTCCCCACGACGACAGCGTCCGCGACGTTGTAGATGTCCTCAAGAAGGGGCGGTGCTTGTGGCCAGATGTCGATGCCTGTGATCTTCTCGACCTCCCGGAATCTGGTCTGATACCAGACGTTCCATTCGGTCGAAGGAGATGTTGATGGTTTTGCGGCTGCCGAGCTCTGCCTTGACCGCGTCGGCAGCTGAAACGACCGATTCGATGAACCGGTCCATGTCCGTTGCCGAGGCTAGGAAACTGGCTAGGTCGTCGCCGGACTGTTCGTAGTAGGCATGGCAGGAAATGTAGTCGACGTCCTCGTACGCGTGTTTGAGGACGGTGTGCTCCCAACTGCCGAAGGTTGGCATGTGGGCGCTGGAGCTTCCACACACAACGAGCTCAAGGCCGGGGTCCAGTTGCCGCATTGCCCGTGCTGTTTGGCCGGCGAGTTTGCCGTAGTCCTCGGCGCTGCGGTGGCCGAGTTGCCAGGGTCCGTCCATTTCGTTGCCGAGGCACCAGATTCGAACATCGTAGGGCTGGGGCCGGCCGTGCGCTGCGCGCAGATCGGACAGAGTGGTGCCGTTGCTGATGTTCATGTATTCCAGAACGTCGAGTGCCTCTTGCGTGCCACGGGTCCCGAGATTGATGGCGTACATCAACTCGCCGTCGACTTTGTCTATCCACGTTGCGAATTCCTGCAGTCCGATTTCGTTTGTCTCGGTGGAATGCCAAGCTAGGTCAAGTCGTCGGGGACGATCGGCTTTGGGGCCGACCGAATCCTCCCACTTGAAGCCCGAGACGAAGTTACCTCCCGGGTAACGGATAGCGGTCACACCGAGCTCTTTGACAAGCTCAATGACGTCCTGCCGGAAGCCGTCCTTGTCAGCTGTGGGGTGGTCCGGTTCCCAGATTCCGGTGTAGACGCACCGTCCGAGGTGCTCGACGAACGAGCCGAAGATTCGAGGGTTGACCGGCCCCACGGCGGATGAGGGGTCGAGGAAGAGGGCAGCGCGTGGCATGTTTTCTTCTTTCGTTAGACAACAGGTGATTTAGTTCTGAATCGTGGAAGTGGATCGGCTGCGCCCTGTCTGAAACGACGCCTGGTATTCACGGGTGCTCGGTTCCCCGCCCGGCCAGGTAACCGACAGCGACCTGGGCGGTGTCCTCGCACTCGTGTGATGGCGGCCAGGGAAGGATTGCCGTAGCGCAGGTTGCCATCGAGTGGAAGGGGTGCAGGTGATGAGTGCCCTTAGTTGCAGCCCGCACCTCCACTCGACGCGGTCGTCGCATTCAATGGCTCTCTCGCGCTCGATGCAACTTGACGCCGTCCCGTACACATAATTTCCGCCACTTTGTTGCCGCCAGCGGCAAAGGGCGTTTGGTGATGCTTCTGGTGAAGCGCAGCTGGAACGCCGATTCGACGCGGAACCCGCGGACCTGACGAGGGCATGACAGCGGGTGTTCCTGCATGTCTCTACCGACGCTGGTGGTGCCAGGCGCAGAAGGCCAGACTTCCGGGCTTCTGCGCCTGATCATTTGCGAGGAGGGGGAGCGGACAAGCGGCGGCATGCGCGATCCCCGCCCACCACGCGATCACCGCCTACCAGGTGTCGGGTGCCGTCCCAAACGGCACGACGGCTGGCCTGTCAACGGTGCTGTCGACGTCGATGACCCGATGCTCTCGGCTCGCGCGTGCGATGGCATCCATGACCTCGAGGACGTGGAACGCTACACGCCCGGAGGCCCGATGCGGGCGGTTTGTCTCGATGGCTCTGGCCATGTCGGCGAGGCCGTAACCGCGCCCGGCATCCTCATAGCCAGCAGAGATCGGCGCCTCACGCCGTTCCGGTTCTTCGCGGGTCGCCAGCTCGACAGGATCGGAGAATCGGTTCGGGTCTGGGACGGCGAGGGTGCCATCGGTGCCATAGATCTCGAAGAGCGGTGTCCGGGTGGCCCAGACTTCAAAGCTGACCGTGATCGTGGACGTCACCCCGTTCGCGTGCTCGAGGAGGGCACTGACGTGGGTGTCGATGTCCACGGGGATCGGTGTGCCGGCCAGGGGGCCGGTCTCGACGGTTCGCGCACGGTCGGACCTCGTGGCCACTCCCGATACGCGCACGACAGGGCCGAAGAACATGACGAGGCTGGTCAGGTAGTAGGGGCCCATGTCGAATAGTGGGCCGCCGCCAGGTTGGTAGTAGAAGAGCGGTGACGGGTGCCAGCGCTCGTGTCCGGGCGCGGACCAATGCACTTGCGCCGCTACCGGTGCGCCGATCGCACCTGTGTTGAGCAGCTGAAGAGCAGTTTGGACGCCGGTGCCGAGGACCGTGTCGGGCGCGCTTCCGACTCGAAGTCGCAAAGAGTCAGCGAGTTCCAGCATGGGGAGGGCTTCTTCCGGGGACAGCCCCAGAGGCTTCTCGGCAAAGACGTGCTTGCCAGCGCGGAGCGCCAGCGTCCCGACTTCGACGTGCGCGGCAGGGATAGTCAGGTTGATGATCGAGTCGATTCGGTCGTCGTCGAGGAGCTCATCGACCGTAAGGGCTTCGGCGCCCTGTTCGGCGGCGACCTCGCGCGCACGCTCTTCGTTGATGTCTGCGACAGCGACGAGCTTGAGACCGGGCAGGTTCGGGAGGCTTTCGAAGTACTGCTCGCTGATCTTTCCGACGCCGATGATTCCGACGGTTAGCGGGATGCCCACAGCAATCCCCTTTCGATGATGGTTTTGACGTTCGGGTTCTCGAGAATGTCGACGTGGTGGCCGGGCGTGGAGACGAAGATGCGTCCCTTGCCCCACTGTCTGGTCCAGATGGCGGGCGAGGTGATTTCGCGGTTCCACGGATCCCAGGGCCGGACGGCCTGGGTGGTGGTCGCGAGCACGTCGTTGTAGCCGTCGTGGAGCACCCAGTACTGCTCAGTAGTCAGCTCGAAGTTGACGATGCCTTCGGTGATGGGGTGCGAAGCTGCCGCTTCGGTCAGGGTGATGGTGTGCGGGCGGTAGTTGTCGGACTGATCGCCGGTCAGCTCGTCGGGAGCTTTGCCGGGATGCGCAGCGAACTGACCTCCGATCAGCTGGAGATAGTCGGAGTTGTTCCGGTAGGAGTCGGCGATGCCGCCGTGCCAGCCGGCGAGACCCGTTCCCCCTTCGACTGCGGAGCGGAGGCCTTCGAACTCTTCCTTCTCGATGGTGGTCATCGTGTTCGACTGCACGATGAGGTCGACCGAGGGCATGTAGGAGCTGTCGGCGTATACGGCCGGGGATTCCTCCACACGCACCGTGTAGCCGCGCTCTTCGAGGAATGGGATGAACAGGTTGGTGGCCTCGACGGGTTGATGCCCGTCCCAGCCGCCGCGGACAACGAGCGCGGTTTTGGTCGTGAATCGTGGATCGGGGATACTCATGTTTTCCTTGCTGCCGCCGTGCGGCATGGTTTGTGGATGCGTTCTTGCGGGCGTCGCTTAGCGGCCGGCAAGCGAGCCGCCGATCCCGCCGACTGAGAAATGCTTGTTGAGGAACGCGAACAGGATGATGGGCGGGAGCATCATCACGACGGCGACCGCCATGACGAGGCCCCAGTTGGTGGCGTTCTGCTGGAAGAAAGTTTCCAGGCCGACCGGAAGGGTGTAATTCGGATCGGACCGGAGGAACACGACGGCAATGAGGTAGTCGTTCCAGGCCAGGAGGAACGAGAAGATCGCGGTTGAGAGGATGCCGGGGAGAGAGTTCCGGAGGACGATGCGGGTGAATGAACCGAAGATCGACGCACCGTCTATCCAGGCGGCCTCTTCGAGAGCGATCGGGATGGAGTCGTAGTAGGCGGCCATCATCCAGATGGCGACGGACATCGTGGCACCGACATAGATGATCACGACGCCAAAAAGGTTATCGACCAACCCGAGGTTCGCGAACAGGATGAAGAGCGGGATCACCGAGGTGACGACGGGAAGGGACTGCACGACGAACAGGATGAGCGAATAGCCCGACACGAGACGGTTGCGGGCCCGGGACAGCACGTAGCCCGCAGGTGCAGCGACCGCGATGGCGACGACGACGGTGATGGCGGTGATGACGAGGCTGTTGCCAAGCCAGGTCAGAACGGCCGTCTGCGTGAAGACGTTTCCGAAGTTCTCGAACGTGAGACCTTCGGCGTTCGAGCCGAGCGAGGGCGTCAGGGACAGTCCGAAGACGGCGACGATCGGGACCAGGACGAGCGCGGTTACGAACAGGATCAAGATGAAACGGGGCCACTTGCCTCTCTCGCGGAGGTCCTGTGAGGTCTGGCGGTTGGCCGGAGCCGCGATGGTGTCGCCGGGTCTTGTTCGCGCTTCTTCGCGGGGAACACTGATTGTTCTCATTCGAGGTTGACCTTTCGGATCTGGCGGTAGAGAACGACGGAGATGACCACGAGGACGAACGTCATCAGGAACGCGATGGCGACACCGGGTCCGGTCTGGAAGTTCTGGAAGACGGTGAGGTAGGCGAGGAGGACCAGCGACGTGGTCGCGTGCGCGGGACCACCGCCCGTGAGCAGGAAGATCGTTGGGAAGTCGTTCACGCAGAAGATCGTCATCAGAATCCATGACACGAACGTCGTGCGCGCGATCAGCGGGAGTGTGATGAGCCGGAATGACTGCCAGGCGGTCGCGCCGTCGACCTTCGCGGCCTCGTAGACGTTCGTGTCTACTGAGGCGAGAGCCGAGGACATCATCATCATCATGAACGGGAACGAGATCCACACTTTGAAGAGGCAGACGACGACCTTCGCGAGCATCGGGTCGGCCAGGAAGAGCACGTTTCCGAAGCCGAGATGCTCGGCGATCACCGGAAGCGGGCTCTGGGGCGTTGCCACTAGCCAGTTCCACGATGTCGCGGAGACGACGGTAGGAACGATCCATGGCAGGAGAAGCAGTACCTTGAACAGTCCGCCGGCCGGGATGTGGGTGCGAAGGAGCAGGCTCAGCGCGAGTCCGACGAGCCAGGAGCCGAACACTCCAACGACGGTGAAGATGACGGTGAAGGACGTCGCTGACCAGAACGAGGGCTGGGTGAGGACGTTATCGAAGTTCTTCAGTCCGACGAAGGGGCCGGTTTCGAGGAGGGTGCCGTCATGGAGCGCTTGAATCAAGGCATAGATGACCGGGTAGATGTTGAGGAGGATGAGGAGGACGAGGGACGGTGCTGCGAATGCGATGAGGGTCCAGGTCCGGGGCGTGAAACGTTTCCTGGCCCGACGGCCGGGCGCCGGATCCGGCCTGCGTCCTGTGCCGGCCGGTCCGGCGCCACGGCGTGCACGTTTGACAACCTCGGCGATGCTGGTGGATGTCACGGATCAGTCCTTGACGAGCGACGTCAGCGTCGTCTGGAACGTTGTCAGAGCGTCCTTCGGAGACTTACCCGAGAGAACGTTCTGGCCGAAATCGGAGATGGCGGGCGTGCTGTCGACATAGGAGATGTTCGAGAATAGGGCGGTTCCGCCGGGGGCTGCCCACGTCTTGGCGATGGGCTGCCACTTCTTGACGATTTTGACCTGGTTTGGGTCCGACTGGAACTCCGGCGTCGCCGCGATTGATTTCAGAACCGGGAGCCCGATGCCGGTATTCTGCGTCCACAGGGCCTTCATGTTCTCGTAGTAATAGGTCATGAACGCCTCTGACCCCTTCTGGCTGGGGGTGTTCTTATACATCATGATGTTGTTTGGGAAGTACAGGGCGCCTTTCTTGCCACTGGCGCTGGTGAGCGGCTCACCGACGACGAGCTGGGATGCGGCCGCTCCACCAACGTTGGCCGCGAGATTGGGGACGTCGAAGCCCATGCCGAACCTCTCGGCCTTCCACTGCGAGTTCGCGTTCGTCGCCGTGTAGCTGATGGCGGCAGGGTCCATGTAGCCCTTGCTGATGTTCTCGTGCACGAACTCAAGCGCTTCGATGTTCGCCGCGGTTACCAGATTCGGCCTGTGCTCCTCGTCGAAGATGCCGCCACCATTGTTGATCATGAAGCCAACGATCATCTGGAAGGCGTTACCGCCACTGGCGTTGCCGTTGGCGGCGAACCCGTACACGTCGATCTTCTTCAGAGCGGCTGCGGCGTCGAGGTAGGACTGCCAGTCGGTGGGAGGAGTCGCACCTGCCTTTTCGAGTAGCTGCTTGTTGTACCAGTTCACGCGTATGTCGAGGTTGTACGGAACGGCGACGTAGCCGGCGTCGGTCTTCATCGTGTCGAGGACGCCGGGGAGGAAGTCGTCGTGGATCCCCTTGGACTTCCAGCTCTCGAGGAGGTCGTCCGCGGGAGCAATGAAACCTTGTTTGGCGAACTGGAACGCCTGGGTCCCGCCGCCCGAGGAGAGGGCCGGTCCGGTCTTGGACGCGAGGGCGGAAGAGAAGGTCTGGTTGAAGTTCGCCCACTGGATAGCCTGGTAGGTCGCAGCAGGAAGACCCGACTCCGCTTTATAGCCGAGGGTGATCTTGCTGTCCAGGGTGTTGAACGCGGGAGTGCCCCAAGGCATGTTCCAGAACTTCAAACTGCCATTT
Organism: Arthrobacter sp. 05T423; assembly: GCF_056396245.1. Taxonomy (NCBI): domain Bacteria; kingdom Bacillati; phylum Actinomycetota; class Actinomycetes; order Micrococcales; family Micrococcaceae; genus Arthrobacter; species Arthrobacter sp. 05T423. Next base: position 9,350 of record NZ_JBFTLC010000050.1, read on the forward strand.
CCACCGCCACCACCCCCGGTCGTACAAGCCGCAAGGGCTGCGGCAGTCGCGCCGGTTCCGATGAGGCCCAAGAAGCCCCGCCTCGATGTCGTCAAACGTGAAGTCTCCATCGACTTTCCTCCTCGACCCGTCACCGGGTCATCGTAATTTGAAAAGTTGCGCAACTTTCGAATATCCTTTTGCGCAGAGAGAGTATACATATCGGAATTCGGAGATAAAAGGGGTATTTCATTTGCGCAAAATAGGTTCGTGCAGTGGCTGACGGCAGGAGGCCGACCTTGGCCGATGTAGCGGCGGCGGCCGGCCTCAGTACACCGACGGTGTCGAAGGTTCTCCGCGGAGCGACAGATGTCTCCTTCGCAACGCGTGAGCGCGTGGTGCGGATCGCGCACGAGATGGGCTATGCGAAGACCAAGCGACCGCGCCCAGAAGGGCAGCCGCTCGGGAACACGCCTCGCCTGGTCGACCTCGTCGTGAGCAACATCGGAGGCTCATGGGTCAACAGCATCCTCACCGGCGTCGAGGAAGCCGCTACAGTCGCGGACTGCGACGTGGTCCTCACGATCGCCCGCCCGGGCCGCGACTGGGTGAGCCGACTCCTGCGCCGGCCATCAACCGGGGCCATCGTCGTCCTGGTCGATCCCACGTCGAACCAGCTGAATGCACTGGATACCGCTGGCATACCGGTCGTCCTCATCGATCCGATGAGCCCTGCTCCGCGTCGCGCTGCAAGTGTCGGCGTGACGAATTGGGAAGGCGGCCGGATTGCGGCAGAGCACCTTTTAGACCTCGGCCACAAGCGTTTCGCCCTCATCGGAGGAGTGAAGAACCACCTCTACAGTCGAGCGCGCCTCGACGGTTTTCGTTCTGCTCTGTCGGCGAAGGACTTGCAAGTCGACCCTCAGTTAGTCGGGGCCGCCGACTGGGATCGCGACGAGGCGCGGGATTTCGCCGTCGACGTCCTGAGCCGGAAGGATAGGCCTACAGCCATCTTCGCGGCCTCGGACATGATGGCTCTGGGCGTCTACGACGCCGTACGCTACCTCGGACTCGACATCCCGACAGACGTCAGTGTTGTCGGATTCGACGACGTTCCCGAAGCAACATGGGCGACACCACAACTGACCACGGTCAGGCAGCCAATTCAGGAAATGGGAGCGACTGCCCTTCGCATGCTCCTCGGCCTCACGAATAAGCTGGAAGGCTTCGACGGAAATGCGGAGGGTCCCAGGCTTGAGCTCGCAACGCGGCTTGTCATGCGCGGCTCGACCAGCTGTCCCAAGGGAGCAAAGACAGACACCTAGGCGACCGGTCTTCACATTAATTGCACGGCATCCGCTGTCGCCGGAGCGGGCCTACGGGAGACGAAGCTACCTGGTTCAGGCCCAGGCGTCGTTGGTGCGCCCATGCCGACAGGCCCTGTGCCGACAATCAACACATCGACCTCCTCCGGTAGCTCAGCCGGCCTGTTAATGCCGACCCCTGCTGCCGGCTGGACCTGCGGGTCCCCGGATACGTAACCGTGATGGTGAAACTGCACCGATTCCTCAGTTCGTTGTAAGCGGTTCGCGTAGAAGCTGCTCAGAACTACACGCTTGGTATGTGAAATTTGACTACTCGCTTGCCATAGGCGACGCGGGCTCTTTCGGGATCCGTCCCGGCTAAAGGGCACCGAAGTGAAAGACGTCGGGCGGCGGGCATGGAGCCCGCGAACCTCGGAACGAATCTCATCGTGACGCCCCGCGGAACGGTGCTGCCCCAGGATATGGAGTTCCTCGCACCTGGCATTGCCCGGCACCAGGTGGGAAAGGACCAGCGTCTTGACTCCCGCTTTTCGGCGATGGCGCCCACGTCCTCGGTCTGGGTCGACACCTTGATCCGGCGCTGGTGGGCATGTTCGTGCGATACAGCTCAACCGTTGATCACCTGCGGGCTGCCAAGGGCTTTGAGGCCTTCGACGCCGAATTCAAGGCCGTAGCCAGATTGTTCGGATCCGCCGAAGGGGACGCGGGGGTCCACGGCGCCGTGTTTGTTGATCCATAAGGTGCCGGCTTCGAGCTGTGCTGCGACCTTCCGGGCTGTGGCGATGTCTGAGGACCAGACGGAGGCTCCGAGGCCGACGTCGAGTCCGTTGGCTTTGGTGACGGCCTCGTCGAGGGTGCTGTAGCGGATGATCGGCAGGACGGGGCCGAACTGTTCTTCGGCCACGAGGGGGTTGTCGTTGTCGATGTCGGCTACCAGGGTGGTGGGGTAGAAATAGCCCGGCCGATCCGAATCGGGGTTGCCACCGATCAGAATCCGGGCACCGGAGCCACGGGCGCCTTCGACGAGGTTGGCCACGACGTCGTACTGGGCCTTGTTTTGCAGCGGGCCCAGTACGTTGTTCTCGTCGAGTCCGACGCCCATCGGCATGGCCGCGGCGACGTTGGTGAGTTCTTCGCAGACCTCGTCGTAGATGTCGTCGTGGACGTAGAGGCGTTTGAGTGCTGCGCAGGTCTGGCCGGTGTTGATGAACGCGCCCCAGAACAGATCCTCGGCGATGGCTTTGGGGTCGGCGTCGGGCAGGACGATGCCGGCGTCGTTGCCGCCGAGTTCCAGGGTGAGGCGTTTGACGGTATCTGCGGAGGACTTGATGATTTCCCTGCCGGCGCCGGTGGAGCCGGTGAACATGATTTTGCCGATGGCGGGGTGTTCGGCGAGGGGGGCGCCCACCTTCCGGTCGCCGGAGACCACAGTGAGCAGACCTTCGGGGAGTTCCTCGTTGAGGACTTTGGCCAGTGCAAGGACGGAGAGCGGGGTCATCTTGGAGGGTTTGACCACGACGGCGTTGCCCATTCGCAGGGCGGGTGCGACCTGCCAAATGGTGATCATCATTGGCCAGTTCCAGGGGCCGATGGCGCCGACGACGCCGATGGGCCGGTAGTGCAGATCGGCGTAGCTTTCGCCGTCGTCGACGACGGTTTCCCGTTCCAGGGGCGTGTTGGCCGCGGCGCGGAGCCAGGCGGCGCAGGCGCCTACTTCGAAGCGGGCGTTGGGGCCGTTGAGCGGCTTGCCTTGCTCGCGGGAGAGCAAACGGGCGAGTTCCTCGGCGGAGCGTTCGACGGCATCTGCGGCCTTGAGCAGCGCGGCGGAGCGGCCGTCGTGGCCCATTGCGGCCCAGGCTGGCTGTGCTGTCTGGGCGGCGGCTACCGCCCTCTCGAGGTCTTCAATGGTGTCCACGTGCTTCGCCGACGGGGGTGCCGGTGGCGGGGTCAAAGATGGTCCGGGTTTCACCGGAGACGGGGGTGATTGAAGTCAAAAGGGCGTCGTAAGTTTCCATGGGTGCTCAATTCGGGTAGGGCAGGTACTTGCCGGGGATTGTGGGGGGTGTCCCTATGCTTGTGGATCGGACTGTTAGACAAGCCCCACTCCACTCGGAGGTCTTCTTTTTGTCACCTATCCACGCCGAGCGTTCCTAACGTCCGTGGTCAATACACCTAGGCAATCGTGAGACGGGCGACACGGGAATCAGCCTCCTTCCGCGGAGACCGTGGTGGGTCCGGTGGTCAACGACAGTCAGCTCGAGGGGCTGAAAGCGAAAATCGCAGCAGCCAAGGCCGAGGGTGCCCGCACCGTCCTCGAAGTTGGGATCCAGGGGCGGATCCGACCCCCGCAGGTCTTTGCGGACGTCACTCCCGACATGGAAATCGCCCGCGAGGAGATCTTCGGACCCCTGGTGGGCGTGATCAAGGCCGACGACGAGGCCCGCGCACTGGAGCTGGCCAACGCGAGCGACTTCGGGCTCTCCAGCTCAGTATTCACCCAAAACCCTGACCGCGGCGTGCAGTTCAGCCCGGTATCAGGGCCGGAATGACACACATCATGAGATGGCCGTTCACGACGAGTCGCTCGTGCCCTTCGGCGGCGAGGGCAACTCCGGGCTCGGCCGGTTCAATGGCGACCGGGCTGTCGCGGAGTTCACCACCGACCACACCATCGGAGTTAAGCGCCTCTGAGGCCTGTTGCCCCGCCGCGGCACAGGATGCGTGCTGTGGCGAGGCAATGCCGTACGCGACTTCGGCAGCTACCCGCCTCGTCTGAATCGGGACGAATTCAGTATGGATTAAGGGCGTGGACCGCTAGTTGGCGTGCCGTGCCAATCGATAGGGTGAATAGATGATCAACCCCGCACGCCTGCACTCGGACCTGTCCCGCCTCGGCAGGGAGACCGACATGTTAATGGCCACCGTCGAGTCTCTGTCCGCCGATGAAATGACTGCCCCATCCCTGTGCGAGGGGTGGACACGGGCCCACGTCATTGCCCACCTCGCCTCGAACGGCCGCGCCTTGGTCAAGCTCATTAACTGGGCACTCACTGGCGAAGAGCAGCAGCTCTACGCCTCGAAGGAGGCACGCGCCCAGGAAATTTCGGACCTCGCCGCTTTGCCCCGTGAGGAACTGCTTGGCCGGCTGGGCGAGTCCGCTCAATACTTCGAGGAGCAGGCCCAGCGGCTGGGAGGGGACCTCGCGGTCGAGGAGGTGCACCTCCACGGCAAGCAGATCCCCGCGACATCAATCGTGGCGTTGCGGATCGCCGAGGTCGTCGTCCACCATCACGACCTCGGCACCGCCTGGACCATCGAAGAGGCTGACCCGGACTCGGTGCTCAACGCAATTGAGGCTGCTGTGCGCACGATGCGCGCCAAAGGAGCGCCAGGAATGACCTTGGTGACGGAGGAACGCGACGAGTGGATAGTCGGGGATGGTGCCCTGCGCGTCTCGTCCGACCGCGAGGGACTGCTCGAGTGGCTGGCTCGCGGCGTGACTGAAAACGTCGAAGCTGACGGCCCCCTGCCGACCCTGCCGTCCTGGTAACCGGCGCAAGTAAGGAACTGGTGTTCAGTGTGTCGGCACACTGAACACCGTTCCCCCACTTCTTAGTTCAGGGGCTCAGCTGTCTGGGCGTCCATCGCTGACGGGAACTGCTGCTCAGCCGCGACGACGCGCTCCTCGGAATTCGCGTATACAACGAGATCCATCCCAAGAAGAACGCCAACGACCCCGTCTATCCTGTTCGAGGCCGGACACATCCCGACACCTGTTGAGCGTGGTTGCCAATAGGCAGCCTTCGCGGCCATAAATACGAGCAAGGTCGCCGCCAACCCGGTGCTCCTTTGGGAGTGGAGGGAATGCGCACATTGTGCACATCCCCGGCTGCGGATTCGGTTGTACCGGTCTCGGACTGGGTCGGACCGGAGATGTTTTCGGGGGAGTGGCGGATTAGCAGGGCTGGCGCCCGGTTCGAGTCCCATCTTGGGCACGTGTTTTCCCTGTTCAGGGGCTTTTTAGCCTCTGAGTGTGGACAAATTGTGGTGTGAAGGGCCCCTTCGGGGGCCCTTTTCATAGGTGGCCAGGTGGCTCCTTGCTTTCTATGATCGACAGTTTGTCGGTCGTTACCTGTTCGTTGGCCGTTCATCGGGCTCCTCCTTCTCGGTTCGTGGGGACTTTGTTGCTGCTTCATGGTGGCTTCGGGGGAGGGCGACATGATTTGTGCCCAATCTTTAGGGGATCGCCGTCCGACCCCCACATGCGGTCCGACACGCGTTACGGTGCGAGCTAACGTCGTCGTGCATATAGACCATGAAGCTCACCGCCTTTCTTCTTGGGACCAAGGGTTTTTCCCTCGACGCCTGTTCATGGTTACCTGCGGCGTCTACGACGTGCCCCTGTGGATTTTTATCGCACCGTCCAGAAGTGAGGTGCCTTCGGCCTGGCTGAACTTTCATATCGCTCATTGCCGCCTCACTGCACACAGCGCTCCACGTCCGTTACTCGCAGACCCCACCGACGGGCTACCGGACTACGACGACGCGATAGAGCTGCACCGGATCGAAGAGGACCTGACAGCAGCCCTCGGACCCCGCGGCCTGCTCGTCGCTACCCAGACATCAAATGGCCGGCGCATCCTGCACTGCTACACCGACTTTGAAGACCAGAACGGCCGGGACATCATCGACCGCTTCGCGGGAATCCGGCCCCGGGCCGAAGTGGCCCGCACCCAAAGACCCCGGATGGACCCTGATCAGCCCTTTCACTTAACCGCAGATCCCGAACGCAGGAAGTGTCTGGTGAAGGCGCCCAACCGCAACGCTTCTGGGCGTCTCTGAACCCTGTGTGTTTCGAGACAGCCGGTCGGATCAGGAGAAGGAGCATCTCGTCGCCCCGGACGCCCGCGCCGGATTCAGCAGAGTTCCGACTGCTGACCTGTTGGAAGCCAGCGGGCCTGGATGAACCGCGCCCCCTTCCGTTACGTGTAATGAATGTGGCGAGCAGGCCCCCGGCCACCGGATCTGGAAGTCAGGAATAGATCATGAAAAAGAGCATCGGACTTGTGGTTCTGGCCGGCGCTATGGGCTTGGCCGCCCTGACTGGGTGCGGGCCGTCATCGAGCGGCGGCTCCTATCAGTCTGGCACCTTATCGTCGCCGGGTTCTCCGTCGGCGGGTGGTTCCGTTGCCGTTGGCATTACCATCAAGGATTTCGGCTATCAGGGACCGCCGTCGGTGGGCCCGGGTACCACCGTGACAGTAACGAACCTGGATTCTCAGGCACATACGGTGACTGCAGACGACGGCTCATCTTTCGATGCCGCGGTTAATGGCAGCGGGGGCACGGCGACTTTTAAGGTCCCTGCCAAACCCGGAACGTACACCTACCACTGCACCTACCACGTCAATATGCGCGGGACGCTGGTAGTCAAGTGAGAACTGCGGTGAGGACCCGCCGAAGCCTGGCGGATATTGGCCTGCGGCTGCTTGTTGCAGCGGCTCTGGGGACGGACGCAGTAGTGCATATCCAGCAGGCACCCGGATACCAGGTGGCGAACCCGGGGGGAATCGGGCAGGGCAACCTTTTCTATCTTGAATCGGGTACCGCAATCGTGGTGGCGCTGTATGTCTTGGTCCGCGGCAGCCGCCCGGCCTACTTCGCCGCCCTGTTAGTAGCGGGGAGCGCTCTGGCAGCTGTCCTGTTGTCCCGCTACGTGGACCTGCCCGCGATCGGACCGATTCCGGCCATGTACGAACCGGTCTGGTTTTTCGAGAAGACACTCAGCGCCGTTGCCGAAGGTTTCGGGGCTGTCCTCGCGATCGTCGCGCTGGCTATTCGCCGCGTGCGCGGGAACAGTAATGCTTCGCGACGGGCCTTTGTGTGGACCAGTGGCTCCTCGGGGGAACCGTGCAGCTGGCATAGGCCGCCTTCCTGAAGATGAAGCCGTAGCTTGCGGGCGCAGGAAGCGATCCGGGCCGGGACACTGATCGGTTTGCGGCGGAGGGTTATTCTCGCGTCTCATGGTTTGGAGAAACCCAATGACGCCAACCAAGGCCAAGAAGACAAACATCATTGAGATTCCTTCGGAACGTACGTGTCCGCCCCGGCCCGTCTAGTGCCGTGCACCTGCAGTTCGCCGCCCGGCGTGGCTTTCAGGTCCCGGATGGCAGCCGCGACATCTCCGGAGAGGACGGTTGTGTCCGCCCAAGTCGGGTCGGTGAGCGTGTTCGATGCGACGTACTTGGGCCTTGTGTTCAAGGCACCGACGATGGGGTTCTCCAGATCTTCCCTCACGCCCAGTATCCGGCGAAGAGCTCGTGGGTCCGCCGGCCGAACAGGAACGCATCGGTGCGCTGGTAGAACTCGTTGACGAAGGCCATGGCCTCCTCGTCGAACAGCGGCCTGGCCCATCCGCCGCGCTCGAATCCGGGGTCGAGGTGCGGGTTCCGCCCGCCGTTCCCTGCATCACGCCGTCAACGGAGACCTGCGTGTTGGTCGTCAGTTTCATGATCGCGGTTCCCTTCCTTGGGGTGCCCTCATGGGCGACCTCGAACTATGGCCGCAGATCCCTTCTGGATCCCGTTAGTTTCCACTGACAGGCACACTA
>NZ_JBFTLC010000051.1:0-17189 GCF_056396245.1 Arthrobacter sp. 05T423
CCCATGGCACTTGTTTCCTTTCGGGGAAGCCCACCCCCAGTGGGCCGGCCGCAAACCTTTTCCAGCCCTGTTTGGCTGACAGGAACGACTTTGCCCGGCCACCATCAAGAACCCAGGCTGGGAACCGTCAAGATCCCATCAAGACTTGATGTGACGGGCAAACCTGCCGGCCGACCCTCCGGTGCTATGGTGCTGGCTGGCCGGCAAGAGCCCACGGGGACACGGAGCACTGGGAGATAGTGGCATGGAAGCGCGGACGGCTGTCGTGGTCGAGGACGAAGCGGACATCCGCGACCTCATCAGCATGATTTTGACGGGCGCAGGGTTCAGCGTTCATTCCTTCGCCAACGGCAGCGACGGCGTCGGCGCGGCCCGGCGCCTGCGCCCTGACCTGGTGACCGTGGACCTGGGGCTTCCGGACATTGACGGCTTCGAGGTGGTCCGGCAGGTGCGGGGATTCAGCGACGCCTACATCATCATGTTGACGGCCCGGACCCAGGAAGTCGACGCGGTGATGGGTCTGGAATCCGGAGCCGATGAGTACATAACCAAACCCTTCGTGCCGCGGGAACTGCGCCACCGCGTCGAAGCGGTGATGCGCCGCCCCAGAACGATTCCAGGCGTCTCCGCGCCCCTGGATCCCGGCCCCGCACAGCGGCAGGCCCTGGAACACAACGGGCTGTGCCTGATGCCGGCGTCGCGGACCGCTGTCCTTGCCGGGAGGGAGGTGCCGCTGACGCGCACGGAGTTTGACCTGCTGTACCTGCTGATGGAGGGTGGCCGCAGGGTGCGGACCAGGGAAGAAATTGTCGCGCTGCTGCCCGGGCCCGTGGACGGGGAGGCCGGGTACTCCCGTGAGGGCCGCGTGTCGGTGCAGTTCCATATCCGGAACCTGCGCGCGAAGCTGGCCGAGTCACGGGTGGAACCGCAATGGGTGGAGACCGTGCGGGGGTTCGGCTACCGGATGACCCGGCCCCGGTCGCCCTGAACCCACCGGCGGGACATCCCCAGCCGCTGCCTAAGGTGGCACCGCCCGCCGACCTCCCGGAATGGGGTGCTACCCTATGCCCACGCAGCCTAAGTGGGGGGCCTTGAGTGGATACATCGCGTGTAGCAGTCGTGGTTGAGGATGACCCGGACATCCTGGAAGCGGTCCGGCAGGTCCTGCAGGGCGCCGGGTTCACCGTCCATGCGGCCGCCACCGGAACCGAAGGTGTCGCGGCCGTACGCCGGCACGACCCCTCCGTTGTCACCCTGGACCTGACCCTGCCCGACATCGACGGGTTCGAAGTCGCCCGCCAGGTGCGCGAGTTCAGCGACACGTACATCATCATGGTCACTGCCCGCACCGAGGAACTCGACACCCTGATGGGCCTGGAATCCGGCGCCGACGACTACATCACCAAACCGTTCCGCCCCCGCGAACTGCGGGCACGGATCGAAGCCCTGCTGCGTCGGGCCCGCGACAGGACCATGCCAGAACCCGAGACCGCTGCCGGCCACGCCCACCCCGCAGGGGCTTTCCCGGCCAGAACCGTCCCCGGGCACGAACCGGCCGGCCGGTACCCCGCCACGCCACTGGAACCGGCCTCAGAGTTGGATCATTCAGAGTTGGAACATAACGGCCTGCGCCTGAACCCGGCCACCCGCACGGTGTGGATCGACGGGGCGGAGGTAGAGCTGACCCGGACAGAGTTTGATCTGCTGCTGGCGCTGATGCGGGCCGGACGGGTGGTGCGGCCCAAAAGCGAACTTGCCCGGGTCATCCGCGCCGGTGAGTACGACACCGGGATGTACATCAGCGAGGCCGAGGAACGGACGATCGAGGTGCATGTCGGGAACATGCGCCGCAAACTCGGCGACGATGCCCGGTTCCCGCGGTGGGTGGAGACGGTGCGCGGCGTCGGCTACCGGCTGGCACCGGCTGCGCGGGTTCTGGGCGCGGTCACCAGGTAGCCGGCCCCGCGCAGGGTCTGGGTCCAGCCGCCGTGGATCCGCTACCCGAGCTTGCGGCGCAGGTTGCAGATCTAGGCGTCGATGGTCCGGTCGTCGATGGACGAGACCAGGTCTCCGGCACCGGAACGCTGTCCTGCCAGCAGGAGGGCCAGCAGGGCGCTATCCCGGACATACCGTCCTCCTTCCAGGAGCAGCCAGCAGGTCGCCTTTCGCCGGCTGTCCGCGCAGGGAAACACCTGCCGCCGTTGGCAGGCCCGCGAAGATTTCGTTGCCTTTCCCGGCTGGCGCCCAGCCCGGCCCAAGGAACCCATGTGAGATTTGACCTCCGCCATCGGGAAGCAAAGCGCCTCTTCCCGGGCCGGCAGGCCGGGCCCGGCTGCATTCCCCCAGGAAATACCGGGCCCGGCGTCCCCTGACCGTCCATGTTCTGCACGGGCTGATCAGGGCCCAGGTGCCGCGCCCGGCCCCCGCCATGGTTCGACGAACGCCGCCCCGCGCCCGCCCGCACGTTTTCGGCACTGCGTCTTCTTCACCGCCGACGTCCTCACCGCACGGCCACGAGCCCGGCCAGAGGGCACCCGACCATCACGGGCCGGCGCCGCGTGGCGGCCGGCGCCGGCGGGCTTGCTGCGCATCCGGGCCGGCCACAGGGTGCGCCGATCCGGTAAAAGGCAGGCTGCGGGGATCCTGCGTGAAAGATGATGGTTTTTGACATGGAATCTTGAGCCAACGGCAGCAGAGTAAACGGGGGCAACGTCCGTACCAGCGCGCATTAACCCTGTGTCCGCCGCAACGGTCCCGGTGCGTTGCGGACCAGTGAACGTGAGGGAAAAGGACAGATGAGCCTGCTTGCCCGGATCCCCGGGGCCAGAACCGCGCTGGCCGCCTTCGTGCTGACCGTCGTGCTGGGAACGGGGGGAGTGGCAGCCCACGCCCTCTGGCAGCAGTCCGCGACGGCCACCATGGACGTCTCGGCAGCCCGCAGCTGGCCCGGGCCGCCCGTCACCTCACTGACCTGCGCCAACAACGCCAGCAAAAAGACCGCGACGCTGCAGCTTCAGCTGCCCCAGGCAGCGGCCGTGACCTACGCCGCGTCCGGTGCGGCTTCCCCGGCCACCTACACGTGGGGAACTGTCGGCGCCGGGACACCTGCAGGGAGCCTTTCTCTGACCCAGAACTCGCCCGTTGTCACCGACAACCCCACCGGGCCCCTGACCCTCACGGTCACCGCCACCTACACCGACCAGACCGACGCGTCCGCGACCATCACCCTGACCAAAGAAAACAACGGAAAAATTGACTGCCCCTGACCCCGCCGCCATCCCACGGACACAGCGGCCGCCCCGGACAGCCCACGACGAGCAGGGCGCCATCGCTGTCCTGGTCGCGCTGATGATGGTCGTGCTCCTGGGCTTCGCCGCCATCGCCATCGACATTGCCCGGCTCACCGCGGAAAAAGCAGAACTGCAAAACGGCGCCGACGCTGCCGCCCTCGCCATCGCCCAGAACTGCGCCAAGGGATCCTGCGGGAACACCGCCGCGACCGCGACCACCCTCGCCGGCGCCAACGCCAACGACGGGTACGCCACCGCCGCCGCATCCGTGGCCGGCAACACCGTTTCTGTGCAGACCGGAACCCTGAACAAGGACGGCTCCACATCGATCGACTACTTCTTCGGCCCCGCCCTGGGCATCGACAGCGGCACGGCGACAGCGACGGCCTCCGCGACCTGGGGCAGCCCGGCCAGCGGACCGGCGATCTTCCCTCTGACGTTCTCGATGTGCCAGTTCGACACCACGCTCTCCGGCGCCACCCAGCTCATCCAGTACAACACCGGCCCCTCCTGCGTCGGACCAACCGGCCACGCCATCCCCGGCGGGTTCGGGTGGCTGAAAACCCCCTCGGGCCAATGCTCCCTGAATGTCAGCACCGCGAACGCCCAGACCCTCAGCGACAACGGCAACTCCTTCCCCCTGACCAGCCAGTGCACCACAGCCATGCAGAGCCTGAAAAACCAGACGATCCTCATTCCCGTCTTCGACCAGGCAGGCGGCAGCGGGGCCGGGGGCTGGTACAGGATCTACGGGTTCGCGGCGTTCAAAATCACTGGCTGGAAATTCGGCGGCAACGGCCAATCAGACCTGAACTGGAACAACACCGGCACCCCCTCCTGCACCGGCAACTGCCGTGGCATCATCGGATCCTTCCAGAAATTCGTTACCCTCGACGCCGCCTACACCATGGGAGGACCGGATGTCGGCGCCAAAACCATCAAACTCACCAAATAGCCGAACCTCCGCGGAGCCCGCGAACCGTCAAGGCAATCGCCGCGAACGAGCGGCCAGAAAGACCCCGGCTCCCCGTTCGCCGGTCAAACATCCATCGATGGTGTCCTCACACAGAAATACGACCTGACACCCCAACTCCCGCTCCACTGGGATGCCCTGGCCCCGGCTGACCCGTCCTCCGGCACTGGCGGAGAACCCCCCGGCCCGCTTCACGATGAGCGGCCGCCACCACAGGGCACACCGAACCACATCCCCGGCACCTCCCGATAGCCGGTGCCCCGTCGCGGTAAAAAGATGCCACGCGCCGTGGCGCAATAACTTGTGAAGGGAAGCACACTGTCTATACTTTTGGTCCAGCATCTCCGCCTGCCCAAGGCGGAGCCGCCGAACCACCACAGGAGAGCCCCGCTATGTGGCCACTTTGGCGGGACTCTTCGGCCTGCCCGAAAAACACCCGGACGGCACCTCATGACCGGGCCGGGGAGGCTCCTGCTGGATGGCGTGCAGGGCGCGGTGGCTGGCTGTTGGGCGGTTTGTGGTGTTTCAGCTCTGGGTGTTGTAGACGTCGGCTCCGAACGCGTGGACGCCGGGTGCGCCGGCGTAGCCGAGGCGGGGAAGGGAAAAGATGTCTTCAATGCTGGCCAGCAGGCTGTAGTGGTTGTACGCAACAGTTGACGTTGTTCCTGTTTTGGTGAGGGGGGAGATCACGAGGGCACCGATTTTTCCGCCGCCGGTTCCTCCGGCCACTCCGGACGGGCCGGTGGTGTGGCCTTCGGATTCATCGAAGGTGATCACCAGTACCCCGTCCTGGCTGAAGGCCGGGGATGACAGGATGGCGGGGACTTGCTGTTGCAGCCAGGCGTCCGAGGTGGCCAGGCCGCCGGGCCGTCCGTCCGCGCACGGGCTGTCGTGCCCGTCGTTGCACAGGTTAGGGGTGATGTAGGCCAGGTTGGGCGTCGTCGACACTGATTTCAGGTCGGTGGCGAGCTGGTTGAAGTTGACCACGTTTTTGGCGCAGTCGGGGGAGGATGTTATGGATTGGAAGTAGACGAACGGGTTGTGCCGGGTCGCGTACTGGTCCGTGGAGGACGCATGCTGATGGTCGTCTTCGGCGCCAAGCTCCGGGTGCTGGCAGGGCGTGGCCATGTCCTCCATGTAGCCCTTCCAGGTCTTCCCCGCAGAGCTCAACTGCCCCGCCACGGTCGGTACCGAGGCCGGGTAGACGCATCCGGCACCCTGGATCTGGCCCAGGGAAGTGGTGCCGGTGGCCTTGAAGGGGGCGTAGGTGGGGCAGTCGTCCCGGGTCATTTGATTCGAGGCTTGGCCGGAGATCTGCGCCAGGTAGTTGGGGTTGGAATTGTGGGCGATCCCGTAGTAGTTCGTGAGCAGCACCCCCTGCCCGCGGAGTGTGCCGGACAGGTACGGCGCCGATGACTTCTTGCCCCAGGTCTTGTAGTAGCCCTTGTTCTCCAGGTTGATCACGAAGACATGGCCCGGCTTCCCGCTGGTCCGTTGAATGGACTGGAGAGGAGGGTCCGTCGCGGCGGCGGAAACTGAGGACTGGCTGGCCGCTGGTGGTGTCTGTGCCGGCGGAGGAGTTGGGGTGGCTGTTGCCGGGGGAGTGGCCGTTCCCGCCGGGGACGATCCGCCGGCTGGCTGCCCTGCGCCGCAGGCCGAGGCTGCCAGCGTCAGTGCCGCTGTCATCAGCAAGCCCATGACGCGCGCCGCGAAGCGCATCCGCACGTTGTTATCCGCTCTCACCTGCATCTGCTCCGGCCTTCTCTCGAACAACCCACGGTCCCTCTGCCGTGTGCACAGACTATTCCATGCCCGCCCCGGCCGGCGTCGGGCTTACCTGCCGGTTTCCTGTGAACCCGCAGCCGCGGCCCGAGTATTGTTCCCCGCGGCACCGGCCAGGCAGAGGCTGGCCGGATGCGCCCCGTGGAGATCACTGCTGCCCTAGCTGTCCCCCGGACAGAGGGATTCTTCCGCCTTGGATGGATCGTCGCCCGTCGAGTGACCGGTGCTATGCACGGCTGGGCATTGGATAATTCGCCAGATGCTCTGGGTAACGGCGAAAGGTCGACCTTGGCGCGTGGTGCCGGGGGCTCGGGATGGATCTGTCCGGTCCACGCCGGTCCTCACAGCGAAGGCTGGGAAGAAACACCGCCCCGGCTGGGAAAGTGACGTTCCGGGCCGCAGGCCCCGGTAGTGACCTCTCCGGAGTGATCTGTCGTGGCAGGGGAGTCTCACGGGCCCTAAAATGCGTCGGGGTGTTCCAACTCCGGGAGGATGACCAATGGATCTCCCGCCAGAATCATCCTGCGGGGAGACGCACCATTGATCCACACCCAGAGGACTGAACCCTCAGGGGTAACGCTGTCCACGACACCTCTTCGTGCAGGGCGTCCCGGCTCGCGTACCTCCATTTCGTGGCCTGGTTCCGGATTCCCCCAGCCGTCCGGCGTGACGGCGTCGTGGTCTTCGGAGTTCGCGTTCATGCATCAATAAAACCAAACGGACATGAGCACTGGGGAGGGTCCCGCGTTGGTGAGCGGCTCTCGTTGGATGCGGACTTCTTCGCCGGTGACGGAACCCTGCCAAGGGTCCCGCGAGTGCCCCCGCTCAGCGGCTGGTGCCGGCGAGTAGGGTTTCACGTGTGCTTCTTGGCGCGGGCGTTGGGCCCGGGCCGGAAACTGGCACCCCATGCTGTTCCGCCGGGGTCAGCCGATACCCGATGCCGCGCACCGTCTGAACCCAGCGCTGCTGCCGGGAATGGTCTCCGATTTTGCGTCGCAGGTTAGCGATGTGCACCTCGATGACGCGTTCGTCTGACTCGGTGAGAATGGCTCCGGTGTCGTATTCCTGGTATCGGATGTTCTTGGCCAATCGCGTTTTGCTCAGCACGGTCCTGCTGTTCTCCATCAGTGCCAGCAGCAGGTCAAACTCCGTCCGGGTCAGCAGCACCCGTGAACCATTGGCCCATACCGTCCGGGTGGCCGGGTGCAGGACGAGGCCATTGTGCTCAAGGGCCGGGCTGCTGTGCCTGGCAGGCTCCGTCTTAGGCGCGGACGCGGGGGCCGGATGCGTCACGGCGGGTGGGACTGGCTCAGAGGCGGGAGCGGTAAGGGCGGCAGCACTGGCCGGTCGTTGCTGGCCGTGCGCCCGGCGGAGCAGGGCCTGGATCCGTGCCCGCAATTCCCGGGGTCGGAAGGGTTTGGTGATGTAGTCATCCGCCCCTGCCTCGAAAGCCAGCAGAGTGTCGAGTTCCTCGGTGCATGCGGTGAGCATGACGATGTATGCCCCGCTGAACTGGCGCACCTGCCGCGCCACTTCGAACCCATCAATGTCTGGCAGGGTCAGGTCCAGGGTGACGACGGCCGGTCTGTGCAGGCGGACGGCGGCGACACCCTCCCTGCCGGTCGCGGCGGGATGGGCCTGGAAGCCCGAGGCACGCAGGAGTTGGAGTACCCCTTCGCGTATGTCCTTGTCGTCCTCGATGACGACTGCCACCCGCGCCGGGTTTCCTGGGAGCCCGTCGTTCCGGGGGAGGGGGGCCGTGAGTGTAGCGGTGTTGTTCACGCATTGTCCTTTCAGCGGGGCCGGAGCCCGAGGGGGCCGACGACGACTGGGGGGGCCGGTCTCAGAGGCACTCGTCGCCGGCCCGGTCTCGTACCGGGCGACGTACACCGGCAACCAGCATGCTGGTGGCGGATCTGAACTACTGCCATGCCGCAGCTCATGGCAGCCGTACCCGGTGCTCGCTGGAGGCAGTGCGCAGTCGGGGCCCGGCTACCTGTCCCGCGGCGCGGCCTTGCGTGCCTCCCCGCGGGGCATGTGTTCATTGTGGGGAGCAGGCCTTGGGAAAAAGTGATAGCCCAGCGCCAGATGTTGCCTGAGGCCACCAATTTGGGGGGTTGCGGGCGCGGCGTTCCAAGGTATTCCGGCAGCCGCTTGGAATTCGCGCGGGGTTCGGCGAAGCCGGTATCAGCCAGTGGGCGCCCCGCTGCCGCCTTGCCTTCGGGTGTCGTGACGTCCGGTCGAAGCCGGCCGATCTGTCGGCTTCGGCCGGAGCATGCAGTGTACAGGGGCTCAACGGCTGTCGTGCCTTCGGTTCGTTTTGTGGCACTGCTCCGGGCGCCTCTTAGCCCCCGATTTCTGGCGGGAGTTGTCGTGTTTGAGTGCTGTCCTGCTGGTAGGCGGGGCTGTAGTCCGGGGGAGCCCGTTCCTGTTCAGACGAGGCCGCTGGCATCCAGGCTGTTCGCGCCCGGGTGGTGTTCAAGGGGGCGAATCGGGGGTTTCAGGAAATACGGGCGGCATGGCCGCGAGGGGCGGCCCCGGGGCCGAGTCGTCCCGGCCGTGGCGCATAAACCTTGCGAAAACCTCGGCCGACCTTGGAACCGTCCGTGCGGTGCCCCCTCCGACGGGCCCGCGATTTCTTATATGGTGTCAAAGTTTTCCGGCTGGTTCTTGAGGGAAACGGCGATGGGATCTTGAGTCTTTGGCCGGTGTTGAGGTTGGGGGCGGTTTGTTGAGGTGTTCTTGTGCTTGAGTAGCGGTTGGTCTTGCGGTTGGGCTCCGAGCATGGTGAACAGCGGTCCACCCGGACGGTTCCCTTGTATATCGCCTCTGAACCCAGGAGTTACCTTTGGTCTCTGTCTATTTCCCCCTCATCGTGTTCTTTTCACTCCTGGTGATTGCTGCCGGTGCCAGCAAGACGTGGTTTTTCCGCCATTTCAGGAAACCCCGTGCCCTTCAACTGTCCGTGCTCGGGGTCAGTGCGTCGCTTCTGGCACTCAACCTGGCCGCATACGCGTTGGACCTGGGCGGGGAGTGGCGCTCCGTCGACCTTGCCCTGACGGTCGCGGGGTCCGCCGCGGTCGTGGGCCCGATGCTGGCCTCCCGCGTTTCCCTTCCAATGGTTCGTTCGCCGCGGCGGGTGCTGGCCATCGGCGCGCACCCGGATGACCTGGAGCTCGCCTGCGGAGGGACCCTCGCTAAGCTTGTTGACTCCGGACACGAAGTTGTCGGCGTCGTCATGAGTGATGGAAAAGAAGGCGGAGACCAGCAGACCCGTTGCGGGGAGGCCCAGCGGGGAGCTTCTTTCCTGGGGCTGAACCGCCTGGAGCAGCACACCTTCACGGACACAAGGCTCGATCTTCACCAGGTGGAGATGGTGCAGGCCATTGAGGCCGCGATCAACCGGCTGAATCCGGACATCATTCTGACGCACTCCATTCACGACCAGCACCAGGACCATCAGGCGGTCCACCGCGCAACCCTCCGTGCGGCCAGGCAGCACTCCTCAATCCTTTGCTACGAGAGCCCCTCGGCCACCCGGGAGTTCGATCCAAGCTTCTTTGTGGAGATCGACGACTACATGGAGGCAAAGGTCCAGGCGGTCCAGACGCATGTGAACCAGTCGGGGAAGCCGTACATGACCCCGGAGCGGGTCCGCGGCATCGCGGCGTTCCGCGGCGGCCAGGCAAAGCGGACCCTCGCGGAGGCTTACGAGCCCGTCCGCATGCTGAGCACCGAGGCGGACATCGTATGAGCCCGAAGACCATTTTGATTACCGGAATTGGCGGACCGGCAGGAAGCGCCCTCGCCCGGCAACTGAAGCATCGGAACTACCAACTGGTCGGCACGGACCTTCGGCAGCTGCCGGCGTCGGACGATGTCCGGTTCCACCAGGTTCCCGCGGCTGATGACCCTGGCATGCTGCCGGCCCTGCGCCGGATCGTCTGGCTTCACGGGGTGGACCTCCTGATCCCGACGGTCAGCGACGAACTCCCCGAAATCGCCCTGGCCAAAGACTTGTTCGGGCCGGACGTCCAGATCCTGATCAGCGCGCCTGGCCCGGTCGCGACGGCGAACGACAAGCTGTTTACCGTGTCCCGCCTCAAGTCCCTGGGCGTTCCGGTTCCCCGGTTCGGGCTCCCGAGCGATTTCAAGGACACCCGGGCTGCCATCGCCGAGATGGGGGGACCCGTCGTCGTCAAACCACGCGTTTCCCGCGGTGCCCGCGGCGTCGTGGTTGCCGGGCGCCCCGAGGACCTGAACTGGTCCTCGCTGACCGATGACCAGATTGTGCAGGAATTCGTCCCGGGCACCGAGTACGCGCCAGTCGTCTTCCGGCCCAACCACGCGGCCATCGGCAGCGAATTCAGTGTCGTGTTGGAGAAGGAGGAGCTCTCCCACGGCCTTATCGGCAACGCCGTGCGCGTTCGGCGGCTGGCAGACGGGGAAGCACCCGACGTCCGTGACACAGCGCTTGCCGCTTCCCTCGGGCTCGGCTTAACCGGCCCGGTGGACATAGACGTCCGACGCCGGGCTGACGGGACTCCCGTGGTGCTTGAAATCAACGCGCGTTTCGGGGCCAACAGCGAGGCGGTGCCCGAATTGCTCGACGCCGTTCTTACCGAGGCAGCCCCACGGGAGGGTGCGCGTGAACCCCTCCTGGTCTGACGTCCTGATTCAACTGTGCCAGTCCCTGTTGCTCCTGGTGGGTGTGCCGGTGCTTATTCTCGGCGTGCTGAAGCTGGGCTACCTGCCGCTCGCGGGGCTGTTTTCGCTGCGCGCCGCCGGTGGGCGGGGGGCGCGGCGGCGCACACTGTGTGACGACCGACCCCTGGTTTCGGTGATCGTTCCCGCCTACAACGAAGCGGCGGTGATCGTAAACTGCGTCAGGTCGGTTCTCGCGACCACATACCAGAACATCGAGGTGATTCTCGTTGACGACGGCTCCACGGATGAGACGGCGGGCATCATCCGGGAGCTGTCGAAGGCTGACGCAAGAATCCGCTGGATGAGCCAGGACAACGCGGGCAAGGGGGCGGCCCTTAACCGCGGGATCCGGCATTCGGCGGGCAGCATCCTGATGTTCGTGGACGCCGACGGGATTTTCTCCCCGGGCACCATCGCCGAGATGCTGAAGGGTTTCGAAAGTGATCGTGTCGGGGCGGTCTGTGGCGATGACCGCCCCGTGAACCTGAACCGCGTCCAAACGCGGCTGCTCGCCCTCATCAGCCACCTTGGCACCGGTGTTGTGCGGCGCGCGCTCTCCGTGATCGGCTGCCTGCCCATCGTGTCAGGAAATATCGGCGCGTTCCGGCGGGACGTGCTCGAAGAGATCGGCTACTTTCGTGAAGATACGGTGGGTGAGGACCTTGAGCTGACCTGGCGCGTCCACGCCGGCGGGTACCAGGTGGCGTTCCAGCCGCATGCCCTGGTTTACGCGGAGTCCCCGTCCACGGTCCGCGACCTGTGGAAACAGCGTGTTCGCTGGGCGCGCGGCCTGCTGCAAACCACACGCATCCACGCGTCCATGGTCGGCAACATCCGCTACCGCCGGTTCGGCGTTTTTCTGCTGGTCAACACTGTGAGCATGATCGTCGTGCCGGTGCTGCAGACCGTCGTCCTGGTGGCGCTGCTGGTGCTGCTTGGCCTGGGCAGGGCCCCGCTCGGAACGGATTTCCTCGCCGTTCTCGGCTGGCTGGGACTGATCGTGACAGTGGTGCTCACACTGATTGCCGTCGCGTTCAACCGTGCCTGGCGGGACCTTCGGCATCTCTGGACAGTGCCCTTGCTGCCGCTGTATTCGGTACTGACCGGCCTGTGCCTGCTTGCGGCCCTCACAGCAGAAGTCCGGGGCGTGAAAGCGAACTGGAACAAGCTGCAACGCTCAGGGATCGTCAGCGTTCCGGCGATCAACGCCACCTCGGCCTGATGCAGTGAAGCCCGCCTCGAAACTGCTCCTGTCCGGGATGATGCTGGTGCTGCTGGCAGCCGGGCTCGCCTCCTGCTCCGCCACCACATCAGATCACCGGAATCTCGAAAAGAGCATCAGCCTCGGATTCGAATCAGTTACGCCCGGCCAGCCGACACTTCAGCACGTGCAGGCCAGGCTCAATGACGTCGGTGCAACAGCCGTCAGTCTGAGCGTGGGCCGTCTGGACTGGACCGCGTTCCCGTGGACCCGGTACCCGCAGGCAAACTCTGGCCCCGTCAAGGGCACCGGCCGTGACTACGTCGCGGAGGCGATCAAAGCCCTGGGATATGACGGCAACGGCCGGAAACGGAAGATCACGCTCACCGTCGACGCTCTCGTGCCGGGTTGGATCAGCACCGACCGCGGCATCGCCGGGGTCAAGCTCGACGGCAGCAGGTCGGCCGACTTCCCGAGCCTCACCGCGCTCACCAACGGACCGGTGGGGGAGCGCCTCCGCGCATTTGTGTCCGACATCGTCCGCCGGTACAAGCCTGACGCGGTCGACCTCACGGAGCTCATGTTCGACGACAACACCTTCGGTGGCGATGACCTGGCCTCCTACCGGTCGTTTGCAGGGGTGAGTGACTGGCCGCGTCGTGCTGATGGCAGCATCGATGCCGGCGCCCCCGGCATCGCCAAGTGGCGGTCAACGGCGTTGGCCGGCCTGGTGTCCCGGGTGCGCGCGGCAGCACACGCCGGCGGCGCCACCCTGGACATGGACATTCGAGCACCCTGGAACGGGGCTGATGGGGACCGGGCGGACAGCGGGCAGGATTACGCCCTCCTCGCCCAAGCCGCGGACCGGCTCGTGGTGTGGGACTACTTCGGAATCAATGCAAAGCCGGCCTCGTACTCGGCAGATCTGGCCCGAACCTTCTCGCAACGCTTTGCCGGCCGGTACGCCATGTCGGTCGGGATGTGGGCCGACAACGGATCGATCTCGCCGACCGACCTGACGGACGCGCTCAGGGCCTCAATCGACGGAGGTGCCACAGCCCTGGCCGTCACTCCCGCCAGCCTCCTCGACGACGCAGCCTGGAACGCGATCAAATCAGGCTGGCAGTAAAGCGGGCCGGAGCAGGCGCACCGCGCCCTGAGCACTGTGACCGGGCCACCTGTTCGAAGGAGGCGCCAGGCACGACAAGACAGCTACGACTAAGGGCAGGCTTAGACCTGCCCTTAGCCGCGTCTCTCTTACGGCAACCAGACTTTTGAGGAACGCCGGCGGTTGCCCGGCTGCCTCACCGACGGCCCAGTTGCTCGCCGGGGTCAGCGCCGGCAACGTCAGCGGACGTGCCCCGGGCACGGGCAACGGCTGCCCCCGGCTTGGCGGTGCGAGGCCGGGCGGACGGGCTCTTCGGCACAAAGACGACAGCATGGCGGCCACGCGCGCCCGGCCTACCCGAGGGCCCTGGAGAAAACCCGGAGGACCTTTCCTCGGGGCCAGCACCGTCCCCCCGTGACGGCCGACGTTTTCTTATGCAATCCCAAAGATCTCCAGCAGATTCTTTGGGGAGCGGCGGAAAGTTCTTGAGTCTTTGGCCGCTGTTGAGGTCCCGGCGTTTTGTTGAGCTGTTCTTGTGTGCCAGCAACGGCTTCTCTTGTGGTTGGCCTCCGAGCATGGTGAACACCGGTCCACCACGGACGAATCCACCACGAAGCCCACGCGGAGGCCATCAGTGACAGCAACACTTCAGGATGTACAGGACCAGCCTTATCTCAGGGTCATGCCCCGGAAGGTCCAGGACCGGACAAGCGCGAGGGTCACCATCGCCTGCGTCATCCCCGCCTACAACGAGGAGGACACCATCGCCGAGGTCCTCACCGCACTGCTGAAACAGACCAGGCTGCCGGACGTCATCCACGTCGTGATCAACAATTCCGACGACGAAACCTTCTATATCGCCCGTGAGTTCGCCGGCCCGCATGAGCACACCTACCAGGACGTCACCTACCGCACGGAAGTGTTCATCCACGACATCGGCGTTAACAAGGACAAGAAAGTCGGTGCCCTCAATTACGGCTTCGCCCAGGTCTGCGACGACTTCGACTACTTCCTCGGCGTGGACGGGGACACCGTGGTGGACAAGCACGCCGTAGAGCACCTCGAAGAGGAGATCCTCAGCGATCCCCGGATCGGCGGGATCTCCGCCATCTACACCGTTGCTGAACACCCCGACAAGGGCTTCACCGCCAAATTCCTCACCGCCGGGCAGCGTGCCCAGTTCGCGGCGTTCAACATGGACAACCTGCTGCGCGGCCGGAACATGGCCGTCCTCGGCGGACAGTGCTCCATCCTGTCGATGGAAGGGCTCAAGAACGTGATGGTGGACAACCGCCAGTCCACGCCATGGGTGAAGGACTCGGAGGTGGAGGACTCGCTGCTGTCGCTGCAGATCAAGAACATCGGCTACGCCACCAAGATCTCCGCCCGGGCCAGGGCCGCGGTGGGCGGCATGGACACGCTGCGCTCCCTCGACGGACAGCAGGTCAAATGGAACTACGGGGCGATCGACCTGATGTGGCCGGGCCAGCGGAGCAACACCCCCGGCCAGCCGCTCCACCCGAACCTGCGCCTGCGGTGGAGCGAGAACATCTCGATGGTGTTCAACATCCTCACCCGGGTCAGCTTCATCCTGCTCCTGGCGGCGTCCCTGAGCATCCACGCCTACGTGTTCTACCCGGTCTGGCTGATCCCGCCCATCGTGGCCGTGATCCTGAACCTGCGCATCGCCCTGTCCATCCAAGGCAAGTCCGGCCGGGATATCGCCTTCGCCCTGCTCGCCCTGCCCGCGGAGTTCTACCTCTGGCTGCGGATGGGACACTTCCTGCGCGCCTGGACCAAGTTCTTCACCAGCAACCAGACAGATAACTGGGCCGCCCAGGCCAGGGCGGAACGCGGCGCCGGGTCCGCCTACCTGATGCCCGCCATCATCTTCCTCGTCGTCAGCGCCGGACTGATCTTCACCTGGCTTCGCCTTCCCATCGACCTTCAGTCGGCCATCCTGTCCATCGGCTGGCCCATCCTGTACATCACCACCATGGTGCAAACCACCTTCATGCTCCGCAAAACGTTCCGCAGCCACCGCGGCTTCCACGCATGAGCCTCACGTCAGCCGGGAGGGCCCGCCCCCGGCACCGCACCGGCACAAACACCACGAAGGAACCCGCCATGACCGTCACACCGGCCCGCCGGAAAAACCGTCACGCCATCCACGCCGCCCTGTCAGTCCTCGCGCTCGGCACGGCCCTGACGCTCTCCGGCTGCTCCATTCCCGGACTGCCCGGCCCCACCGGCGCACCGGCCACCGACCAACCCGCAGCCCTCGTCCCGGTCTCCGCCACCACCCCCACGGCAGCAGCCACAACTCCGGCCACCACAGATGCAGCGACCGCGGCCACGCCGGCCACGACACCGGCACCGCCGGTCCGGAAAGCACCCGCACCGCTATGGAAATCCGTCCGGGGCGACCTGGCCAGCGGCTCCAAGACCCACCGGCTCGGGGCCGCCGCGCACACCCTGGTCATCGACTACTGGACCACCGAAGACCCCGCCTCCTGGACACCCGACTCCTCACCGATCATCAACCTCAACGCCCGGATCGACGGCGCACCCACCGGGGAAGCCATCAAGGTGACCAGGTTCAACACCCGCGTCGACGCGCTCGGCACAGTCCTGGCCAACGACACCGGCAACTTCGCCATCGACCCGCCCTACGCCTACTCCTCGGGCGTCGTGGTCCCCGCCAACCCCAAGGCCACCAGCACCAAGATCGTTTTCACCATCGACCTGCTTACCGAAACCGCCCCCGGAACCGGAATCTTCACCCGCCAAACCATCCTCGACTCATTAACCATCGGCTACCCCAAACCCGGCGCGATATTCGCCGCGACAGCCGCCAAGACCGCCGGGACGGTCCAGCCATGACCGGGGCACCGGGATCACCGGCACCCACGGCCGTGGTGATCGAAGACGACCCGGAGACTGCCGCGTTCATCACGGCACTTCTGCGGGAATGCGGGTTCACCGTCCACACCACCGCCAATGGCCCCGACGGGATAGCAGCAACACGAGAGCACGCACCGGTGCTGGTCACCATGGACCTCGGGCTGCCCTGCATGGACGGCTTCGAAACCACCCGGCAGATCCGGCAGTTCAGCGATGCCTACATCCTGGTCATCAGCGGCAGCAACGATGAACAGGACGTGGTCATGGCCTTCGGCGCCGGAGCCGATGACTACCTCACCAAGCCCTTCCGCCCGCGCATCCTGCAGGCACGGGTTCAGTCAGTCCAGCGCCGGCCCCGCCAAGACCCGGCAGGCCCGCCCCCTGCGTCCCGTCCGGTGCTTGAACAGGGCGGCCTGGTACTGGACCCCTGGGCGCGCACCGTGCAGGCCGACGGGGCCGAGGTCACCCTGACCCGGAAGGAATTCGACCTGCTGCGCCTGCTCCTGGAAGGAGGACGCCGCATCCGGACCCGCACCCAGCTTGCCCTCCTGCTGGGCGGCGAGCGGACCCGGGACGGAGAGCTGATCTCGACCATCGGGGAGAAATCAATCGACGTCTACATCTGCAACCTGCGCCGCAAGCTCGGCGGCCAGGGCCACGGCGGCTGGATCCAGACCCTGCGCGGAGCCGGTTACCGGCTGACCCTTCAATAGACGACCCGCACCACGATGACCCGCAGCAGGATTGACACACGGCCACGGCATAAACCGGGGCTCAGTACACCCCGTCGAGGATTTCGGAGCGGTCCCTGTAGGGCCCCAAAGGGAAACGGATGAAAGGACGGGCGAATATCGCGGACGGCTTCCTCGGGGCGGCATTAGAACGCAGAAAAGGGCGGGTGCTTTAGCACCCCGAGGAGCCCCTTCGACGGCGCCATCTTTGGATGGTCATGAAGGTCAGCCGAAGTCCGCGGCAAGGCGTTCCTTCACGCTGGCCGGCATGGTGGAGCAGGCGTCGTCGTTTCCCAGAGTGTCCGCGTGGTCGCTGGCAGTGTCGGTGATGCCGATAGTTGCCACTGCTGCCTTCCATCCGCCCATGCCGTCAAGTTGCTGGGGCACCCACACGTTGGCCGCCCCGTTGATCAGATCCCATGCCTTCCGGTTGGCGTTCGGACCCAGGTCGATGCCGCCATCGGGCGCTCGGCGCACCAGGTCTGGCAGCGGC
>NZ_JBFTLC010000052.1:0-17042 GCF_056396245.1 Arthrobacter sp. 05T423
ACGCACCCGCCCTACAGGCCGCAGACAAACGGCAAAGTTGAGCGATACAACCGCACCATGCTCGATGAATGGGCCTACGCGAAGCCCTATGCGTCAGAAAGCGAGCGTGTTGCCGCATTCGCCGACTGGCTCCATCACTACAATCATCAACGAGGCCCACACCTCACTCAAAGGTCAGCCACCAATCAGCCGTGTCACTAACCTCTCAGGTCAATACACCTAGACGCCCCGTCTCCTCAGGGCCAACCCTCAAGCGCTCCTGCACCTGAATCTTCGCTTGGTGCAGGAGTTTGGTATGCCAGCGGAAGCGCCGACCGCGGGCCCTATGGGTGGGGGAGCGGTGGCAAAATGGGCTGTGCATGCCCATCGGATGAGGGCAGCGCAGGTGATCCGGTGGCTGCTCTTGGTCCGGCGCGAGACCGATCGGGCATCGGGCCTTGCCTGTTGGCGGCGGTCTCCTCGAAATCCATGCGTAGACCGTGGACCCGGGGCGGGAGAGCGGCGCAAAGCCCGCACACTTGCCCCCGACGCTCACATGGAGCAAACTGGCGGTTCGCCAGGGAATGTCCCGCTGGAAGGACACGCGGCAGGCCCCCTCGGGCTCTATCCGGAGGGCGCTTGACGGCCTATCGTGGTCCTGACACAACACAAGGGAAGGAACGAAGATGTTTACCCTGCAGATTGGCTATCCGGTCCGAGACTACGAGGCCTGGAAGAAAGTCTTCGACACCGACCCCGCAGGCCGCGCCGCCTCAGGCGCCCGGTCTGTCCGCGTGTTCCGGGATGCAGAGGACCAGAACAGCGTGGCCGTGCTCCTGGACTTCGACTCTAAGGATGCTGCGACCGGCTTTCTGGAAAAGCTGCGCACCCAGGTGTGGGATAAGCCGGATGTGATCGGGCAGCTGATGACGGCATCGCCAACAGCCAAAATTCTGGAAGAGGTGGCCCGCGAAGGCCAGGCCGCGGGCTGACCCAGCTTCAAAAAGGGGCGGCCTGCGCCGCTCATCGAATGCAATATCAACCGAACTTGCTGGTGGACCGGTGTATTCGGAACCTGCGAATGCCACTGCTTCAATGGTTCGACTCAGTCCCCAGAGGGCAGAAGCTCTTCCGGGGCAACTGGCATGCGCGGGTATCATGGGGCGGGAGTAGAGTGCTCGCCACCAGTGTTGCCGGCGGCCTTGGGCAGCCTCGCCCGGCTTGAATAATCGACTTCCAGCGGACCAGGGATAGTGCATGCGGGAAATTTCCGCGAGCGCAGGCATCACGGCCCGGAAGAAAGCGATGAAGCGGCCCAGGAAAACAGCCGAGCCGCCGCGCCGGCTCAAGAAGTCCTGGGCCTTCTCCGGCTTCTCGCGGTGGCGGTTCAGTGCTCTGGTCTCCAGCAGCTTCGGCCCGACGTGCTTGCCTGGCCCCGGCTGGCAACCACGCCGCCGAGCACCCAGCTTTTTTAGGGCGCGGATCGGCTCCGAGGGACCACAACATCGCTTCCCCCCTCGACCGGGACGCACTATGGGAGGACGATTAAGGAGCACCGTTCTAGGAGGTCAGTGATGTGCGGTTCGTACAGCAGGGAGTTCCGTCGCGACGCCACGAAAGACGCCCCGCGGGAAACCGGCAAGCGCCGGGAGCGCCGGGTGGAGGCAAAGGACTTCAAGTTCTGGGCCTTCCCATGGCGCCGCAGGGGGTTCACCGTCCAGGAGCCCGAGAAGGCTCCTGACAGGACCGGCGAGAAGGTCTAGTTCAACAATAGGAAGGAGGACAGCTGAAATAGTTGTCCTTCCTTCTTGACTGGGAGCGCTCACGGGGTGGCGGTGCGGCTGGCTAAATTTCGAGAGTGTCTGACAGCGCCGTCGATTAGGTCAGCCCTCCGGGACGAAGCACCGAACGGACGCAAGAGAGCGGTCCAGGACTAACCAGCCCTGGACCGCTCTACCTTGCCCTGTTGACGGGGAGCACCTACATGTTAGGTCAGCCAGGCGTTCACAGCGTCTTGGTGAGCGTCCACCCACTTCTTGGCCGCGGCCTCGGGCGTCATGCCACCTTGGATGTCCGTGGCCACCGAGTTCTGGTCCTTGTTGGTCCATTGGAAGTTTTTGGCCAGCTTGGCCGCGGGTGATCCGCTTTCCTCGAACTTCTTGGAAATAATCTTGTTGAGTTTGTATGTCGGGTAGTCACAGGCCACCTTTTCCGGGTCCGCGTCACAGCCCTTAGTCCACGCCGGCAGATTGACCTTCTTGAGCGGCACTTCAGAGAGGAACCACTGCGGCTCGTAGAAGTAGCCGAGGAGCGGGGTTTTGTTCTGCTGTGCTGTCCGGAACGACTGGATCAGTGCGGCCTCGGAACCGGAGAACACCACCTTGTAGTCCAGGTTCAGGTTCTTCACCAGGGCCTCGTCGTTGGTGACGAAGGCGGGGTCGCCGTCGAGGACCTGGCCCTTTCCTCCGGATTCCGAGGTGGCGAACATCGAGGCATATCTGTTCAGGTTCTTGCCGTCCGTGATGTCCGGGTACTTTTCTGCCATCCATGGTGGTACGTACCAGCCGATGTGGCCTTCGTTGCCGGTTGGGCCGGCGTCGACGGCTACTTTTTGATCTGTAATGTACTGCTTGGCCAGGTCCGCGTGGCCCCAGTTTTCCATCACGACGTCGACCTCACCGGAGGCGAAGCCCTGCCAGGAGATCTGCTCGTTCAGGTCCTTCTGGACGACGGCGCAGCCAAGCTTGTTCTTCGCCACGTAGCTGTACACGGCGGCGTTGGCCGTGTACCCCACCCAGGCATTCATCGCGACATTAACAGTGCCACAGGGCGCCTGGGCGGCACCGGTGGCGGCAGCGACCTGGTTCACGGAGGCGCCGCCGCAGCCTGCCAGGAGCAGAGCGGCGGCGGCAGCTCCAGCTACCGCCGGGATAGTTCGTTTCAACAGCAGTCCAGCTTTTTTCATCTTAGGTCTCCTTGTTGGGGGGTGTGTGGGGGTCCTCCATGCCCTGCGCCAGGCGCAGGGCGTTTATATGCGCTTACATTGTTGTGGACTGGGTTGAGGGGGTTTTCCGCGCCGGGGTGGCTGCGGCAGCCTGGGTCATCCTGTCTAGAAGGATGCCGAGGAAGACGATGGCAACGCCTGCGGCGAGGCCTTTGCCGAAGAGCGCGCTTTGGACAAAGCCGGCGACGACGTCGTACCCGAGGCCACCCGCCCCCACCAGCGCACCCACAACCACCATGGCCAGGACGTAGATTAGGCCCTGGTTGGCAGCAAGGGCGAGGGACTGCCTAGCCATAGGAAGCTGGACCTTGGTGATGACTTGCCAGGGTGTTGAACCGCTGGCGACGGCAGCTTCGACCACGGTGGGGGAGATCGCGGCGATGCCGTCGGCCGTGATCTTGATGGCTACCGGGGCGGCATAGATGATGCCGGCGATGATCGCCGTGAATCGGGTAGCTCCGAAGAGGCCGAGGAACGGCACCAGGTAGACGAAGGCCGGCATGGTCTGCCCAGCATCCAGCATGGGCCGCATGATTTGGTCCACCCGCTGGGACCGGCCCATGGCCACTCCAAAGATGACTCCCAGGACCATGACCACTGCGGTGGCCACCAGGGTTCCGGCCAGGGTGACCATGGCATCGCTCCAGAGGCCGAGGTAGATGATCACGCCCTGGCAGGCCGTGGTGAGGGCGGCGAGCTTCCAGCCGCCCAGCGCGAAGGCCACAATGGCAATGACGGCCACGAGGATGTAGAACGGGGTGTCCGTGAGCAGCGACTGGAACGGGTTGAGGATTCCGGTGGTGACGGCTTCCCGGAAGGACACCGTGAACAGGGAAAGGTTGGTCTGCATCCACTGGCTGGCCGAGGCCACCGCCTGGACGATTGCCGGACCGATGTTGAGATCTTTGGGGAAGGCTGCAGCCCACAGCATGGTGCGGGACAGCTGCACCATGGCCAGTGCCAGCACCAGGGTGGTGCCGAGGAGTATGTACCGGGTCCTGGGGGACACCGTGCGGTTGCGGGACGCTCCCGGTTCCGCACGCCGGCTGGCGGCCGTGGTCACTCTGTCGAGCACGATCGCGAGCAGGACGATCGAGAGCCCGGCGTTCACGGCCGTGCCGACGTCGAGCGATTGCAGCGCCCGGACCACCACCTGACCAAGTCCCGGTGCGGCGATCAGCGCCGCGATGGTCACCATGGACAGGGCGGCCATGGTTCCCTGGTTGATTCCCATCACGATGGTGCGGCGGGCCATGGGAAGCTGCAGGGTGAGCAGCCGCTGCAGTCCTGTCGTTCCCAGCGAATCGGAGGCTTCGCGGGTGTTCTCCGGGATGTAACGGATGCCATGCGCTGTCAGGCGGATGACCGGCGGCGCTGCGTAGATCACTGTGGCGATCACGGCTGACGCCGGGCCTATGAGGAAGACGAGCGCCAGCGGGGCCAGGTATACGAAGGTGGGCAGTGTCTGCATGAAGTCCAGCACCGGGGTGATCACTTTGGCTACGCGGTTGTACACACCCGACAGGACACCGAGCGGGATCCCGACCAGGAGGGTCAGCAGCACCGCGGTGAGGACCAGGGCGAATGTGTAGGTGGCCTCGACGAACAGGCCTTGAAGGCCGAAGAAGGTGAAGACAGCCGCCGTGAGCAGGGCCACCCGGGCGTTGCCGATCGCGAATGCGATCCATGTGAGCAGAGCAACCGTTCCCAGCCAGCCGATTTCCGGCAGGCGCAGGCCCGTTGAAGTCGCGGCAAAGGTTGTGATGAACAGGTTGGCCACGGCGTCGACCGCGGCACGAAGGGGGGTGAAGATGTACAGGAAGACGGGGTTGTCTGCGCGGTTCGCCGCGACCCAGGCGTTGAACTGGTTGAGGGATCGATGCAGATCAGTCAGCTCGGAGGCGGGCAGGGTCAGGGTGGACGTTCCGTGCAGGACAAGGAATCCCAGGATCCAGACGGCGGCGCCCGCCAGCAGGATGGTGCGCTTGCCGGGGCGGCGGCGGGGTTGACGGACAGTGGGGGGTGCGGGTTGCACCCTTGCTGGGTCGCGGACGAGGGTGGACATTAGGCCGCTGCTTCCGCGGGCCGGAGTACCGACAGGATGCTGTCGCGGTCGATCTGACCGGTGATCCTGCCAGCGTCCTCCACCAGGACAGGGCAGGAGGATGCCATAACTGCCGCAATGGCATCCCGAATGATCATCCGGGAACTGAGGACCGGCGCGTCGCCCGGAGTGCCGGCCTCCACCGGCTGGGCGATCCACTTAAGCGTCAGGACGTCGGCGCGGGGGACTTCGGAGACGAAATCGGCAATGTACTTGTCCGCGGGCGATCCGACCAGGTCATCGCCCGTGCCGCACTGGACTGTTTCGCCGTTCCGCATGATGAGGATGCGGTCTCCGAGCTTGAGCGCCTCGGAGAGGTCGTGGGTTACGAACACCATGGTCTTGCCCATTTCCTTGTGCAACCGGATGACCTCCGCCTGCATGTCTCGGCGGATGAGCGGATCCAGTGCAGAGAAGGGTTCATCGAAGAGGATGGTGTCCGGGTCGCCGGCAAGGGCCCTCCCGAGGCCGACGCGCTGCTGCATTCCGCCCGACAGTTGGTCCGGGTAATGCTGTTCGTAGCCCTTCAGGCCCACCAGCTCGATGATTTCCCGCGACTTGGCGTAGCGCTGGTTCTTGGCTGCCCCGCGGATTTGCAGACCGTAGGAAACGTTGTCTAGCACGGTGCGGTGGGGAAGAAGGCCAAAGTGCTGGAAGACCATGGACATCTTCCGGCGGCGCAGCTCGCGCAGCTCGGCACTGCCTGCCTGCAGGACATCCTTGCCGTCCACCAGGATACTGCCCGACGTCGGCTCAATCAGCCGGGTGAGGCAGCGGATCAGTGTGGACTTCCCGGATCCGGACAGACCCATGACCACGAACACTTCACCCTTGGCGACGTTGAAGTTCATGTCGCGGACAGCTGCAACACAACCGGTGTGTTCCAGCAGCTCGGCGGAATTCAGGCCGGAGAGTTCGGGATTGCTGGGAATCTTCTCACCTCCGGGCCCGAAGACCTTCCAGAGGTTGCGCACTGATATGTCGGGACTGTTCATTGCTGTACTCCTGCCTGTGGAGGCTCGAACCAGGGACTGAGGTTGGGGTCGATGTTTTTGCCAGATGTGTTGCGTTTCGCGGTCTTCCGGGACTTCGCAGCCTTCCGGCAAGCCGCCCGCGACAGACCCCTCTTGGTGGCGTGCACGTGTCGTTCGGGCGAACAACTCGCCATCCTTCATGTGAAAGACGGTGATCGGCGGGGCCGTGTCGAGCCGGACGGCCGCTCCGGGTCCAAGCGGTGAGCCGGCAGGCGACGCACATCTATAAACCTCTTCCCATTCCGTGGACTCGAATAGTTGTGCCACCGTCAACGCCGATCACAATACGCAACAGAGTGATCTATGCCACTCTGTCTTGTCAAGGGATCCTGTTAATATTGGCGAACCCTTGACAGCGCCTCGCCTGTGCGTCAACGTGTGTCGGCTAGCGAAGTCCGTTGCGTGTTACGGAATTCGGTTGCATCCAGCTGGCCGAAGGGAGGCGGGGTAGGGATTGGCTACAGCGGGGCTTTTTTGGAATTTCTACCGCCCCTGCAGCCCCCCCGCACTCGAGATCTCGCGGGAAGGCCCGTCCTCCCCGAACTTGCCGGCCCTCGGCGCTCGGCCCTGTGGCGGCAGAATCCAAAGCAACAGCTCTTGGGAAGGCCGATCCAATGACGTGCCCATGCCAGGCGCTGGCCGTCGAAAATCGCCACGAGACCCCAAAGGACCGGGCCTGGTACGCGTGCGCAGCCGTGAGCACGGCTGGTCGTCAGGGGAGACTGCCCCGGCATGGGCCTGCGTTGCTGGAAATCCTTACGAATTACAGACAGTCCGGCCCGGTATCACCGGAACGCTCGCAGCGGCGGTCGGTGGGATCTAAGGTGAGGATATGGCCCTAACCCGCGGCTCTGAGCGGACGTTCGGTGACGATCGGCGTGACCGGCGAGTCCTTGTTGTGGAGGACGACCCGACCGTCAGGGAGGTTGCCTGCGACTATTTGCGCTCGGCGGGCCTGATCGTTGACCAGGCTGCCGACGGGTTCAGCGCGCTGAGGGCTGCGGAGCGAACGCGGCCGGACCTGATCGTGCTGGACAGGATGCTTCCCGGTATTGATGGTGCTGAAGTTTGCCGAAGAATCAGGGACAAGGCGTCGACGCCGATCATCATGCTCACCGCGCTCGGCTCCACCGAGGAACGCATTGAGGGCCTGGAAGCAGGCGCGGACGACTACCTGGCTAAACCGTTTTCCCCGAGGGAGCTTGTCCTTCGCGTCCTGTCGATCCTGCGCCGCAGCGTCACTGACATCACGCCGGAGGCCGCTTTCGACTTGGGCGGGTTCCGCGTGGACGCGTCCAATCGCCGGATCTTCAAGGACGGGCGGGTGCTGGGGCTTTCGGTGCGCGAATTCGATTTGCTGGCCTTCCTCCTGAAGCACCCGAACCAGGTTTTCAGCCGGGCGCAGCTCCTGAAGGAGGTGTGGCAGTGGAGCTTCGGGGACCTGTCCACTGTCACTGTCCATGTCCGTCGGGTCCGGGAAAAGATAGAAGAAGATCCGACTCGGCCGGAGTTTTTGACCACCGAGTGGGGCGTCGGTTATCGGCTGAGCATCCAAGAAACAGACGGATCGTGATTACGCTCCCGGACTTCGGAACCATCCTCCTCACCGCGGTGGCGGTGGCTGTCCTCGTCGCGGCCATCGCAGGGATTGCCCTGCGTTTCGCGCGGCGAAAGTCGATGCTGTTGCGGCTGCTGATCGTTGTCGGCGCCACGGTTGCTTCCATTGCGGGGGCGACTATCGCCATCGCCGCCCAGATGTATATCTCCGAACACGATCTGGTCGTCTTGTGTTGGGTGATCGGTGCGGGCGCCGTCGTCAGCCTGTGCGTCGCCGCACTGGTCGGTGCCGGTATTACGCGCAGCAGCGTCCGGTTGCGGTCCACGGCCCGCGCTGTCGGCGAAGGCCGGATCGTCCTCCCGGAAGATTATGCGGGGATCGAATTCGCTGCACTGGCCCAGGAGCTCGCGGAAACGTCTCGACGGCTTGCCCGCGCCCGGGAGGAGGTCACGACCATGGACCAGTCACGCCGCCGTCTCGTCGCCTGGATCTCCCACGATCTGCGCACGCCACTCGCGGCACTTCGCGCAATGGCGGAGTCGCTCGAAGATGGCGTCGCCGAAGAACCATCCCGGTACCACCGGCAGATCAGGCTCCAGGCAGAGACACTGGCGAGCATGGTCGATGACTTGTTTGAACTGTCCAAAATCCAGTCGGGCACTCTGTCCCTGAACATGGAGCCCGTGTCACTTTTCGATTTGGTCAGCGACGCCGTTGCCGACTTGCATCCGGTCGCCGCGGCGCGATTGATCACCCTCACCGAATCCCGCACCGGAAACCTCACGCTCTTCGGGGACGCACGTGAACTCTCCCGGGTCATCGGCAACCTCCTCATGAACGCCATCGAGCATTCCCCGGCCAACAGCCAAATCCTGATCTCAGCGCGCGAGACGGAGGATGAACACGTCGCGCTTAGCGTCGTGGACTCGGGCGGCGGGATCCCGGAGGAGGATCTGGGCAAGATATTCGACGCCGGCTGGCGGGGCACACCATCCCGAACGCCATCACCCACGTTTGGCATGTCGGCTGGGGCAGGCCTTGGACTGGCGATCGTGGCCGGCATTGTTGAAGCCCACTCCGGAGGCGTGACCGTCCACAACGTCCCGGGAGGCTGCCAATTCGATGTCACTCTCCCGCGGTTCGGAGCCCGCGCAGCCTAAGCGGCAATCGACGCAATCCCGGTTTCGGCCCGCGGCAGCCGAAGCCGGCGCGGGGATTGGTTCGAGGCTTGGACCCCCGCGGTGGCGAGTGTCCGCGTACCGTAAGGATTCGCGGGCCCATTCTCCGGTCCTCGCCCCTAGCGTGGAGGAATGAGCGAAGAGGCCCCTACTAGCGTTGACGTGGTTCTGCCGTGCCTTGACGAGCGCGGCGCGCTGCCGTGGGTGTTGTCGCGGATGCCGGCAGGGTACCGGCCAATAGTTGTGGACAACGGGTGCACCGATGGTTCCGCGGAGACGGCCCTGGAACTGGGCGCGGTCGTCATCCGGGAGGTCCGGCGCGGGTTCGGGGCCGCCGCCCACGCAGGGCTTCTGGCGGCGACGGCGGACTATGTCGCCTTCTGCGACTGCGACGGTTCGCTGGACCCGGCAAGGCTGCCGGCCCTGGTTGCTCCGGTCATGGCCGGCACCGCGGACCTCGTGCTGGGCCGCCGCCGGCCGGGGCGCGGTTCATGGCCTGTCCACGCCCGGATAGCCAATGCCCTTCTGGCCTGGCTGCTGCGCCGGCTGACGGGCGAGTCCGTCTTCGATCTGGGGCCAATGCGCGCAGCGCGCCGGGCTGAGCTGTTGTCCCTGGAGCTTGGGGACCGTCGGAGCGGCTACCCGCTGGAAATGTTCGCCAAAGCCAGCCTGCGCGGTTGGCGGATCGCCGAAATTCCTGTCGAGTACGCCCCGCGAACGGGCCGCTCCAAAGTCACCGGGACGCTCCGGGGAACGGCGACGGCGGTCCGCGACATGTCTGTCCAGCTCACGGCCCTGTCCCGGCAGCTTCGGTCGACTACGCTGCCGACGTCGCAACCTTTGGGTCCGCTTGCCGGGGGAACCGGCCGCGGGGAGCGGAGCGGAGGGAAGTCATGGACATGACGGTGGCGGTCATCGCCAAAGAGTGCCTGCCGGGGCGGGTGAAGACCCGCATGGCGCCTCCGCTGACGCCAGCGGGGGCAGCGCAGCTTGCACAGCTGAGCCTGTCCCGAACACTGGACACGGTGCGCCGTCTGCCTGCCCGTCACCGCCTCCTCGTCATGGAGGGAACACCGCGCAGCCAGGATGCGGAGGGGTTTATGGTGATACGGCAGGCGACGGGAACATTGGACGAACGGCTCGCTGTCATCTGCGACATTGCCGCCGGCCCCCTGCTGATTCTCGGCATGGACACACCGCAGTTTTCCGCGGTACACCTTGCCGCGCTGCTCAGGGATTGGTCCTCGCCGGCCCCAGGGCACGATGCGTGGCTGGGGCCCGCCGCGGACGGCGGTTTCTGGGCCCTTGGCCTCCTCCGGCCTCTGGGATCACTGATCCGCGGAGTACCAATGTCCACGGGCCGGACCGCGGCGCGCCAACGTGCCCGGCTGGCCCGGTACGGGTACTCCACCGGCCTGCTGCCTGTACTCAGGGACATGGACTACTTCACCGATGCCCTGGATATCGCTGCCGGTATCCCGAACACGGTTTTCGCCTCCGCGGTCTCAGCCGCGTCAACACAGCTGGGCGGGTCCGCTCAGCTGCCGACGCAGCCGGCCCCGAAGCCGCACCGCACCGGCGGCCACGCGTGACGCGCCTCATCAGCGCACCGGCACCGGTACATGTCGCCGCACCGGCCGCGGCCTTCGGGCAGGGCAGGGATGATCCCTATGCCCGGGCACTGCGCATGGGTGGCGGCACGCTCACGCTGCGGCCACACGATGCCTCGCCGGAGTGCGGCCGTCGCCTCTCCACGGTGACGACGTTCGATGTCCTCGACTGGTGTTCGGACGCCAGCACGCTGGAGCGGAACCTGCTGCAGAGCCTTCAAGGTCCTGTTCTTGACATTGGCTGCGGACCTGGCCGGATGCTATCCGCTGCCCGGTCTCTGGGCATGAGCGCGCTGGGCATCGATACCAGCGACGAGGCTGTTCGCCTGGCATGCAGCCGGGGAACCCGTGCGCTGAAGCAGTCCGTGTTTTTCCCGATCCCGCAGACCGGGCACTGGCGCTCTGCCTTGCTGCTGGACGGCAATATCGGGATCGGGGGGAATGTCGGGAGCCTGTTGCGCCGGTGCCGGCAGCTGATCGCACCTCGGGGAACGCTCCTGGTGGAGGTGGACCCCGACGACGACATGGACACCGCCTACCAGGCGCTGCTGGAGGACCGCGACGGGAACCGGAGCGAGCCGTTCGCCTGGGCCAGAACAGGCCGGAAAGGGCTGGAGGCCCGGGCATCGAACGCCGGCTGGACCCCCGGCCCGATACAACAGCTTCAGGGCCGGGTTTTTTGCCGGCTGTCACCCTTTTCGGGCGGTGCACGTCCGGCTCGCTCGATGGTGTAGATCGCCGCCGCGGCAACCATGACCAGCACCGCCCAGAACCACAGCAGGTTTGCTGCGTAGTCCCCGTCGAGGGCGCTGATGGTGCGGGCCTCCGATTGTGCCTTCAGCAGTATCCCGGTGATGAGGCTGACCACGGCACCGGTCATCAGGGTCCCGCGGAGTATCGCCGCGGAGGCCGGCCGCAGCCGGGATCCTGTGCGGGTCAGCCCCGCGCCAGCCACGGTGGACAGCGGCACCACCACACCGTCGTGCAACAGGACCGCTACGGCCATCCAGGTCAGGAGTCCCACTAACTGGGCGGGGCCCAGCTGGGTGGGCAGGCCGAGGAGACCGTAGCCGGTGAGCCCGGCGCCTGACAGCCCCAGGACTGCGCGGGCGCCGGTGACGGACGTGGTTGCGTTTGACCGATT
Organism: Arthrobacter sp. 05T423; assembly: GCF_056396245.1. Classification (NCBI taxonomy): domain Bacteria; kingdom Bacillati; phylum Actinomycetota; class Actinomycetes; order Micrococcales; family Micrococcaceae; genus Arthrobacter; species Arthrobacter sp. 05T423. The sequence continues at coordinate 11,612 of NZ_JBFTLC010000052.1, forward strand.
CACAGAACCTCCACGGTCTGCAGCCATTTGGTTTGCAGGACACCGGGGCGCCCGGGGGCAATGATCCTGGCCGGGTAGCCGTGTTCGACGTCCAGGACGGCACCGTTGAGTTGCAGTGCCACCAGGGTCCGTTCGTCCTGGACATATTCGGCAGGCATGGACATGATCCGGTACGGTCCCTCGGGCTCAAGGCTTGTCACGCGCAGCGTCGAACGCGTCGGTGCGCCCACAGCGCTGACGAGGTCACGGATGCGCACTCCGCGCCAGCGAGCCGTCTGGCTCCACCCCTCGACGCAGGCGATGGGGAGCTCCTGGTCATGCTGGGGGAGCGCCCGGAGTTCAGCGAGGCTGAAAGCCTTGCGCGTCCCCCCGTAAACGACCGCGAGGGACCACTGGCCGGAGGTGGCGAGATCAGCGACCCTGGCATCCGCGGAGGTTCGGTTCACCGGGACGGACTGCGGGCCTGTGCCCATCACGCGGGGTGCGAAGAGGTTCAAAGGGCTGAGCCAGGAAAATGACTGCCCGGCAGTTGTGAGAACCACCGCCCCGGTGGTCACGCCGACGCCGGCCAGGAACGCGCGCCTGGACCAGCGGCCAGGAGCCGCTTCAAGGCCTTGCACTGCGCCGGACGGGACGTCCGTCCTGCCCGGGCCAGGGCTGCCGCCGGCGCCCTTCGTTTCAGCCTTCAGTTCGGCCGTCCGGACGGCACCCCCGTTCCAATTGGCCATGATGGCAGGAAGCTTCACGGCGATGTGCAGGAGCAGCGACCCGAAGATAGCCCAGGCCAGCCAATAATGGGTCTCCCGGAACGGGAAGGGCCAGGGGTACCACTTGTAGGTGTTGATCAGCCCGGTCGTCAGTTGCAGCAGCGAGGAGGCGATGAACAGGGCGACCGATGCGCGCTCCAGGCCCTGGGACAGAGACTTCACCGGCGGCCACCGGAGCAGTTCCGGATACACGGACCAGAGTTTGGCCAGCAGCAGCGGGATCGAGCCGATGCCGGCGCTCACGTGCAGTCCCTGGCTCAGCTGGTAAATCCAGGCGGGGCTGGTGGGGAAAAACATCCATGACGGGGGGTTCTGCAGGCCGTGGCTGAAGAGGCCGGTCAGGAAGCAGACGGTAAAGCTCAGCGCCAGCCACCGTCCCAGGACAACGGTGAGCCGGGTGCTCCGCGTCGGGGAGGCAAACTTCGCGGCCAGCGCCTCGGTGAGTTTTTGCGCGTCGGGCCTTTGCATGTTTTAAGCACAGCACTGTCACGGACGGAGGGGGCCGCCCGGATCTTACGAAATGCGGAACTCTGCGACAGGATGCAGATTAGGGTGACAGTCTGAGGCACGATCGAGACGTGAGCACGTACCTCCGGGGTCGAGAAGTGAGCGCGCACCGTGCCGGGCCGGCAAAAGGCGGACTAGAAGCCTACGCCGTACCGGCACTGCTCCTGGTTGTCGCTGCCGCGGTGATGTGGTGGATGGTACTTCCGGGAAATTCCTTCGCGTCGGCGCCGCTCGTGGGCTCCTGTCTGTCCTGGCTGATCCTGATCGCCGCCGTCCGGTCCCTGCGGCGCGTTCCGCGCCGCAGGGTCGGTGCCGTCATCATGGCCGGCACGCTCCTGCTGGGTTTGGCTGCGTTCAGCGGCCCGCCGCGGACCAGCAATGATTCGGCAAGATACGCATGGGACGGCATCGTTCAGAAGGCGGGGACCTCCCCGTACGCCTACGCGCCTGTCGACGAAGCCCTGGAAGCTTTCCGGCCGGCGTGGCTTTTCCAGGCCGGAGCAGCCGGAACTAGCGGAAAGTCGCCCTGTCCGGCCCATCTGTCTGGCACCGATTCTGTCGCCGCGACCGGATACCCGTCAGGCGCTCCGCTGTGCACGGCCATCAACCGGCCTCAGGTGCCCACGATCTACCCTCCCGGGGCCGAAATCTACTTCTTCACCGTGCGCGCAACCGTCCCGGACAGTTTCGGGTACCTGCCGTTCCAGCTCGCCGGGTTCCTGATTGGCACCGCCGTCACGCTGATGCTGCTCACGGTCCTGTCCAAGGCGGGCAGGCCCCTCCATCTGGCTGCAGCGTGGGCCTGGAGCCCCTTGGTGCAGCTGGAAGCGGTGAACAACGCCCACGTGGACGTGCTGGCCACGGCCCTGCTTCTGGCCGCGGGAATGCTGCTGGTCAAAGACAAGCCTTTGCGCTCCGGCGCGGCCTTTGGAGCCGCCGTGGCGACAAAGCTCATTCCTGTGATCGCCGCTCCCGCCCTGCTGTTCCGGCGCCCGGCAGCCTTCATTGGCTCAGCCGCTGCCACCTTCGCCGGCCTGTACGCACCCTACGTGCTGGCGGCAGGCACGGGCGTGCTCGGCTTCCTGCCCGGGTACCTGGCCGAGGAAGGCTACGGCCAAGCCGGCGGGGCCAGGTTCAGCCTGGCCCAGCTCGTCTCGGCAGGAGTGTGGCCCATGGTATTGAGCGCCGCCGCCCTGGCCGCTGCAGCCATCATTGTCTGGCGCACCACGGACACCGCAAACATATGGCACCGCCAGGCCATCATGATCGGGCTGACGCTGCTGATTGTCAGCCCCAGCTACCCCTGGTACGCGCTGATGCTGCTGCCCTTTATCGTCCTGACCGGGCGCTGGGAGTATGTGGCGGTGATCCTCGCCCTTGATGTCCTGTACATGGTTCCCACCGTCCCGCCTTACAGTGAGACGATCAGCCAGACGGTGCTGCTTGCCGCGGCGCTGGCCGTCGGGGCCGGGGCATGGCGGCGACGCTGCCGCCGCTACCGGGACGGAGTGTCGTGACAGCGGGCCGGTGGCATCATGGCCACATGGAACGGCGGGGACGGGGCGCTCCCAGGGCGCGGATCGGCATCATCGGAGGTACGGGAACCTACACTTTGCCCGGCGCCACCACGCTGGCGGTGCTGACAATCCAGACCCCGTACGGTCCGCCGTCGGGCCCCCTCACCCTGGCGGAGGTTGCCGGGCACACCGTGGTGTTTGTGCCCCGGCACGGCGCGGGACACTCGGTGCCGCCCCACAAGATCAACTACCGGGCCAATCTCTGGGCGCTCAAGAGCCTCGGCGTCGAGGCAGTGATTTCATCATCCGCAGTAGGCGGGCTGCGGGCCGGGTACCTCCCGGAGACCTTTGTGGTTCCCGATCAGCTCATTGACAGGACCTGGGGCCGGGCCGACACATACTTCGACGGCACGGCCCCGGCGGGCGCCGAAGCGGCCGGGGTGCAGCACCTGCCGGCAGCAGAGCCCTTCTGCCCACGGCTACGCGCCCGGCTGGCCACCGTACTGTCGGAACGTCAGTTGCCGCACGCACCGGCGGGAACGGTGGTCGTGATCAACGGGCCGCGATTCTCCACCCGGGCCGAGTCCGCATGGTACTCGGCCGCCGGTGCCGACATCATCAGCATGACCCAGTACCCCGAACCGGTCCTGGCCGCCGAACTGAACATGGGCTTCGCGAATCTGGCCTACGTCACCGACTCGGACGCCGGCCACGACGGCTCCGAACCGGTCACCGCAGAAGCCGTGTTCGCCCGGCTCAAAAACGCCCAACCGGACATCCTGGCGGTGCTCGAAGCAACGGTCGCCGCGATCGGCGACGACTACGTCCCCACCCGGTCTATGGACCCGGCAGCGGTGAACCGGATCATGGCCCTTGCCCCTCAACCACCCGTGGCGGGTCCGCGATGAGAATCCTGATCACCGGAGGTGCCGGCTTCATCGGCTCCCACATCGTCGACGCCGCCCTTCAGGAGGGCTGGCAGGTCCGCGTGCTTGACTCGCTGGATCCCGCCATTCACCCTGCCCAGCCCCGGCTGGACTCCCGGGTGGAGATGCTCACCGGCGACGTCGCGGATCCGGCGATCGTACTCCGCGCCCTGGACGGGATCGACCTTGTCTGCCACCAAAGCGCCAAGGTCGGGCTGGGCATCAGCTTCGCCGACGCCCCGGACTACATCCGCAACAACGACTACGCCACCGCGGTCCTGCTCGCCGCCATGGACAACCGGCGGATCCACCGCCTCGTGCTGGCGTCCTCGATGGTGGTTTACGGCGAAGGCGCCTACACGGACCCGGAATCCGGACTGCAGGTCCAGCCAGGACCACGGACGGAAGCCGACCTCCGCGCCGGTATCTTCGACCCGCGCAGCCCGGACACCGGAGCAGTCCTTGAACCGGCACTCATCACCGAAGACGCCCGGACGGATCCCCGCAACGTGTACGCCGCCTCAAAGCTGAGCCAGGAACATCTCACTTCCGCGTGGGCGCGGTCATCCGGCGGACGGGCGATCGCGCTGAGGTACCACAACGTCTACGGGCCCCGGATGCCGCGGGATACACCCTACGCCGGGGTCGCGTCCCTCTTCCGCTCGGCCCTTGCCCGCGGCGAAGCCCCCCGCGTCTTTGAAGACGGCGCGCAGCGGCGCAGCTTCGTCCATGTCAGGGACGTCGCCGCCGCCAACATCCTGGCCGCCGAATCCCTGGGAATGGCACCGGTCCCCGGATCGCACCCATCCTTCCGGGCGTACAACGTCGGCGCCGACGCCGTCCACACCATCGGTGAGGTAGCGGCTGCGCTCAGTGTGTTCAGCAGAGGACCTGACCCGCTCATAACCGGCCAATACCGGGCCGGCGACGTCCGGCACATCACCGCCTCATCGAACCGGATCAAAAAAGAGCTCGGCTGGTCCCCGAGGATCGGCTTCAACGCCGGCATGCGCGAACTCGCCACCGCGCCCATGCGCGGAAGACCGGTCGTGCGGGCATGGACCAGTTAGAGTGCGACGGCGACCGATGACCCGATTGCGGACTATGCTCTGCTCTCTGACTGCCGGCCCGCGGCCCTGGTAAGCGGCAGGTCCGTGGACCGGTTGCGCTTTCCCCGTTTTGACAGCCCCTTAGTGTTCGGCGGGATCCTGGGTGAAGTGGCCGCTTCTACTCGACATAAGGGGGAATTGTCGGCGTCCAAAATGGCCAAGTGGAGTGGCCTCGGGGGCCCGGAAATCCGTGTCAGGACTCGCCGAGGAATGCGGTAGTTTCGGGGCCACGGGTGCGGCGGATGGAGAGGGCATCTCCGTCAAAGACTGAAGCTCCGACTAACTTACTTGACGTAATATCCGCACGACACTCCGGAGGGTGACTTCACTCCAAGCCTAATATGTGATTGGTTCTGTCAAGGGGCGGGGGGATGCGTCCCGGGGTTGTGTAGTCCTGGGGTTGCTTGTTTGGTGTTGGCCGTGACCTGGCTGTCGGTGGTCAGTGTTGTTGTGGCYGGGGTGTCTGGCCGGGTGGTCAGCGTGTCGTTGGCGACGGCGTGGTCAGACTAATATGCGCGGGTTGATTACCGCAGGGCGAAGGTGTTCGGCTGGAGCGTATCGCTTCTCTAGAGTCGGGCGCGGCCGTTGGGGGCTGCCCATAGGCT
>NZ_JBFTLC010000053.1:0-15242 GCF_056396245.1 Arthrobacter sp. 05T423
GTGAGGATCTGGTGGCCCTGGATCCTGGCGAGTCGACCATCATCTACCGCGGCTTCCGTGACTTCGTCGGACCCTACGTGGCACACTGCCACAACCTGGCACACGAGGACCACGCCATGATGTTCGGCTGGGAGATCACGCCATGACAGCGGTTCCAGCGGGCACCGCCAGCTGGAACAGCAGCGGGACCGGCGCCTCGGCGCCGGCCCGCCCCGCGGTTCCCTGGCGGACGGTCCTGCCCCTGGCAGTACTGATGGCCTACGCCGACGGCTTCTGGATGGTGTCGCTCAGGGGCGCCGTGGGGGCCATCGAGCGCACACAGGAGCCGTTTGTGAGTTGGCTCCGGGAGTCGACGCTGCTGCTCCCGGTGTTCGTCCTGGCGGTTATAGCCGCCGTGACGGTGGCGCTGCGGTGGTTCGGGCCAGCGCTGGCGGGCAAGAAGGCATTCTTCACCACAGCCCTGCTGATTGCCGCGGCCGGCACGCTGGCCGGGACTCTCACGCTGGCCGCCAGCGAAGCCTGGGACTACGCCCTGCAGCACGACCTCATGGGTTCCCTGCACCATGCGAGGACCGCCGGGTCCGCGGAGCAGCTGGACCAGGCATCCCTCGGGCTTCAGCTGGCTGCCTTTGGCTACGGCGTCGGCCTGCTCGTTGTCACCAATGTCGTGGTGACCGGGTGGACGGTGGCAATCCGGGGCGGGAGGCTGGATGTCAGCCGCCGGCCGAAGGAGGCCTCGAAGAGGGCCCCCAGTCGCATGCGGGCCGATGGTGCCCGGACGGCCGCCACGGACCTCAGGCAGATAGTGGCGGCGGTGGCACTGTTCGGCTGCGCCGCCATCCACCTCGCCGCCATACCGGACCACCTCGACCACTGGGTGGTGGCCAGCGCCTTCTTCCTGACCCTGGCGGTGGCGGAGGTGGCAGGAGGCATCCTGCTGCTGGGACGGCCTGGCGTGAACGTCCTCGTTGCCCTTGCGGCCCTCTCGGCCGTGCCGCTGGTGCTGTGGGCGTGGTCCCGCACTGCCGGGCTCCCCTTCGGCCCCGACTCCGGAGTGCCCGAGCCCCTTGGCCTGGCAGATGCCGCCGCAAGCCTCCTCGAGCTGGGAACGCTGGTGATCGCCGTCGTCCTGCTCCGGGCCAAACGCCGGGGAACCGGCGGGCCGGAGGGGCGGAAGGCGGCGTCGGCGCACCTCCGTGCACTGGCTGTGGTGGGCGCCATGGCCATTGGGTCCCTGGGCGTCGCCGGAGCCGTGCCCGGCTGGTTGGGAGACGTGGACACCTCGGGGTACACAGTTCACAGCTCTACCCATTAGGAGCACCATCCAGATAAGAACGACTCAACACAGATGCGACGGCGGCGGGCCCTGAGGGGCCCCCGCCGTCGTTTCAACGGGCAAAAGCGGTGTGCGGTAACAGTGGTAACAAGCAATTTACATGCCCGAAACCTACCGGGGATTCCGGCGCTCTATGTTGTGGGGACACACGGCATTCGTCCGGTCTCAGCAAAATGCCACACACCGATTTCTTGGAGTGGAGTTCGACGTGAACGCTGGAGATGTTGCCTGGATCCTCGCAAGTTCTGCACTGGTCTGCATGATGATTCCCGCCCTGGCCCTCTTCTACGGAGGCATGGTGGGATCGCGCCGGATCCTGAACATGATGATGATGTGCTTTGGCGGGGCCAGCCTGGTGGCCGTGCTGTGGGCGCTGTTCGGGTACTCGATGGCCTTTGGCAATTCGGTGAACGGCCTGGGCCTGATCGGGGACATCACGCAGTACGCAGGCCTGGAGCCGATGCTGAAAGACAATCCCGACGCCGCCCTGCCGGCGGCGCTGTTCACGGCCTTCCAGCTGTTCTTCGCGTGCGTGACCACCGCGCTGGTTGCCGGTGCGGCCGCCGGCAGGATGAAGTTCGGCGCCTGGATGGTGTTCGCGGGCGTCTGGGCCACGCTGGTCTACTTCCCCATCGCGCACTGGGTCTTCGCGTTCGACTCAGCGGACGGTTCGATGAAAGGCGGCTGGATAGCCAACGGCATCAAGGCCATCGACTATGCCGGCGGAACAGCAGTGCACATGAACGCCGGCGCCGCCGCCCTCGCCTTGGCGCTGGTCCTGGGCCGCAGCACCGGCTGGCCCAAGATGGAACACTCCAAGCCGCACAGCCGGCCCCTGGTGCTGGTGGGCGCGGGCCTGCTCTGGATTGGCTGGTTCGGCTTCAACGCGGGCTCTGCGCTGTCCGCCGGGCACGCTGCGTCGGTGGTGTTCCTCAACACCGCGGTGGCCGCCGCCGCGGGCCTGCTCGCCTGGGCACTCGTTGAACGCATCAGGCATGGGGCCACCACCAGCATGGGCGCAGCCTCAGGCCTGGTCGCCGCACTCGTGGCCATCACCCCTGCCTGCGGCGCGGTCAGTCCGCTGGGCGCCGTGGCAATCGGCGCCATCGCCGGTGCTGTCTGCTCGCTGGCGATCGAATGGAAGTTCCGCCTCGGCTTCGACGACTCACTGGACGTGGTGGGCGTGCACCTGGTGGGCGGCATCATCGGTACGCTCCTGATTGGCATCTTCGCCACCAGCAGCGCACCCAACGGCGTCAGCGGCCTGCTGTACGGCGGCGGCCTCCGGCAGTTGGGCATCCAGTCAATCGCGACAGTTGCCGTGCTGGTCTACTCCTTCGGCCTGACCTGGGTGATCGCCAAGGTGGTGGACATGGCCATGGGCCTGCGCATCCACGAAGAGGACGAACTTCGCGGCATCGACCTCGCCGCCCACTCGGAATTCGCCTACCTGACAGACGAAGACCCAGTGAACCTGGGCGCCGCACCCCTGTCCTGAGCCGCGGACGGGCGCCTCTCGGTTTACCTGCCCTGGCGTTGGGCCACAGGATTGGACCGGGGTGGGGCCACCGTCTAGCGTGAGTCCTATGTCGGCAGCCGATGCTTTAGCCAAATCCAGCAGCAATCCCCTGCTTGTCCTGGGGAAAATCACGTCGATCCTGGACGCCTTCTCGCTGTCCCGGCCGGTGCTGTCGCTGAGTGACATCCGGGAGTACACCGGGATGCCCACATCCACGGTACAGCGTCTGGTCACGAACCTGACCGCCCAAGGCTTCCTGGACCGGGAGGAAGACGCCTACCGCATCGGAATGCGGATGGCGTACTGGGCCGCTCCGGCCACGCGGGGGATGGAAGTCATCGACGTTCTCAGCCCCCTTTTGAAGACACTGCGTGAGACCACAGGTGAGACAGCTTGCTTCTTCAAGGCGGAGCAGCACTACCGGGTGTGCGTGGCAATGGCAGAGACCCGCCATGCGCTGCGCCGGGAGATGCATCTTGGCAAGGTGCTTCCGCTCTACGCAGGCTCGGCGGGCCGGGTCCTGCTGGCGTGGGATCACGATCTCATGGACGCCGTCCTGAAGGATCCGCTGGAGCCGATCACCGAGTCCACGATCACGAGTTCCGAAGATCTGGAGAGCGTGGTGAAGCAAACCCGGACGGACGGGTTTGCCATCACGGTGGGCGAGCGGGAAGACGGGGCTTCCGGGCTTTCGGCCCCCGTTTTCGATTCCGCGGCGGAGCTGGTGGGCGCGGTGAGCATCAGCGGACCCACGCTGCGGATGCCTTTGGAGACCTGTGAGGCCTGGGTGGAGCCGCTGCTTGCAACCGCCGAGCACATGACACGACTCATTGGCGGCCGGTTCCCCGGCGAGGCGTAGCGCCCCGCCGGAAAGCGGCGGCCGATGCGCGTCAGGGCAGGATGGTTATGCCCCGTTCAGCGAATTCACAGGGTGCGGCGGGGTGCGTCCGTCGGCGATCGCCACTGCATTGAGCGCGCTCAGGCGCGCCATCTCGCTGGGGACCGCCACGGTGGCGCTGCCCACGTGCGGCAGCAGCACGGTGTTGGGCAGTTCGGCGAGGCCGGGGGCGAGCCGCGGCTCGTCCTCGAACACGTCCAGCCCGGCACCGGCGATGACGCGGTCCCTAAGCGCCTCGACGAGTGCGGCCTCGTCCACCACCGGGCCGCGCGCAGTGTTGATCAGGATGGCATCGGGCTTCATCCGCTCGAGCACGGCCCGGTCCACCAGGTGCCGGGTCTGCTCGTTGAGCGGCACATGCAGGGACAGGAAGTCGCTGCGTTCCACCAGCTCATCCCAGGAAACCTGTTGCACCTTCCCGGCGAACTCGCCCAGCTCCCCGTCGCTGACCTGCCGGTGTCCCGGGGGCCGCGGGGCGAAGAGCACCTCCATCCCGAAGCCGAGCGCCCTGCGGGCGGCGGCTCGGGCGATCCGGCCGAACCCGGCCAGGCCCAGCACCGCGCCGGAGACGTCCCGGCCCAGCAGCAGCTCCGGTTCCCAGCCGTGGAAGTTGCCGTCACGGACCAGCCGGTCTGCCTCAACCACGCGGCGGGCGGTGCCGAGGATGAGCAGCATGGCGATGTCCGCCGTCGCGTCCGTCAGTACCCCGGGGGTATTGCCCACCAGGATGCCGTGCCGGGTGGCGGCGTCCACGTCGATGTTGTTGTATCCGACCGCGAAGTTGGACACGCCCTTCACCCGCGCGCTGGCCAGTAGCGGGGCATCGACGACGTCGCGCAGCTGGGTGAGGACAACGTCGTACTCGCCCGAGGCGCACAGCGCTGCCAGCGTGTCATAGTCGGGAGGGGTCGGCAGCACGGTGACCGTTCCGGCGTCGGACAGCAGCTGCAGGCCGGGGTCCGGGATCGCGGTGGTGACCAGGAAACTGTAGCCCATTCCTACTTCCTTCCCGTCGTGCCGGATGTTGTCGTGCAGGGTGCCGTGGTTCCGGGCGCAGCGGGACTGTCCGACGGGATGACCCAGCGGAACGCTGGGGCCTTGGACCTGGCGCCCTGCGCCGCCTTGGAGCGGTTTGGTTCGCCGAGCTCGGCCAGCAGCTTCTCGGAGAGGACCACGAGGTCCGCGAAGGTTTCGGGGGTCACCCAGCCGGGCCGGGTGGCGAACAGGATGTCCTCGCTGGACGTGTTGCCGCTGGCGCCCGGGGCGAACGGACAACCGCCAAGTCCGCCGAGCGCGCCGTCCACCATCGCGGCGCCGGCCTGGATAGCGGCGAGGGTGTTGGCCACGCCCAGGCCCCAGGTGTCGTGCCCGTGGTAGCCAATCCGGCGGGCCGGGGACTCGGCACGGACGCGCTGGATGAGGCCGGACACCTGCGCGGGGATGGCCTGGCCCAGGGTGTCGCAGAGGACGATGTCCGAGGTTCCCTCCGCCCGGGGGTCGTTGGCGATCGCCAGGACCCGTTCCTCGGGCACAGTCCCCTCGAACGGGCAGGTGAAGGACGTGGCGATGCACAGCTGGATCTGCCCGTTGACCGCCTGCGCATACTCCACTGCCTGGGGCAGCGCGGCGAGGCTCTCCTCTGTGGTGCGGCCGATGTTCGCCTTGTTGTGCGAGTCCGACGCCGAGAGGCAGTACTGGAAGTTGCGCGCTCCGGCGGCCGCGGCCTTGGCCACGTGTCCGGGGGTGGCCACCCAGATCCAGCACTTTTCCAGTTCCTCAGGGTTGAGGTTCTGGACCACTTCCAGGGTGTTGGCCATGGTGGGAACCAGGTCCGGCCGGGCCATGGAGCCCAGCTCGATGGCCGGGACGCCCAGGCGTAACAGTTCCCGGACCGTCTCCAGCTTCCGTTCGGTGGACAGGACCTTCCCCGTGAGCTGCAGCCCGTCCCGCAGGGTGACGTCCCGCAGGATGACGCCGCCCAAGCCGAGCGCCGGGTCAGGCAGGATGTGGTGCTGGTTCATGCCTGGAATGCCTCCTCGCGGCCCGATGCCGCACTGATCTCCGCCGGGTCCATGCCGAGGAGCCCGGCCAGGATTTCTGCCGTGTTTTCGCCCAGGTCCGGGCCGAGGTTCCGGATGGGGAGCGATTCGCCGCCGATCACCGGAACAATACCCGGGAAGCCGACGCCGGGCAGGATCTCCGCGCCGGTGGAGACGTCGAATTTCTGGACCATGTTGCGGGCAGCGTACTGGCTGTCGGTGCTGATGTCCGCCGCCGTGTAGATGGGCCCGGCCGGAACACCGGCCGCGTCCAGGGCGGCCAGGGCATCGGCCGCATCCAGCGCCGCGGTCCAGGCACCGATGGCCTGGTCCAGTTCCTCGCGCCGGTCCCACCGGCCGGCATTGCTCTGCAGCGCAGGGTCTTCGGCGAGGTCGGGGCGGCCGATGGTCTGCATGTACCGCTGGTAGATGGCGTCCCCGTTGCCGGCCACCACGATGCTGGCCCCGTCCCGGCAGATGTAGGCGTTTGAGGGCGCGATCCCCTCCATCCTGCCGCCGACGCGCTGCCGGTCCACGCCGTAGGCCTGGTAGTCGGGGACCAGGGATTCCATCATGGAGAACATGGCCTCGTTCAGCGCCACGTCAATGATGCGCTCAGTGAGCGGCACAGCGCCGGACGAGTCCCGGCGTCGGGCCTCCCGCTGGTAGAGGCTCATCATGGAGCCAAACGCGGCGTACAGTCCGGCGATGGAGTCTCCGATGGAGACGCCGACCCGTACGGGCGGACGGTCCGGGTCGCCGACGAGGTTGCGGAACCCGCCGTAAGCTTCGGCGACGGCGGCAAAGCCGGGACGCTCGGACAGCGGTCCGGTCTGCCCGAAGGCGGAGATGCGCGTGATGATGAGTTCCGGGTTGGCCTCATTGAGAACGTCCGGGCCGAGGCCCCACTTCTCCAGCGTGCCCGGCCGGAAGTTTTCCAGCAGGATGTCCGATTTCGCGGCGAGCTTCAGGACTGCCTGCTTGCCGGCCTCGGTCCGCAGGTCCAGGACGACGGACTTCTTGTTGCGGTTGATGGTCCGGTACAGCATGGAGGTGTCGCCCTTGTGCAGCCGCCAGTTGCGCAGTTCGTCGCCGGTTCCCGGCCGCTCGACCTTGATGACCTCGGCGCCGAAGTCAGCGAGGAGCCGCCCGGCCGTGGGAGCGGCAATGTAGTTTCCGAGTTCCAGGACGCGGATGCCTTCCAGGGGCGCGATGCGTGGTGGTGTCATGGTGTCTTCTTCCTTCGTGGGCGTAGGCCGGGAACGCGCTGGGTTGTCAGGTTCAACATGGGCTCTCAGGTTCGATTAGAACAGCAGGCTCATAGGCAGGATTAGGAGGATTGCGACGACGGAGGCCACCGAGACCCCAACGGTCACCGATTTCAGGGCACCCCGTACGCTCTGGCCCAGGAGAGACTGCAGGAGCCAGAAGGTGTTGCTGGTGACGTGGACCATGAACAGTGATCCGGCGCCGGCCGACAACGCCAGCAGCACGGGGTCCAGGCCGATGACGGGTGCGATGGGGGCCAGCAGGCCCGCGGCGGTGATGGCGGAAAGCGTCACGGAGCCGACGGCGATGTGCAGTACGGCCGCGATGGCCCAGACCACCAGGAGCGGGGCGACAGTACTGGCGGAGAAGAAGCCGCCGAGGATGTGGCCGAGGCCGGCCACGGCGACGGTCGCGGCGAGGGAGCCACCCACGCCGGTGAGGATCAGGATCTGGCCGCTTTCCTTGAAGCCGACGGCGATGGCCTCCTCGACGCGCTTCTGCCCGATAGCGGAGCGGCTAACGAGGCAGGTTCCGATCAGGCCGATCAGCAGTGCGATCACCGGTTCGCCCAGGAGCTGCAGCCACGGCAGGTCGACCTTCAGGATCTGCAGGATGGCCCCTGCCCCGATGAGGAGCAGCGACGTCAGCAGCGGCGCGAACAGGACGATCAGCGGGAACTGCTTCGGTTCGCGTTCGGCCACGGCAACGTTTCCGCTGGCCTGTGCTTTTGTTCCGCTGGAGGCCGCGGTTCCGATAGAGCCCGGCCGGCCTCCGGTGGCACCGGCGGCAACGGGGTGGCCAGCACCGCCGTCGTACTCTTCCTCTTCGCCCTCCCGGTCTTCCTCGGCGACAAAGGTGTGGTCCTCATCCTTGGCTTCGTTCCAGAAGCCGCGGCGGAAGAGGAACGACATGATGGCGATGGCGATGATGATGGTGGGAATGACCAGCAGCAGCCCGAACAGCAGCATCTTGCCCAGCGGGACTTTGAGGAGGCCTGCCAGGGCGAGCGATGCAACGCCCGGAACCGTGAAGACAATGCCGCATTCGAGGGCAATGGCCATGGCGGTGGCCATGCGTGCCGTGCCGAGCTTGCCGATTCTGGGTGCCAGCTTTCGGGCCAGCGGGGCCGAGATGACGAGCAGGACGTCCAGGAAAATGGACTGCAGCAGCGTTCCGATGGCCAGGCCCATGGTGTAGGGCAGGCGCTTGGGCCCGAACGTGTTCAGCAGGTGCTCAACGAGGCGCCGGATGGCACCGGTCTGGTTGAGGATGGAGCCCATGAGGACGCCGAAGGCGATGAGCAGGCCGACGTCCACCATGATGTCGCCGAATCCGGACGTGATGGTTTTGACCGTCTTTTCGACGCCGAGGCCCACGGCCAGGCCGAGGTACACGGAGCTTATTACCAGGGCTATGACGGGGTTCACCCTGAAACGGACAATCAGGAGCACGGCGGCTAGGACCGCGACGGCTGTGTTGATCAGGACAGCGATGTCTGACATGAGAGGGAATCCGATCGTTGGGCCTTCCGCACTGAAGGCTTGGGAGCAGGTGTGGTCGTGAGGGCGACACATTCGCTGTTCCCATATTATGGGTTCCAGCTCACAATGCAAGATTTTGCAGATGATTTTAAACGCATCGGGCGTCCGGCCATGCGGCCGGACGCCCGATGCGTCGTTTGAAAATTACTGTTTCAAGAGGCTTTCGCGCTTGCCCCTGCCACCCCGCTCATCGCGGGCTGGGTTTCGACGTTGTTGAACGTGTAGAGGTGGACACCCGCAAGAGCAGGTTCCATGGCTGCAAGTTCGGAAACCAGGGACCGGGATGAGTAGCTGCCGGCGTTGAGGAGCCTGCGGGCGAGGGGCCCCTTGCGGTTCAGGAACTTCAGCGATGGCCCGACCCCGATCTTGGTGGCCAGCGCGATCAGCTTGGCCCGCGGGACGGCCCCGGCCACGCCCGCCCAGATCGGAAGATCGACACCTTCGCGGCGCAGCAGTTCGGCGTACCAGCCGATCCTGGCGGCAGAAAAGCACATCTGGGTCACTACGGTGGAGGCCAGGTGCTGCTTCTCCAGCAATGCATCGAGCATGTGCAATTCATTGTGCTTTGGATGGCCCTCCGGATATCCAGCCACGCCGATGGCCATGGTCCCGCCGGTCAGATCGGCAATGTCCTCCATGAGCCGGCTGCTGTTGCCGTAGGGGCCGGCAGCGTCCGGAGCATCGCCGCCGATCGCGAAAACCTCGGTGATCCCTGCCGCTTCGCAGTCCCGGAGCATGCCCGCCAGCTGGGCGCGGCTCTCGATGCTCCGTGCAGCCAGATGCGGGATCACCTTGTAGCCCAGCAGGCCAAGCCGGGCCGATGCCTGCACGGTGGTTTTAACCCCGTGGTGCGGCAGGCATGTCACGGTCAGTGCTGATCCGGCAGGAACATGTGCCTGGACTTTGGGAATGATTCCGTCCGTGGGAATGATCTCCATGCGCAGAGGCAAGTGGTTCGTCATGGGTAGCTCCAGGTCTGGTCGGATGGGCTTGTCAGCGGAGGATGACCGTCCGGTTCCCTGACAGGATGATCCTTCCGTCTGCGTGCCAGCGCACAGCATTCGTCAGGGCCTTGCACTCCGCGTCCTTGCCCGCGGACACCAGATCCGCGGGAGCATAGGTGTGGTCCACCTCAATCACTTGCTGCGCGATGATCGGGCCCTCGTCGAGCTCTGAGTTGACGTAGTGGGCGGTGGCACCGATCGTTTTCACACCGCGTTCATACGCCTGGTGATACGGTTTTGCGCCCTTGAAGCTGGGCAGGAAGGAGTGGTGGATGTTGATGGCCCTGCCGGCGAGCCGGGCAGTGGCCGAGTCGCTGAGGACCTGCATGTAGCGGGCCAGGACCACGAGTTCAACGTCATACGCGTTCACCAGCTCAAAGAGCCCGGCCTCGGCTTCGGCCTTGGTCTCCGGCGTCACGGGGATGTGGTGGAACGGGACCCCGTGCCAGGCCGCGAGCCCTTCCAGGTCGGGGTGGTTGGACACCACTGCCGCGATCTCCAACGGGAGTTCGCCGCTGCGGGCGCGGACCAGCAGGTCGTTGAGGCAGTGATCGTATTTGGACACCATCACCAGGATCCGCTGCTTGCGGTCATGGCGCTCCAGGCGCCAGTCCATGCGCCATTGCCCTGCCAGCGGCGCGAAGCTGGCCCGCAACTGTTCGACGGCGGCGGTGCCACCTGCGGTATCACCTGTGGAGGCGAAGTGGACCCGCATGAAGAAGTGCCCCGCGTCCCGGTCACCGAACTGCTTGAGGTCAACGATGTAGCACTCCTGCTTGAGCAGGAAATCCGCAACTGACTGGACGATTCCCAGGGCATCCGGGCAATGCAAGGTCAGCACAAACTCCCTGCCGGCCTCCGGAGTCCGGGCCCCGCGGGCCTGGCCCGCCGCCGTCGGCTTTTCCTCTGTCCCGATCATCCCTTGACACTTTCCTTCTCCTCGAGACGCCGGCTCGCATGCTCGCGGGCGGCGGTCTCCTCGGCCTGAAGCTCCTCCTGGAAGGCCGCGTAGCGGGCGAGGTGGGCCGGCCGGCGGCGCAGAACCAGCCACGCCGCACCGAGCAGGATGAACCAAACGGGTGTGACCAACAGCGCGGCAAGGGTGTCGGGCTGGGTGGTCAGGGTCCACAGCACAAAGGCGAAGAACGCGAAGACCACCCACACCATGGGGATGCCGCCGGGCATCTTGAACTTCGATGCAGTATGCAGGTGCGGGCGGCGGCGGCGGAAAGCGATGTAGCTGGCGAGGATGATCGACCAGACGAAGACGAAGCAGACGGCGGACACGGTGGTGACCATGTCGAACGCCTTGCCGACGTCCTGGCCGGCGTACATGAGCACCACTCCGGAGAGCAGCAGCACGCAGGACAGGAACAGGGCGTTGCTGGGTACCTTGCGCCGGGACAGGCTGCCAAAGACGGACGGCGCGTCGCCTTCCTGGGCCAGGCCGTAGACCATGCGCGAGGTGGAGTAGATTCCGGAGTTGGCCGAGGACATCGCCGAGGTCAGCACTACGAGGTTGACCACCGTGGCGGCGGCCCCGAGTCCGGCCAGCGAGAACATCGCAATGAACGGGCTGTGGCCGGCCGCGAACTGGGTCCATGGAGTGACGGACATCAGGATAATGAGGGCACCCACGTAGAAAAGCAGCACGCGGACCGGGATGGAATTGATGGCCTTGGGAAGGTTTTTCTCCGGGTTCTTGGCCTCAGCAGCCGTAGTGCCCACCAGTTCGATGCCCACAAAGGCGAACACGGCAATCTGGAAACCGGCCACGAAGCCCATGAATTCGTTGGGGAAGAAGCCGCCATGGCTCCACAAGTTAGAGAAGCTTGCCTGCCCGGCGCCGCTCTGGAAACCGGTGAAGATCATGAACATGCCCACCACGATCAGGGCAGCAATTGCAATGATCTTGATGAGGGCAAACCAGAATTCGGTCTCACCGAACGCCTTGACCGTGGTCAGGTTCAGCAGCAGCAGGATGGCGACGGTGGCCAGGCCGGGAATCCAGAGGGGCAGTCCCGGCCAGAGCTCACGGGAGTACCCTGCGATGGCGATGACGTCCGCAATTCCGGTAATCACCCAGCAGAACCAGTAGGTCCATCCGGTGAAGAACCCCGCCCAGGGCCCCAGCAGGTCAGCGGCGAAGTCGCTGAAGGACTTGTAATTGAGATTGCTCAGCAGCAGCTCGCCCATGGCCCGCATGACGAAAAACAGCATGAAGCCAATGATCATGTACACGAAAATCACGGACGGCCCGGCCGCGGAAATGGTTTTGCCGGAGCCCATGAACAGGCCCGTGCCAATGGCACCGCCGATGGCGATCAGCTGGATGTGCCGGTTGCTCAGCTGCCGCTCCAGGCGGGGAGCCTCGGCGGCTGGCGAACCGGTTGGGGAGGCAGGAGGATGAATCGTCATAAGGAACTCCATCGTTCAAGTGGCCTTGGATGGCCACACTGATTCGGTTCCTCCCCGCTCTGTATGGGACCTGAGAGATTCCGCGGACAGGGTCGTCCGCTTGCACCGTCGGTGAGACAGGACGTGCCTGCCTGCTTTCCAGAGTTGCCTCGCCGCGGCGGTACGTGGGCCTGAGAGTTTCCTGGGGAGGGTTTGCTCCTACGGCGCCTGCTGAACGTACCGGCAGGGCTCTCCCGCCGCAGATCGTAAGCATATTCAGTTATGTCGAGAAAAATCATGCGTGTCGACGGCGGCCGTTTGCCGGCCGGACCCGCTGGCCACCGGATCAGTGTGGTCTCGGTCACGAAGAAATGTCGAACGGGGACCTCCGATTTGGCACGGACGGAATTGTCCGGTAACTTGTGAGCCGAATCACCCCACATCTTCATAGCCTTTCGAACCGTGGCGGGAGAGTCCTCCCTGTCATTCACCGGGCAGGCGCCGTAGGAGCAAATCCTCCCCAGGAATCTCTCAGGCCCCCGTACCGCCGCGGCTAGGCAACTCTGGAAAGCAGTCCGGGTAACCGGACTCACCGACGGTGCAAGCGGAGAACCATGTCCGCGGAATCTCTCAGGTCCAATACAGAGCGGGGAGGAACCCAAACCATGCCGTGTCACACGTGGCCGGCCAAACCTGGAGTTCCTCATGACGATTCAATCTCTTCCTTCAACGTTTGCCGACCGGCATATCGGCGCCAGGCGCCAGGCCGATATCGACACCATGCTCAAGAACATCGGCTATGACACTGTCGATGGCCTCGTGGATACCGCCGTTCCGGCGTCCATCCGCCAGGACAATGCCCTCCGGCTCACCGCAGCACTAAGCGAAGTTGAGGTCCTGGCCGAGCTCCGCCGCCTGGCCGCGAAGAACAAGACCGCCGTGCAGATGATCGGCCAAGGCTACTACGACACCGTCACCCCGCCGGTGATCCGCCGCAATGTCCTCGAAGCCCCCGCCTGGTACACCGCCTACACCCCGTACCAGCCGGAGATTTCGCAGGGCCGGCTCGAAGCGCTGCTCAACTTCCAGACCATGGTCCAGGACCTGACCGCGCTGCCGGTCGCCAACGCCTCCCTGCTGGATGAAGCGACCGCCGTGGCCGAGGCCGTGCTGCTGATGCGCCGTGCCAACAAGGCCGCAGGAGCCAAGGACGGCAAAACAGTCCTGGACGCCGACTGCCTCCCCCAGACCATCGCCGTCGTGCTGGGCCGCGCCGAGGCGCTCGGCTTCGAGGTCGAGGTTGCAGACCTTTCCCAGGGCCTGCCCGACGGCGACATCAACGGCGTCGTCCTCCAGCAGCCGGGCGTTTCGGGCCGGGTGTGGGACCAGTCCGGCGCGATCGCCGCCGCCAAGGAGCGCGGTGCGCTGGTGACGGTGGCGGCCGACCTGCTCGCCCTGACCCTGATCACGCCTCCCGGCGAGCAGGGCGCCGACATCGCCGTCGGAACCGCGCAGCGTTTCGGCGTGCCGCTGTTCTTCGGCGGCCCGCACGCGGCCTACATGGCAGTGCGCACCGGCATGGAGCGCACACTGCCCGGCCGCCTCGTGGGCGTCTCCAAGGACAACGCCGGCGTCCCCGCCTACCGCCTGGCGCTGCAGACCCGCGAGCAGCACATCCGCCGCGAGAAGGCCACGTCCAACATCTGCACCGCCCAGGCGCTGCTGGCCATTGTGTCGTCCTTCTACGCCGTCTACCACGGCCCCGACGGCCTGAAGGCAATCGCCGGGACCGCCCACAACAACGCCCGCGTCCTCGCCACCGCACTCAAAACGGCGGGCCGCGAACTGGTCAGCGACTCCTTCTTCGATACCCTCACCGTGCGTGTGCCCGGCAAGGCCGGCAAGGTCATCACGGCGGCAGAGGCCCGCGGCATCAACCTGCGCCTCATCGACGCGGACACCGTGGGCGTTTCCATTGATGAAACGACGACGGCGGCAACACTTTCCGCCGTGGCCGTCGCCTTCGGCGCCGGCCCGGTCGGTGACGCGCAGGGATTTGAACTCCCGGAAGCCGTGCTGCGCACCTCCGGCTACCTGCAGCACCCGGTGTTCAACACGCACCGCTCTGAAACCCAGCTGCTGCGCTACATCCGCAAGCTTTCCGACCGTGACCTGGCGCTGGACCGGACCATGATCCCGCTGGGTTCCTGCACCATGAAGCTGAACGCGACGGCCGAGATGGAGGCCATCTCCTGGCCGGAGTTCGCCTCGATCCACCCGTTCGCCCCGGACTCCCAGACCGAGGGCTGGCGCGAACTCATTGAGGGTCTGGAAGCCGACCTCGCCGAGATCACCGGGTACGACCAGGTGTCCATCCAGCCCAACGCCGGCTCCCAAGGTGAGCTCGCCGGGCTGCTGGCGATCCGCGGCTACCACCTGTCCCGCGGCGACGACCAGCGCAACGTCTGCCTGATCCCGGCTTCTGCGCACGGCACCAACGCGGCCTCGGCCGTGCTGGCCGGCATGAAGGTGGTCGTCGTGGCCACCGCTGCCGACGGCACGATCGACCACGCCGACCTGTACGCCAAGATCGAGGCGCACAAGGACGTTCTCTCGGCGATCATGATYACCTACCCGTCCACGCACGGGGTGTACGACGCCGACGTCCGCGAGGTCTGCGACGCCATCCACGCGGCCGGCGGCCAAGTCTATGTGGACGGCGCCAACCTCAACGCCCTCGTGGGCCTGGCCCAGCCGGGCAAGTTTGGCGGCGACGTGTCGCACCTGAACCTGCACAAGACGTTCTGCATCCCGCACGGCGGCGGCGGACCCGGCGTCGGCCCCGTCGCGGCGAAGGCGCACCTTGCCCCGTTCATGCCGGGCGATGCGAACAAGGCCGCGCATGAAGCGGGCTCTGCCGGTTCAACAGGCGTGGCCATTTCTGCCTCCCGGTTCGGTTCGGCGGGCGTGCTGCCGATTTCCTGGGCSTACGTGAAGCTCATGGGCGGCAGCGGCCTGACCGAGGCCACCAAGTCGGCCCTGCTGGCAGCGAACTACGTCGCGTCGCGGCTGAATGAGTTCTTCCCGGTCCTCTACACCGGGGACAGCGGCCTGGTGGCACACGAGTGCATCCTGGACCTGCGCGAACTCACCGCCCGGACCGGCGTGACCGCCGAGGACGTCGCCAAGCGCCTGATCGACTACGGCTTCCACGCCCCCACCCTGGCGTTCCCGGTCGC
>NZ_JBFTLC010000054.1:0-12605 GCF_056396245.1 Arthrobacter sp. 05T423
GACGGGTCCGGCTGGACGGAGCAGTCCAACGTCGTCAACGGCCCCAGCAACGTCCCGCTGGACAACAGTTCGACGACCGCATCCGCCCAGTTCGTGAATCCCCCCGACGATCTCCACCTCACCAGCGGCAGCCCGGCCATAGACCGCGGCGATGGCATCCCGTCCGGGGCGCACCTGGACCAGGCGTCCGTTCCGCAACCGGCACAGTGTTCCGGAACCGGAAAGCCCGACGCCGGCGCCTACGAATACGGCCCGCCCAACTGCTAGAACGGAAAGCCAGCCGGGCGTAGGTCAGCCCGCGCTGGCTGCCCGGCCGGTAGATCACCAAAAGCTTCCGGCGTTCCAGACGCCTTTCGGCGGCAGCCGGCCCGGCGCTACTGGGGGGAGTGCTTCCGGGCCGGCCGTCGAAGGAATGACTGGGCGCACCTTCATCTTCGGAACAAAGTCACCTTGACAGCGGGAGCTTAGGAAAAGACTGGACCCATGCCCGATTTCGTTGCCTCGGCGCCCAAACAATGGGTGCGGCCGGAGAATGCGCTGAGAAGCATCATGCCCTGATCCGTTGACCCGCTGGGCGGGACGGTGCTTGCTTTAGTCAAACGGACTCAGGCGGGGGTGGAGTTCACTAAATAGCCTTGCCTCGGGCTGGGCCATCTGGAGGCAGGATTTTGAGCCCCCATGTCGGCGTCCATGATCTGCTTTGCTGATTCTGCCCCCGCACCGGGCGCTCAATCAGGCCCTGATGGACAGCGGTTGACCCCCTGCTGGACGGCCCGCCCGTGACGTAGATCCGCCGGTCGTCGGGTTTCCATTTCTGCACAGGTTCACCGAAGGTGTCAGGGCCGCTCGGAGATATCAACGGGTGTCCCAATCGCACTACACGGAGGCGGGACGGCGGACCTCGTGGGTTTGTCGGGGGCTCATGGGAACCGTCCTGCGCCCTGGGGCACCGGAGGTGGTGGCGTCCGGCCGCCGCCGTTCAGGGTGCGCCCGGCTTTGTCGCCTACCATGAGCCCATGGTCCGCACCCGGCTTTACCGCAATGGAGAACTTGAACGCGAGGACGTTGTGCTCGGCGAACTCGATGACCTGGTCCGCCAGGAGGGGGTTACCGTCTGGGTGGATTACACCTCCCCGACGGCGGAAGATCTCGATGGTATTGAAAAGGTGCTGGGGTTGCACCGGCTCGCCGTGGAGGACGCGGTCCACGAGCACCAGCGGCCCAAGCTGGACCGCTACCCCACCCACTTGTTCCTGGCCGCCTATCACGCCGAGCTGGCAACCGAATGCAATGAACTGAAGGTCTCAGAGATCAAGGCGTTCATCACTCCGGGGGCTTTGGTCACGGTTCATGGGCCGGACATGGACCCCGGACAGCTCACGGCGCACTGGGACGAAGAACCTGACCTCGCCAGGCACGGCGTGTCTTTTCTGCTGTGGGGCTTGCTGGACCTGATCGTGGACGGCCACTTCGACACGGTGCAGGAACTTGATGCCCGGATTGATTCCCTCGAAGACATCTTGTTTGACGATCACGCGGTGGATCATGATCTTCAGCGCCGGTCGTTCGAACTCCGGAAATCCTTGGTGCGGCTGCGGCGTGCGGTGCTGCCGATGCGTGAGGTCCTCAACACGCTGCTCCGTCGGGACCTGGAAGTCCTGGACCGCGACATGCAGCCGTTTCTCCAGGACGTCTACGACCATGTGCTCAGGGTCTCCGAGTGGACAGAGTCCCTCCGCGACCTGGTCACCACGATCCTGGAAACACACATCAGCATCCAGGGAAACAGAATGAACCTGGTCATGAAAAAAGTCACCAGCTGGGCAGCCATCATCGCGGTGCCCACGGCGGTGACCGGCTTCTTCGGGCAGAACGTCCCGTTTCTCGGTTTTCAGTCACCCCTGGGTCTAATGCTCTCCCTTGGCCTGATCGTCGTCGCCTCGGCGGTGCTGTACATGATTTTCAAAAAGAAGGAATGGATCTGACCCGGCCAGCAGGCCCTGCCATGTTGAGCGCAGGACTGCCGGATTCCGTTGGTCCGGTCGCCGGGTTCGGTAGGGTCGGGTCATGGTGGGAACTGGCGCCGTGTCGGCGCTGACCTCGTATCACTGGCTCGGCATCCCCATCGCGGCTGCCGGGGCGGTCCTGCTTGCCCTCGGAACACTGCTCCAACACAAAGGCGTGGGTGATCAGGGCCCGGCACCGGGACGGGCGAGACAAAGCATGGGCGGAGGACGCCTGCAGGCGCTCTTGAGCAAGCCGGTGTGGTTGGCCGGAACGGTGATGCTTGCCGGGGCAATCCTGCTGCAGTTGACGAGCCTGCGGTTCTCGCCGCTGATCGTGGTCCAGCCCATCGGCGCGGTGGCGCTGGTTGTGACCACCTTGGCCACGGCGCGCATGCAGCGCCGGTCCCCGGACCGGCGGACCCTGACATCCGTAGTTCTGTGCGTTGCCGGGGTCGGTGCTTTCGTGACCGTCGCCGCTGTGTCAGCGCAGGACGTCGAAATCAGCGACCGGCACCTGATCACCATCCTGGTCCTGCTCGGGATTGTGCTCGCTGCCCTGGGTGCCGGTTACGGGCTCTTGCGCCGTCGATGGAACGCCATCGGCTTCACGGGCGCCGCAGGGATTCTCTTTGGGTTTGTTGCAGCCCTTGCCAAGACAGTCATCGGGCGCCTCTTCCAGGGTCACTTCGAATGGCTGTCACTGACCTGCCTGGCCGGACTCGTTGTCGCAGCCCTCGCTGGGACTTTCCTGGTTCAGAATGCTCATACCCTGGGCACACCCGAACTCGTCGTGGCCGGGCTGACAGTCATCGACCCGCTCGTCGCGATCACCATCGGCATCACCGTCCTGGGCGAGGCGGACACCGCCACGCCAAAGGCGTTCCTGGCCTTCATTCTCGCCGGAGCCACAGCAGCGGCCGGAGTACTGCTACTCGCCACCGTGAAGACACCATCCCACCCTCTGCCACCGGGATAGGCAACCTCTGCGGCCAGCCCGGCAGCATTGTAGACGTCTCTTCGCAGCCCGGCCTTGACGCGCGCCTCCACCTGTTGGCCATGAGGTTGTGTTTCCCATTCGCCGCTTGGGAGCACTGTGCGCTCGGGCGCCCTGCCGTGGTTGAATTGCGGCAGTGCCCATGGCACTGCCGGGAACCGTCTCTAGGGCTGGAGGAAGCATGTCTGGAATTAACGCGAAGTTCGATAAAGAATACCTGGACAAAGGCATCGATGAACTGGCCAAAGCGCCGGTCGAGGCCCTCAAGGGGCTCTCGGAGGCTGATGCCCAGAAGCTCAAGGAAGCCCTGAACATCAAGACCATTAAGGACCTGGGCACCAACAAGTTTTTCCTCTGGGCCCACGCCGTGGCGGGACTCGCGGAATAGCGGAACACCGACGCGTTCTACACATCGGCGGAGAGCCCGAGGTAATGCAGGCCCTGGACTCTCCGCCCAGTGCCTGAGGTCAGGAACCTATTGTTAGGGGGAACCGTCCAAGGCACCTGCGCGGAACAAGCCGGGCCAGACGCCCCACGCACCGGGCGTATCGGATTTGGCTGGGATCCCCCCTGCTTGAGTGGCGCCAGACAACGGCTTGCGGTCCGGTCCCGCTTTTTTCCAACCAGGAGATGTGAGCGTGGCACTATTTCCCCAATGGGGCGGCACACTGTTCCACCGAGGGTCGGTTGCTGCAGACCGCAGATGCAGAAGCGCCCGCCCGGGGTGCCGAGAAACACCACTCCAACCTCCCGGGACATGTCGCTATCCTTGCAGGCCGCGGTCCGCGCCGCCGGCACATCGGTTGTGTGCAGGATCGTGGCTCATCTGAACCGGGACCACACGCTCCCCGACTTCACTCACCTGGCAGTCCCCCTACCTGCCACAGCCCGTTGGTCCCGTGTCGGGTCAGGCGCGCCTTGGGCTGCGGCGAGTCGAGTGCCGGGTTCTCACTCTCGCTGCCGTGCGAGGTCACGCTGTCATGGGCAACGGGGCAACGGGGCAACGGGGCAACGGGGCAACGGGGAAATGATCCTCCACCTTGCGGTCCAACCCCCGGCCGCTCCCGGGCGTAGGAACCCGCGGGTGATCCTGATGATCGGTCATGTGCTTCCTTTCATATGACCGGCAGTAGGCTCAGCCACTTCGTTGAAACAGCGATGAAACAGCGCGTCGCGGTGCCCGCGTGGCCTGCCCGTGCCCCCGTGGTCCCTGAGATGCGAATCATGGCCGCAGTCTGGGAGTCTCGGAAAAGCTTCATGACACGGAGTTGAACCTATGGTGAAGCCTCAACCGGATCGCTCGTAAACGAAGGAGGAAAGGGACCTGCCGTTGGCAAGAATCCGTCGGGGGAAGCTAGTCATTCCACGGTCTACACAATGGCGAAAGGTCTTGTCTTGATGAAGTCAGCGAAGAAGAACGGGGTTGCCGCGGCCGCGGTTCTCGGTGAAGTCATGGTGGCGGGCTCGGCTGTGGTGCCGGCGTTGGCCGACGATGGTCGACACGGCTATGGTGGCGTCATCCTCAATGATCAGGATCCGGGACATGCTGTCATCCTCAATGCCCGCACCGGGACGAGCTGGTTCTGCCGCTTCGGGCCCGAAGTTCCTGCGTCGATGGTTCCGGTTTAGCTGTCAGCGGCTCTCTGGCGTCGGTTTTTGAGCAGTTCAACCCCGACCGGGACGACGGAGGCCAGCACGATCAGGACAAAGATCAGGTCGATGTTGGAGCCGATCCAGTCATACCGGCCCAGCCAGAATCCGAGCAGCGGCACGCCCACACCCCACAGCAGCGCACCGATCGCGTTGAACGCGATGAAGGTCCGGTAACCCATCCTGGCCACCCCTGCTGTGACGGGAAGGAAGGTCCGCACAATCGGCACGAAGCGGGCCAGAACGACGGACCGGCGCCCGTATTTTTCGAAGAACTCGTGGGCCCTGTCGGCGTATTCGCTGCGGAACAGCCGGGAGCCGGGTTTGTTGAAGACTGCCGGGCCGGCCTTGCGTCCGATCAGGTACCCGGTCTGGTCCCCCGCGAATGCCGCGGCGAACGCGGCCCCGCTAAGGAGGAGGATGTTCACGTGCACGGTGCCGGTGGCCACGAGCAGGCCTGCGGTGAACAGCAACGAGTCACCGGGCAGGAAAAAGCCCACCAGGATACCGGTTTCGATGAACAGGAACGCGCACACCACCACGACCACCCACGGCGCGACTGACGGGTCGCGGAGAAACTGGTTCGGATCCATCCACGGCGGCAGAATCCCGGTGACCGGACGTACGGACAGGACCGAAGTGAGTTCCAGAGGGTGCATGCCGCCAAGCCTATTCCCGGATTCTGACCTGTTCCTGAACCCTGACACCGTCAAGCACCATCCGGCCGGGCGGGGCGGGTGATGTTCACGGGAAATCCGCAGGTAAAACCCTGTCGCGCCCGGGCAGGATATGAAAGATTCGGTCTCACTGCGGGCGTGCCAGGGAATGGATCGAGAGAAAGCCGGAACGGATGAAGGCGAGAACTTCCAGCAGCGGGCGGATGAGCGGCTCGGGACGCGCCGTCGCCCTGATATTGGCGGCGGCCCTGACGCTGGCAGTGTCAGCCTGTGGCCCGGCGCAGCCGAAGAGCAGCGGTTCCCCGGCGGCGACCCAGGCTCCCACAGCAACGGGGTCCGCCGCGGCGCCCCGGTCCCCTGGCACCGCGGCCCCGACCGGTACCCCGACCCTGGATGGGCGGGCGGTCGGGAAACCGGGACACATCTTCGTGATCAATCTGGAAAACAAGGGCTACTTCAAAGTTTGGGGCAAGGACTCCGCTGCGCCCTACCTATCCCAAACCCTTCGGGGCCAGGGCGTGCTGCTGACCGAGTATTACGCCATCGCCCACAACTCCAACCCGAACTACCTCGCCCAGATCTCCGGCCAGGCCTCAAACCAATCGACCCGCGATGACTGCCCCACCTACGCCCCCTTCAGGGTCACCGGAACCGCGTCGCCGGGACAGGTCCAGGGCAGCGGCTGCGTTTACCCCGCCTCGGTCCCCACGGTCGCCGGGCAGCTGACCTCGGCCGGGAAGACCTGGAAAGGCTACATGGAGGACATGGCCACGCCCTGCCAGCACCCTGCACTTGGGGCCGAGGATGACCACCAGCACGCCACGTCCACGAACCAGTACGCCACCCGGCACAACCCCTTCGTCTACTTCGAATCCATCACCTCATCCCCGGACTGCGCCAAGAATGTCGTCAATCTCGACCGCCTCTCCGGTGACCTGAAATCCGTGTCGACCACACCGAATCTGGCCTACATCACCCCCAACCTCTGCAACGACGGACACGACAGCCCCTGCGAGGACGGACGCCCCGGCGGTTTGGAAACCGCCGACGCCTGGCTGCGCCGGCAGGTCCCGGCCATCCTGAACTCCCCCGCCTTCAGACAGGACGGCGCCCTGGTGATCACCTTTGATGAATCCGAAGGGCACACCACCGGCCCCGCCGGAGTAGTCGCCGGGGGAACCGACGGCGGAAGAATCGGCGCCCTCGTGCTCTCCCCCTTCACCAAAGCCGGGACGACATCCACCGTGCCCTACAACCACTACAGCCTGCTCGCCAGCATCGAAGACACCTTCTCCCTCGCCCGCCTCGGCTACGCAGGCGCGCCCGGCGTCAACACCTTCGGACCCGACGTGTTCAACGCCGGGCCCTGAACCGGCCCCGGGATCTTCGTGCGGACGAGATAGACCCGGATGGTCGCTTCTGGACGGATCATCGGCGCGTGTGCGCGGCGGGATATGGCTTGATGAACCAAAAAGGAATGTGGCAACGGATGCAGCCGGGCCCTGGGTTCGGGGGCAATGCTGACGGGCCGGGCTGCGTGTCCACCGGTCGGTGAGGCGCGGCTCCCCGGTAGAACACTCCCAGTTTGACTGCAAACCTTGGGGAAAGCCGGGCTGCTACCGCAAAGGTTCTGTCCACGTCGGGTGCGGTTGCTTGCTTCGGCTCCGCCTCTACGTTCTCTGGAAGGGAGTCGGGGGTTCCGGGGTTACGGGGATCGTCAGTCGGGCGGTCAGGCCGGAGCCGGCGGAGTTCTCGAGTGTGACGGTGCCGTTTACTGAGGCCGCGGCGGCGGCGACTATTGCCAAACCCAAGCCGGAGCCGTTTGGGGTGCCGCGCACTTTGTCTTCCTGCGAGAACCGGTCGAATGCGTGGGGAAGGAACTCCGGATCGATGCCGGGCCCGTTGTCGGTGACGACGGTGATGTGGTGGGAGCGATCCAGCCTTATGGTGACGGTAATGTGTCCTTTCCCGTCGAGGGCGCGGACGGCGTTCGAGAGCAGGTTGTCGAGCACCCGGCCGTAGAGGAGTGCCGGCATCGTGATCGGGGCGGCCGGGTCGACGTGGTCGGGCGGTATCAGGTCAATGTCGACGTCGTCGCTCATGACGCGGAGCCGTGCCCGATCGATTGCCTCGCCGGCCTCCTCGACGAGGGCGCCGACGGTGGTTGGTGTTGATGGGCGTCCGGTATCCAGGCGGGATAGTTCGAGCAGACTCTCTACGAGTTCCGTGAGGCGGGCGGTGGCCCGTTCGGCGGCGAGGATGTCGGAGTCGATGCTGCTGCGGTCCCCGGTGCGGAGCAGCTCCAGTTGCGTCTGCAGAACGGCCAGCGGTGTGCGGAGTTCGTGGCTGGCATCGGCGACGAACTGTCGTTCCCGGGAGGCCGAGGCCCGGAGGTCGTCGATGAGACGGTTGAGGGTAGTCGCAAGGTCGGTGATTTCATCTCTCGCCGGGCCCACGGGCAGCAGTTCTTCTGTGCCGGAGGCGACGATCGCTTCCGCGCTTCGGCGCAGCCGGGTGACTGGGCGGAGAGCGGCCCCTGTCAGGTGCCAGGAGACAGCGCCGAACAGCAGGGTGAGGGTGCCGAGGCCGAGGGTGAGGCCGGTCGTGAGATCGGTGAGGACCAGAGCGGATTCATCCTGGTTGCGGGCAGAGATGATGGTCCAATCTCCGGCGCGGGTCTTGACCGTTTCGACGGCGACAAGATAGCTGACACCACCCGCGACCAGCTGCTGGGGGCCGGGGCGGGCGAGGTCGATGAGGGCCATGTTCGAGGTGATCGAGGCAGGCAGTGTCGAAGTCTCGGTAAGCCCGGCGGGATTGATGACGGCGACGAGCTGACCTTCGCCGGGATGATCGGCGGGGTCCTGCGGCTCCTGCTCGATGGCCGTCTCGAACGGGGTGGCGTCGTTTTGGAGAGCTTCGAACGTTGCGTCCTGCATGATTCTGTCGACCTGCTGCCGCACGACGAGGCAGACGCCACCAAAGAAAACAGCTGCCAGCAACAGCGTGCCCACCGTGATCCGGGCGCGGATCGAGAATCTGTTGAGGGCTTTCATCGGTCGCGGGCAAGCTCGAAGCCGACCCCTCGCCGGGTGCGCAGGCTCACCCCGGTCGGGAGGCGTTCGAGTTTCCGGCGAAGGTAGCTGACGTACTGGTCGACGATGTTCGGATTGGTGTGCTGAACCGTCCCCCAGATCTCCAGCAGAATCGCCTCACGGTGCACCGTCTCGTCGACGTTTTGCGCCAGAAACCGCAGCAGCGCGAATTCCTTCGGGCTCAGCGGAACCACCTTCTCGCCGGCCCGGACCACGTGGTCGTGGCTGTCGATCATCAACCCGCCGACCTCGATCCGGGAACTGATGGCAAGGCTCTCGCGGCGGCGGAGCGCCCGGAGCCGGGCGGCGAGTTCGCTGAACGCGAACGGTTTGGTGAGATAGTCGTCGGCACCGGAATCCAGGCCTTTCACGCGGTCGCTGACGTCGTCCCGGGCCGTGAGCATCAGGATGATCAGGGCACCGGAGCCATCGCGCAGCCGCCGGCAGAGTTCGAAGCCGGACATTCCCGGCAGCATCACATCGAGCACCGCGATGCTGTAGTTCCCTGCCTGCGCCGTCACCAGGGCCGTCGGGCCGTCTTCGATCCAGTCTGCCTCGTAACCTTCGTCGGTGAGGCCGCGAACGAGGAGAGGTCCGAGCCCGGTGTCATTTTCTACCACCAGAACGCGGACGGGACGGTTGGATACGACAGCCATGGAGAAAATTCTCGCCGTGCACGCGCTGTCGGAACAAATCTTTACGGATCAGCCGCCGTTCCCGGTCCGCCGATGTGCACGTCCAGCAGCGTCAAACCTCCTGGCATGGTCACCGTCAGCACCCAGCTGGCGGGTGTCCTCCTCGTCTTCCGGTGCTTGCGTTGGGTTTCGCCGGCCACAACGTCCAAGCGTTTCATGTGAGAATTCTCAGGGCGGGTTGCTTCCTTTCGCAGTTCCGCTGCAGCATCGACTGGAATCATGCAGTTCATGAGCACTCGAGAGATGACATCCCCGCCCTCAGTCAAGCAACGGCTGAGCAAGGTTCCTGAGATCACGATCTGGTTCTGGATTATCAAGATCCTCTGCACCACGGTCGGGGAGAGTTTCGCCGACTACATCAACGTGGCCCTCGGAGTCGGTCTCGTCCCAACGGCGATCATCTTCACCGTCGCCACCGCCGTTGTGCTTGCCGTGCAGATGCGGGTCCGGGCCTACCGCCCGGGCGCCTACTGGTTCACGGTGGTCATGATGAGTATCACCGGAACTCTTTGCACCGACCTCCTCACCGACCAGGCCGGCGTACCTCTCTGGATCAGCGCCAGCGTATTCTCGGCAATGCTCGCCGTGGTCTTCACCATCTGGTTCAGCAAAGAACGAACCCTCTCCATCCACAGCATCGTCACCGTGCCCCGCGAAGCCTTCTACTGGCTCGCGGTTCTGGTGACCTTCGCTCTCGGCACGGCCCTGGGCGACTGGACCCTCGAGCTCACCGGATGGGGACCCGGCATGTCCATCCTGCTGCCCCTGGCCCTCATCGGCATCGTCACCGCCCTCTGGCGGTTCGGCGCCGACCCCGTACTCGCCTTCTGGATCGCCTACATCCTCACCCGCCCCCTCGGCGCCAACATCGGCGACTGGCTCGGCCTCACACCCGCCGAGGGAGGGCTGGGCCTAGGCACCTTCACGACCAGCATCATCTTCCTCGCTGCGATCCTCGCCACCGTTGTGTATCTCTCGATCAGCAAAGCCGACGTCGTCGAACACGCATCCAAGAAGACAGCGCCTGCTGCGCCGCCCGCACGCCGGCGGACGGCGTTGGGCATCCTGTCTGCTGTCACGGTCGCCACCGTCGCGCTCCTCGCCTACACGAGCAGCCTCCCGCACACGAGCGCTCTCGCCGATGAAGGCCCCGCACCCAAAAGCTGCACTGCCGGCTCCGCGCCACTGACCCGGCCTGAGGCCCAAGCGGCAGCGAAGGCAAACTTCCCTGCATCAAACATCACCGAGTTCCGAACCATCACCTCCGATACCCTCGCACTCGTCAAAAAGGGGGATCAGACCGCTGCGGCGGCCCGTGTCACCGACCTTGAGACCGCCTGGGACGACAACCAAACCGTGCTCAACGCTGCGGACTGCGGCGCGTGGACGTTCATCGATCACCAGATCGATCCCGTCCTGACAGCTGTTCGCTCGGGCACTCCCAATCCGGCGACAGAACAGACAGTCCTGAACGACCTCCTCACCACTCTCAAAGGCGCCTAACCGGCCCGCCATCCGCGCACTGGCTGATCCCCTGGGTATCGACACCCCCAAGCCGCACCCGGCGTTGCTGCTGGCCGCACGGAATGTCAGAAGTCGTCTGCACGGGCTGCTCCTGGTTCCGGTGGCCAGGGGATGTTGATGTTCCCTTCGTCCCGGCGTTCGTCCACGTCCTGATGACTGGGGGCCAGACCCACCGGCTGCGTGGGGCCGGGACCGCGGGGCGGGCAACGCGCACGTGAGCGGGCCTCCTGCCCGGCGGGCGGGGGGCCTTTTGGCCTTGCCAAAGAGCTTCCTGAGGCCTTGGCAAGGCATTCCTTGGACCGAGTGATCTTCCGGTGCCTGCGCAGGCCAAATGCGAGGTCTTCGAGCCTCTCCTCTTCAGCGCTCCCAGCAAGCCAGAGGATGACGAGCTTCGGCTGTGACCTCCTCGGCCGCTTGATCGGACAGCGGGTAAAACCCAAGTCGCCCTCTCCGGGGCTGGAAGCACAGCCCTCCGAGGGCCAGCTCTGCCACGGGAACCTTTCCGGCTGAGGGGCCTGCGACTTGCCATCGGTAGTTCTGGTTCGGGCTCCCAGGTCACGGCATCGACGCCGGATGTCCTGGCGGTGTTCAGCACCCCCGCCCGGTACAGCGGGAAGCCAGCCGTCGAGTGTGACCGTGCCGGACTCCGGCCTGTTGTCCGCCCCGTAGACGAACCTCTCCGATTCCCGGCCCTTGCGGACGGCCCTTCCCACGCCGTGGACTCATTCGGCGCACCGGGGAAGCCCTTGATTCAGGACGAGGTGGCGTGACATTTCGAAGTGCAGGTGCCTGCCGGTGACTTTCCCGGTGGCGCCTTCCGTGCCCAGCCGCGTGCCGCCGGAAACCGCGTTTCCTTCCTTCACGCGCAGGGATCCGGTCTTCATAGTTCGCTCCGCAGACTTCCCGGTGATCACCTCCTCCCCCGAGCCCATCCGGCTGGAACGCGACGGTGCCAGGCGGGCTTTGACGGTCTTCCTGACGGTGCCGGTGCCGGCAGGACGCGCTGGTTCGGGGTGGGGTAAAGTTTGCTGCGTTGCGGCTTCTGCAGGGAGGATCTCACCTACAAATGCGATGGAATTCTCGCGCACGACTGGGCTGGGTCTGGGCTGTCGCAGCGGGATTCGGTCTCATGATCGTCGGCGCCATCATTGGTTTGCAGAAGGCAGGCCCGTTGTGTGGGAGCCCGCTGATTCCGCAGAGCCGCGCCGCAGAGGTGTTCGATACGCTACATCACGGCAGTACAGCAGCAGCCCGCTGCTACCGGGCCATCGATTCCGCGGCATCGCTCACGTGGATGGTCATTGTGCTGGGCGTGGTGTTGGTCCTGGCCGCGGTGATCATCCGGATCATCACGCTCAAGCGGGTCAGCAACGGCTCCGGCTAGGCCTGCTGGGCAAGCGCGTTAGGGCCGCCGACGTCTTTGCGGCCGGCTTAGCCAGTCGTCGCCCGGAGCGAGCCTGACTCCGGCCAGTTAGCGGTGCCACGGCCCATTTTTTTCTTCCGGCAACTGCGCGCAGGCTACGTTTCTGCCCGGTGATGCCGTGCTGTCCCAAAGCCGGGCTGGCCACTTCTCTCCGTGACGGCCGCTAAGTACGGAACATGTCTCATGAGCCGAGCGTTGCCGGACCTCGCGCCTCGGGCGGGCCGCCTTAAACACCGGGGGTAGCCACACCGTCATTGTGGCCGTGGATAACTGTGAGGCGCGCGCCCGGCTGCGTTTTCGGATCAGGATATGCCGGATACTTCTCGGGCATGGCAAAGGGACCGCCTGCAGCAGGCGGTCCCCGTGCCTTTATGTGCCCTGTTTAGCGTGTTCCGGTGGTGAAGGTCCAGTTCCGCGAGAGGAACGGGTTGTTCGCCAGGTCACGGACGGACGATATGGCCATGGTGTAGGTCCGGTTCGCCGCCAGGGTTACCGACGGGTTCAGCGTCACTGTCCGGGTCGCGTTGTTGTAGCTCACGAC
>NZ_JBFTLC010000055.1:0-12282 GCF_056396245.1 Arthrobacter sp. 05T423
GCATGGTTGCCCGAGCCGTGGGCCTCCCGTTTGGTGCTCCAGGCCGGCGCGAAGGTCCTGGTGGATGAGAAGGACCTGTGGGACGGGTCGCTGACCGGCAAGCCAGGGGAGTTCCCCACCACCATCCTGATCGTGAACAAGAAGTTCGCGGCGGAGCACCCGCAGACCGTGGAAGCCCTGCTCAAGGGCCACGTCGAGGCCGTGAAGTGGCTCAACGACGCCCCGGCCGCCGAAAAGGCCACCGAAGTGAACGCCGCGCTGAAGGAAGCTGCCGGCAAGGCGCTCCCGCAGGACGTCATTGACCGTTCGCTGAAGAACATCGTGTTCACGGTTGATCCGCTGGCCGGAGCGTTCAAGAAGCTGCTGCAGGACGGCGTGGACGCCGGCACCACCAAGCAGGCCGACATCAACGGCATCTTCGACCTGGCCAAGCTGAACGAAGTCACCGGCGAAAAGACCTCTGCCGCAGGGCTGGGGAAGGAGTAATCCGGCACGACAGACAAAAGGATCCGGCGGAAACATTCCCGCCGGATCCTTTTTGTTTCCAGCCGGGCCCTACAGCGCGGTCACCCTCACAACGCCGTCGAATAGTCCGCGGAATACTCCGGCACGGCCGAATATTCGGGCACGGCATAGGGGCCCTCCGCGTCTTTCAGGGCGTAATGAAAGACCATCCCGCCCGGGCTTTCCTGGCTCCCGACATACTCAGCGGCCAGCCATTCCCCGCCGGCCAATGCTCCGGCCCAGGCATGGGCCTCCTCCCAGTGGACGGCGGAAGCCTCCCGGCCGGGCTGCTGGCTCATGGACACGGCCACCCGCACCGAAGGCCCGCCGCGGGAAGAACGGGGGCCGGTGAAGCCGACAATCTCCACGGAAACTCCGGGGGTGGCCAGGCATGGCCTGCGGGCCATGGTGGTGGCCGCTGCGTCCAGGCCGCCCGAACCGATGTCCTGCCGAGCCAGCGCGTGCACCTGGCTGCGGAAGGTGTTCAGCTCCGCGCTGCACTGCGTCCTGATCCTGTGAACCAAAGCTGTGATCATGTCCCCCTCGATTCAGGGAGGGCGTTGCGCCGCCCCGTCGCTGATTATGGACTTACCCAACCACTGGGTAACTTGCTTCACAACGCTTGGCGACACCCGCCGTCGTGCAACGCAACAGTGCTTCATCTTCCGCAGTTGGGCGTAACAGGCCGGTGTGCCGCCCGCAGGAGAACGCCCCGTCAGACGTGCATCCGCGCCACGAACCGGAACCTGTCGCCCCGGAATACCGACTCGGTCCACTCCACGGGCCGCCCGTCGGGGGTAAAGCCGAGTCGGTGGACCAGCAGCATGGGGGCGCCCATCTCGACGTCGAGGAGCTGCACCTCCGCCGGTCCGGCCAGCTTGGTCTCCACGGTGTCCTCCACCTCGGCGATCCGGATTCCGTAGTCCTCGCGGAGGGCAGCGTATAGGGAGCCGCGCTCGGCCACTGTTCGCGCCAGGTCCGGCAGGGGCCCGGCGAGGAACGCAACCTCATGCGCTAGCGGCTCGCCGTCCACCAGCCTGATCCGCTCCACCCGGTGAATGTCCGTTCCCGTTTCCACCGCCAGGCGCCGCGCCGTGGCCGGGTCGGCCGGAAGCACGCTTACGTCCACGATCCGTGCCGCGGCCGTGAGGCCCTGGCTCGCGGCGTCATCGGAAAAGGAGGTGAGCTGGCGGACGTGCGTCACCTTCGGAGGCGCCACAAACGTCCCCCGGCCCTGTGTCCGGTCGAGCCGGCCCTCTGCCACCAGCTCACCGATGGCCTGCCGGACAGTGGTGCGGGACGTGCCGTACTGCTCCGCAAGCGCGCGCTCGGTGGGGATCAGCGTTCCGGGCGCCGCGTCCTCGATGAGGGTGAGGATCTGCTCCTTGAGTACGTAGTACTTAGGCAAGGCGGCGGACGCAGAGGTTTCCATGAATCTGATGCTACCTATTGACACGAAAATTGGTCTAGGCCAAAATGATGGAAATTGGTTTATACCAATTCTGCATACCAACCCATTTCCCCCTTCCCACCCTCAAGGACCCAAAGATGTCGTTCCTGCAAGACCTGCGCCAGACGCCCCGCCTCGGCCTTCTGGTTGGCGGCGCTGCCGCCACCATCGGCATAATCTACGGTTACGATCTGTCGAATATCGCCGGCGCCCTGCTGTTCATCACCAAGGAGTTCCAGCTCTCCACCAGCCAACAGGAGCTGGTGACCACCGCCGTCGTCGTCGGTGAAGTTCTGGGCGCCGTCCTCGGCGGCTGGCTCGCCAACAAACTGGGCCGCAAGGTCTGCATGGTGGGCGTGGCCGGAGCCTATGCCGCCTTCGCGGTGCTCAGCGCCCTCGCCGCTGATGTCCCCATGCTGCTCGTCGCCCGCCTGCTCCTGGGCCTGACCATCGGCATTTCCGTGGTGGTGGTGCCTGTCTTCGTGGCGGAGTCCGCGCCGCCCAAGGTGCGCGGCGCCCTGCTCGTGGCTTACCAGGTGGCCACCGTCATCGGCATCATCATCGGCTACCTGGCCGCCTACGCCCTGTCCTCCACCGAAAACTGGCGGCTGATGCTGGGCCTCGCTGCCGTCCCGGCCCTCGCGGTCCTCGCCGTCACCCTCCGCCTTCCCGACACCGCCCGCTGGTACATGATGCGCGGACGCACCGAAGACGCCCGCCGCACCCTCAGTTCGATCGAGCCGGATGCCGACGTCGACGCCGAACTGGCGGAGATGCGCCACGCCATCAGCGAAGAGCGCGGCGGCGGACTTCGCGAGATGCTCCGTTCGCCATACCTGAAGGCGACCGTGTTCGTCGTCGGCCTCGGCTTCTTCATCCAGATCACCGGCATCAACGCCGTGGTCTATTACAGCCCCCGGATCTTCGAGGCCATGGGCTTCACGGGCAACGCCGCCCTCCTGCTGCTGCCCGCGCTGGTCCAGGCCGCCTCACTGGTGGCGGTGTTCGTCTCCCTGTCCCTGGTGGACCGGGTGGGCCGGCGCCCCATCCTGCTCGGCGGCATCGGCATGATGATCGCGGCCAACGCCATCCTGGTAGGCGTCTTCATGGCCGGACGCGACTTCGGCGGAATCCTGACAGTGGTCGGCTTCCTCGGGGTCCTGCTGTTCAGCGTGGGCTTCACCTTCGGCTTCGGCGCGCTGGTCTGGGTATACGCCGGCGAGTCGTTCCCCGCCCGGCTGCGCTCCCTGGGCGCCAGCGCCATGCTGACCTCGGACCTCGTGGCCAACGTGATCGTCGCGGCGTTCTTCCTGACCATGCTGCAGCGGCTCGGCGGCGCCGGCGCATTCGCGGTGTTCGGTGTGCTGGCGGTCGCCGGATTCGTCTTCGTCCACCGCCTGGCTCCCGAAACCAAGGGCCGGAACCTCGAGGAAATCCGCCACTACTGGGAAAACGGTGCACGCTGGCCGGAAGCCACCGGCAGCTCTGACAACAGCAGCAAGCCGGCGGCCAAGTAATGCGGCCCGTCCTCGGGCTGGACCGTGTCCTTGGTTTGGATATTGGCGGCTCCAAGACGCACGCGATTCTGGCGGACGGCGACGGCGGCGCACCGCCCGCGCAGAGCGGCACTGAGTGCACGGTGGGCAGCGCGAACATTGCCTCCGTCGGGCCGGACGAAGCCGCCACGGCGCTGGACGGCCTCGCCGCCCGGCTGGGCATCGACGATCCCGCGGGCCACGGAATAGACACCGTGTTCGCCGGCGCCGCCGGAGCGGACACACCGGCAGCCCGGGAACACCTGACCGGCCTGCTCGCCCGCCGGTTCCCCGGAGCCCGGATCCACGTGCACCACGACACCCGCATCATTCTCGCGGCCGGCGGCCTCGCCGCAGGCACGGTCCTCATCTCCGGCACCGGCTCCGCCGCCTGGGCGAAGGCCGTCGACGGCCGGGAGGCCCGGGCCGGCGGCTGGGGCTACCTGCTCGGCGACGAAGGCAGCGGCTACGCGGTGGCCCGCAGCGCGGTCCGCAACGCCCTGCAGGAATCCGACGACGGCCTGCCAGCCGGGCCGCTGGCTGCCCGGCTGCTGGTGCAGACCGGAGCCACGGAACCCGGCGAACTGCTGGACCTGTTCTACCGCCGGCCGGAACGCCGGTACTGGGCCGGGCTGGCGGCAACAGTGTTCGACCTCGCGGCCTCGGACGCCGCGAGCGCAGCCATCGCCGAGGACGCCGCGCAACACCTCACCGGACTTGCCCTGACCGTGAACCGGAGGCTGGACTCCCTTCCGGACGCCGACCCGGTCCTGCTGGCCGGCGGCATGCTGGTGAACCAGCCGTCGCTGGCGGCCAGGGTGCGCGAATTGCTGGTAGCCAGCGGCCTCACGGACGTCCGCGTGCTGGACCGCGCGCCCGCCTGGGGCGCCGTGGAGCTGGCCCGCCAACTTGCCGGCGCACCGCTCCGGCCAGCCGCCAAAATCCCCGCCTGATCCCCTCTTCCTTACCCCTCTACCCCGCTGATCCGCACCTCAAGGAGACCCATGACCGCCCAGCACATCACAGCCCCGAACAACAGCACCGCCACGACCCCACTTCCCGGTTCCCTGATGGCCGCCGAAATCCTGGAACAGCCGGAGGCATTCGCCCGGCAGCTC
The DNA here is from genome assembly GCF_056396245.1 of Arthrobacter sp. 05T423. Lineage (NCBI taxonomy): Bacteria > Bacillati > Actinomycetota > Actinomycetes > Micrococcales > Micrococcaceae > Arthrobacter > Arthrobacter sp. 05T423. The sequence goes on from NZ_JBFTLC010000055.1 coordinate 4,608, forward strand.
GAGCACGGGCGCCCCGCCATCACCCGCCTGGCCGGCGTTCTCCGGAACGCGGACATCAAGTTCGTCCTCCTCGCGGCGCGCGGCACCAGCGACCATGCTGCCCTGTACGCGAAGTACCTCATCGAGACGGTGCTGGGGCTGCCCGCCGGGCTGGCGTCGCCGTCGAGCCTCACCGTGTACGGCGCCAAGCCGAAGATGGACGGGGTGCTGTGGCTGGCAGTCAGCCAGTCCGGCGGCTCCCCTGACCTCGTGGACTCCACCGCCGCTGCCGCCCGGGGCGGCGCCCTCACCGTGGCTGTCACCAACGCCCCCTCCTCGCCGCTTGCCACAGCCGCCAAGCACCACCTGGACATCCTGGCCGGGCCGGAGCGCGCCGTGGCCGCCACCAAGAGCTACACGTCCCAGCTGCTGGCGCTGTGGCTGCTCATCGACGCATGGGCCGGGGGGAACGGCGCCGAAGCGGCGGACCTGCCGCGTTCCGCCGCCGATGTCCTTGCCCGGCCGGAGATACTGGAGGTTGCAGACCGATACCGCTTCGTGAACCACATCATCACGACGGGCCGCGGCTTTTCCTACCCCACCGCACGGGAGGCGGCACTGAAACTGATGGAAACGTCCTACCTGGCCGCGCACGCCTTTTCCGGCGCGGACCTGCTGCACGGGCCCTTCGCGATGATCGACGCCGACCGGCCCGTCATCGCCGTAGCCTCGCCCGGCGCCGGCGGCCGCGCCCTGCATCCGGTGCTGGACCGCCTGGCCGAACGGGGCGCGGACGTCTGCCTGGTGGGCGACCCCGGTGCTGCCCGCCCGCTGAACCACGTGGTGCCGCTGCCGGCCGTCCACGAGCAGCTCTCACCGATCCTGGAAATCATGCCCCTGCAGCGGCTGGCCCATGCGATGGCGTCAGCCCGGCACCGGGACCCGGATGCTCCGCGCGGGCTGCGCAAGATCACGGAAACCTGGTGAGTCCGACGCTCCTTGCTGCCTCCCGGGTCATCCTGCCCGACGCCGTGCTGGAGCCCGGCTGGGTGGAAACCGACGGCGGCCGGATCACCGCGGCGGGTCCCGGGCTGCCCGCCCGTGAACCCGACGCCGAGTTTCCGGACGCCACCCTCGCGCCGGGCTTGGTGGACGCCCATATCCACGGGGGCGGCGGCTTCAGCTTCAACGACGCTGACCCCGCTGCCGCCGCGGTCCGGATCGCCGAGGTGCACCGGATGCATGGCACCACCACGCTGATGGCCAGCCTGGTCACCGCCCCGCTCCCGGAGCTTGAGAAGGCGGTGGCCGCGCTGGCGGCCCTGGTGGAGGAAGGGGTGCTGGCCGGGATCCATCTGGAGGGCCCGTGGCTCAGCCCCGACCACCGGGGTGCCCATGCGGGGGACCTTCTGCTCGCGCCGGAACCGGCGGCCATCGACCGGCTGATGCTGGCCGGACGGGGCACCGTCCGGATGGTGACCATCGCGCCTGAACTGGCAGGGGGCCTGGCCGCCATCCGGCAGATCACCGGCTACGGTGCTGTCGCTGCCATTGGACACACGGGTGCCGGCTACGACCTGGCCCGTGAGGCGATCGACGCCGGAGCCACCGCCGGGACCCACGTGTTCAACGCGATGCGGCAGCTGCACCACCGGGAGCCCGGCCCAGCGCTGGCGCTGCTGGAGGACCCCGCCGTGTTTGCCGAGGTGATAGCCGACGGCGTCCACCTCCATCCGTCGCTGGTCCGCTTCATTGCCGCCAGCCCGGCACGCGCAGTCTTCGTCACCGACGCCATGGCGGCGGCCTGCGCGCAGGAAGGCAGGTACCAGCTGGGCGGGCTGGACGTCCGGGTGTCCAATGGTGAGGCCCGCCTGGTCAGTGACGGCACCATCGCCGGCAGCATCCTCACGCTGGACGCGGCGGTACGGCACGCCGTCCACGACGCCGGCATCCCGCTCGCCGACGCCGTCCGCGCAGCCAGCCAGAATCCGGCCGACATGCTGGGGCTGTCCGACGTCGGCCGCATCGAAGCCCGCCGGAAGGCGGACCTGGTGGTCCTCACCCCGGAGCTCCACGTGGCCGCCGTGATGAAGGCAGGCCGCTGGCTTCGCAAGCTCGCTCAGTCGTCGTCATAAGCCGGCTAAGTCGGCCATGCGCAGGAGGCCCCGGCGGGCCAGCGGGTCCGTGGCGGCCACTCTGCCCGCCGGACGCGGCGGCCGCCGGTCACTGCGTGTGTCCCCGGAGTAGCCTTGGGGCAGGAGGGCAACATGGCGGTCAGGAGTGCAGGCCTTCTGCTGTATCGGCAGAATAACGGGACGGAAGTGGAAGTGTGGATCGCCCACATGGGCGGACCCTTCTGGGAGCGCAAGGATGACCGCGCCTGGTCCATCCCCAAGGGCGAGTACCTCGAAGAAGAGGATCCGCTGGCGGCGGCGCAACGTGAGTTTGCCGAGGAGATGGGAGTCCCTGCTCCGTCCGCCGACTACGTGCTGCTGGGCACCTTCCGGCAGCCCTCGGGCAAGCTCGTCACGGCATTCACGGCCGAGTCCGCCTTCAAACCCGAGAAGATCCTGAGCAACACCTTTCCGCTGGAGTGGCCCAAGGGGTCGGGAACGGTCCAGGACTTCCCCGAGATTGACCGCGCCGAGTGGATCACCGAATCCGAGGCACGCATCAAGCTGGTCAAGGGCCAGCTGCCCATCCTCGACGCGCTGCTTGAGCACCTCGGAGCACGACGCCCGTGAGGTGGCTTAGCCCGACTGCCCCAGGACCGTCCGGTAAATCCCGGTGTGGTCCAGGTCGCCGTCGCCCGCCGCGACCATGAGCTCGAAGGCGCCGCGGACGCTGGCGGAGAGCGGAAGCGCCAGCCCGCTGTCCTTGGCGATCTCGGCGATGAAGTTCAGGTCCTTCAGCTGGTTTTTCGCGGAGCCGCCGCCTTCGAAGTCCCCGTCGATCCAGCGCTGGCCCTTCTGCCGGAGAACCTCCGAGTTCGCCAGGCCGCCGGCCAGGATGGACTGCACCTTCCCAAGGTCAAGGCCGGTGGCAGTGGCAACGGCCATCGCCTCGGCCAGGGCCGTGACGGTGGCGGACACGACGATCTGGTTGCAGGCCTTGGCCGTTGATCCTGCGCCGGCCTCGCCGAACCAGACGACCGTGGAACTGTAGAGCTCGAAGAGCGGCAGGAGGCGCTGGACGGTGTCGCGCGGCCCTCCGGCCATGGCGCTGAGCCGGCCCTCCTCGGCCCCGATGGTTCCGCCGCTCAGCGGCGCGTCCACCACCGTCACCCCGTACCGGCTCCGGCAGTCCTCTGCGAACCGGGCCACGGCCACCGGGGACACTGTTCCGTGAATGACCAGGACCGGTTCCTCGATGCCGGCAGCCTTCCATCCGGCCAGCAGTCCGTCCTCGCCGGGCAGCAGGCTGGCCACCTGCGGCAGGTCCGGCAGGACGGTGAGGACGACGCCGGCGGCAGCCTCCGCTGGAGTGCCGGCCACCCGTCCCCCGCCGATAGCCCTGGCTTTTTCCGCGGTGCGGTTCCAGAGCGTGAGGGGAACGCCGGTGGCAAGGATGTTCCTGGCGATCGGGGCGCCCATGGGGCCGGTGCCCAGCAGGGCCACCGACATTGGAACCCCGGGCATCATCTGGTTTTGCGTGTCTGTCACTGTGCTCATCTGCTTTAGAAGGGGATCAGGCCGGCCACGGCGGGCAGGAAGGTGCTGAACCACGGAACGGCGGCAAGCACCAGCAACCCGATGAACACCGCGATGAGGTACGGCCAGAAATGCTTGAGGCTCTTTTCCACGGTTTCGTGGCCCGTTGCGCAGGCGACATAGAAGCCGACGCCGGCCGGCGGCGCGAACGAACCGATGCCCATGGCGATGATCAGGACCATGGCGTACTGCACCGGGTTCACACCGAAGTCGGTGGCGATCGGCAGCAGCAGCGGCGCGAAGATCAGCACGGCCGGCAGGCCTTCAAGCAGCTGGCCCATGATGACCAGCAGCACAACGGTGAACAGCATGAAGAGGACGGGCGAGTCGCCGAGGCCGGACATGAGGTCGTGGATCTGCTGGGACACACCGGCGAGCGCCAGCGTCTGCGCGAGGGGTGAGGCGGCCGCGATGATGAACAGGACCATGCCCGCCGTCGTCGTTGTTTCCCGCAGGGTATCGCCGAGCAGCCGCTTGCTGCCGCGACGGTATGCCCTGGCAAGGATGAAGGCGTAGGCGACAGCCACCGAGGACACCTCGGTGGGGGTGGCGAAGCCGCTGAGGATGCCCACCACCATGCCGACCGGAAGCAGGAGCGTGGGGATGGCGAAGAAGGTGGCGGAGCCGCGTGCACGCCAGGTGGCCTTCGGGCTGGACACGCCACCCTGCTTGCGGGCACGGAAGAAGACGAGCCCCATGACCACGAGGGCCAGGAACGCGGCGGGAACGAATCCGGCCAGGAACAGCGTGGTGGTGGAGATGGTGGTGATGGAGCCCAGGATGAGCAGGACGATGCTCGGCGGAATGGTTTCACCCATGATGGCCGAGGCGGAAAGCACCGCCACCACTTCGCCGCGGGGGTACTTGCGTTCCTCGAGCATGCCGCGCATTGTGGTGCCCACAGCGGCGACGTCGGCAACCTTGGAACCGGAGATGCCGGAGAAGATGTACATCGTAACGACGACCACCTGGAGCAGTCCGCCCCGTAGGTGTCCGATGAGCGCATCCACCAGCTTGGCAAGCGGCAGCGTCAGGCCGGCGGAGTTCATGACGGTTCCGGCGAGGATAAAGAACGGGATGGCCAGCAGCACGAAGCCCTTGGCGCCTGATGCCATGCCGATCGGGATGGCGGTGACCTCCGAGATGCCGCCCAGGTAGAGGTAGATGCCCGACGCCAGGGCAAGTACGAACGCGATCGGCAGGCCGAGGAACAGCAGGGCGAACAGGCCAACAAGAACCACACCGAGCAGGACATTGGGCGAGGCGTAGTAGAACAGCGGCTGGGCGAAGATGACGGCAGCGGCCATGACAGCCGTGATGCCGGTGGCGATCAGGACCGCGCGGCGCGGCTGCCGCCAGAGCTTCAGGACGGCGAACCAGGCGATGAGCACCATGCCCACTGCGAACGGCAGCGACACCCAGAACACCGGCAGCTGGAGGATCGGCGTCTTTTCCTCGAGCTGCTGGACCAGGGTGGGAATGAACAGGGCCAGGGAGCCGGCGCTCATGACGAAGACAAGGCAGTCCACGAGGGCCGCCAGGTACGGCTTCCAGCTCGCCGGCAGGCGCATCACCAGCGCCTGGACGGACATGTGGGCGCCCTTGGGGTAGGCGATGGCACCGCCGATGAAGGCGATGGTGAGCAGTGCAATTTCTGAGACTTCCTGTGTCCACAGCACGGAATCCCCGGTGACAACCCGGACCATGATGTTCAGCAGGATAACCACGAGCTCGGCGAGGATGGCCGTGCCGACAGTCCATTCCAAGGTCTTGTCCAGCCAGACCGCTCCGCTCCAGCGCGGCGGGACGTGCCCGTGGTGGAGGATCTCTTCCGCGTCGGAGGGAAGGACCTCTTCGAGCTCCTTGGGGGCGAGTGTGTGTTCCATGTTTTTCCAGACTGTCATCGTTGAGAGCGGGATGCTGAGAGCGGGCTGCTGCGGGCGGGGAGGCAAAGTGCGGGAAGGCAAAGTGCGGGACGGTGAGGGCGGGGATGGTGTTCGAGGGCCGGGGCGCCGGAGTGCGCCTCCGGCCCTCGACGGGGTTTACTTGGCTGCCGCGATCGCCTGGTCGAAGAACTCCTTGCCGATCAGCTTCGAAAAGTCCGGGTAAAGGCTCTTGGAAACAGCCTTGAACTGCTCGAGGCCGGCGGCGGTGGGCTCGTTGGCCTTCATGCCCTTGGCGGTGAGCTCGGCCAGCTGCTTCTCCGACTGCTCGGTGTCGTATCCGGTCTTGAAGGTTGCGGTCTCAACCGAGGCGTCGGTCAGGACCTTCTTCTGGTCCTCGTTCAGAGAGTCCCACTTCTTGGAGGACAGTGCCAGGACCCAGGCGTCATTGATGTGATGCGTCAGCGAGACGTACTTCTGGACTTCCGAGAACTTGTTGGTCCACGGCACCTCGATCGGGTTTTCCTGTCCGTCGATGGTTCCGGTCTGCAGGCCGGTGAAGACCTCGGAGAACGCTATGGTGGTGGGGCTCGCGCCCAGCTTGCCGAAGAAGTCCGTCCACAGGGGGTTGCCCGGCACGCGGATCTTCAGGCCCTTCAGGTCCGACGGCTGTTCGATGGGACGCTCGGAGTTGGTGATCTGGCGGCCGGTCCTGGTGAGGAAGGAGAGCGCCACGGTGTTCTTCTCCTTGAGCTTTTCCTTCAGGACGTCGCCGGGCTTGCCAGCCAGGAACGCGGCCTCCTCCTTCGTGTCATCGAAGAGGTAAGGAATACTGATCGCGTTCATCTCGGGCACCACGGACGCGTACACCGAGGTGGACAGGATCAGCGCGTCCAGCGAGCCGCCCTGCAATCTCGTGACGGCCGCGTTCTGGTCCCCGCTGAAGCTCGTTCCGTTCGGCACCACCGTGACAGCCACCGAGCCGTTGGAGGTCTTCTTCACCTGGTCTGCGAAGTGCTGGGCAGCGACACCCACCGAGGAGGTCAGCGGGTCCGGGATGGACAGCTGGATCTTGGCTACGGGTGCACCGCCGCCGGGCGCCCCGGAGGCGCAGCCGGCGAGGACAGAGGCGGCAAGGGTGCATGCCAGCACTCCGGTGAGGGCGCGGGTCTTCGATTTCATGTGATGCCTTTCTTCATTGGAAGGAGTCTTGTTCCCGTGTGCGGGAGGGTTGGGGTTCGCAGCGCGGCGCGGGAGGTGGGGATGGAGGTGGTTAGGAGGTCAGCGCAGCTTCGGCGACCAGCGCCTCAGTTTCGCGGCGCAGTTCGAGGGCCTGGGAGAGCGACTCATCCATGATGACGTCTTCCCAGCGGACGGTAGCGCCCTTGGCGACGTCGGCACGCAGCTCCACGTGGTGCGCCAGGGCTACGGGCAGGGCGCCGATCGCCACGGAGTGCTTGGCCGAGACGAGCTTGCCCCAGACGGTGAAGCCGCCCTCGCCGTCGAGGAACTCGCCAGCGAACAGGTCCTTCTTGGCGGTGGCCACGACGTCACCGAAGAAGCCGACGGGCGAGCCGGTTGCGATGCCGCGCAGGGCTGCGTTGGCGATGGAGACGTTCAGTTCGAGGCCCACATAGTGGTAGGGGCGGTACAGGGCTGCGTACTGGCCGGTGGGGTCCGGGTGCCACGGGTATTCGGTGAAGCAGCCGGAGACGTAATCATTGGTGGCCTTGACGACGACGAAGACGCCCTCCTGGGTGTTGAACGGGATCCAGTCACCCTCGCGGGTAACGCTGGACATGACGTCCACGCTTCCCTCGTGCGCCAGGGCACCCCCGACGTCGGCCGGGCGGCAGATGGTGGCGATCTCTTCCACGTCGCCGGGGGTGAAGGTCAGCCCGGAGTCCGACGGCGTGAGGCCGGCGCCGTTGGCGACGGCGGCCATCTCGATGGATGCCTTGGTGCCGTCACGGAAGGAGGTGTGCATGTACGGGTTCAGCTGGCCGGAGTCGGTGAGCTCCTTGGAGAACTCCCAGTTTTCCCACACGTTGTCCGGGTTCATCTCGTGGTAGTGCTCGAGGTACTTGGCGCCCTTTCCCGCGC
>NZ_JBFTLC010000056.1:0-12224 GCF_056396245.1 Arthrobacter sp. 05T423
CACAACGACCACATCGGTGCCGCCCGCGACCTCGCCCAGGCCGTCGGCGCCCCGATCCACATGAACCCGGCGGACCAGGTCCTCTGGGAACAGGTCTACCCCGGCACGAAACCGGACCGGGAGATCGCGGACGGGGACGAGTTCCCGGTAGGTGGGGCGGTGCTGCGGGCCATCCACACCCCCGGCCACTCACCCGGGTCCACCTGCTTCCACCTCGAAGCCGAGAACACCGTATTCACCGGGGACACCCTGTTCAACGGCGGACCCGGCGCGACCGGACGGTCCTACAGCGACTACCCCACCATCCTGGCCTCCATCCGCGAACGGCTCCTGACCCTCCCGGCCGAGACCGTCGTCAGGACCGGACACGGGGAGAACACCACCATCGCCGCCGAACGCGAAACCCTCGCCAAGGCGGCCCAGTAACACTCAGCACGCAGCGGAACGGCCCCCGCCCTGGACACGGGGGCCGTTCGTGTACCACCCGCCCGTCGGCGCACCAGAACTCACCTCCTGATGCCAGGCCGCCGATGTCGTCGCCATGCCCTCCTCCCCCGCCCCGAAATCCAGTGAGCCTCAGTTCAAAAAGCGGCGGAAGCTGATAGAGCGTCCGGTCAAAAGCGGCGGAAGCTGATAGAGCGTCAGCATGGGAATCGCCTACAACTTCTCGGTGGCGATTTTCGGCGGGACGACACCGTTTCTTGTCCAGGGCCTGATCGAGGCCACCGGCGACGACATGGCCCCCGCCTACTACCTGATGGCGACGTCGGTCATTGGGGCGATCGCCATCTATTTCCTTCGTGAATCGGCGGGCCAGCCCCTGCCGGGCTCCATGCCGAGCGTGGACACCGAAGCCGAGGCGCACGAGCTCGTCGCTGCCCAGGACGCGCGGCGGTAGCCACGGACTCCACACACAATTGTGTCCCCGTCGTGAAGAGCGGCGGGGACACAATTTTTTATGCGGGCGTTTCAGGCAGCCCTACGCGGCAAACAGCGCCGTCCGTACGGCCTTCTCGAAGCCGTCGACGTGAATGCGGGCCAGCTCTGCCGAACGGGCCTCGTCGCCGGCAATCACTGCTTCAAGCAGGTCGACGTGCTCATGCACATGCCTGGAAAGATTGGGCAGCCGGTCCACCACCATGCACCAGATGCGCGTTGCGAGATTGTCGTAGCGGATCAGCACGTCTTCCAGGTGCGGGTTCGCCGCTGCAGCATAAATGCCCTGGTGCACCCTGGCATCCAGCCGCAACGTCTCCACCACTGAAGCGCTGTCCACGTCGAAGGAGTCCACTTCCTCCACAATGAGGCGCAGACGCTCCCGCGCTGCCGCAGAGGCCACCCGGGCGGCACGGGCAGCAGCAAGGGGCTCCAGCTGGGCCCTGATTTCCGAAATGAACGCGAGGTCCGTGACCTCCACGCGCGTCGCGAAGGTGCCGCGCCTCGGATAGGTCACCACGAGCCGGTCCACTTCAAGCCGCTTCAGCGCTTCCCTGACAGGTGTGCGGCCGACGCCGAGCTCCTTAGCAATCCCCTCGTCGTACAGCGGATCGCCAGGCCGGATCTCCAGGGTGAGCAGGCTGTCCCGGATCCGTTCATAGGCCACATCGGCCAGGGACCTCGAACCTCCGGCCTCCGTCACCGCCAAAGCTTCAAACGCCACCGCTCCGCCTCTCCTATGGGCCAACATTCGACTATTGACCTCATCCGCTCACCAGTATACGCTGGCCATCACCGCTGATATATCAATTAGGTTATCAACCATATATCTAAAGGATTTAGACATGACCGTTGTGGACACAGCCACAGGAACCAGGCCGGCTCCGCAGACCGCAGCCTCGGGAGAAACAAAAACCGGTAAGTTCGTACTCACACTGTCGTGTGTCGAACGTGCCGGCATCGTTCAGGCAGTGACCACGTTTCTGTTCGAGCGCGGATTCAACATCGAAGAGCACCAGCAGTTCGACGACGGCCTCCGCCAGACCCTGCACCTGCGCACGGCCTTCTCGGGAGCGACCGACTACGATCTGCAGACGCTCGAAGAGGAGTTCCGCCCCATCGCGGAACGCTTTGACATGAAGTTCGACGTCCACGACGAGACCAAGCAGCGCGTTCTGGTCATGGTGTCCAAGTTCGGGCACTGCCTCAACGATCTTATCTTCCGCTGGCGTGGCGGCAGTCTGGGCGGGGATCTGGCCCTGGTGGTCTCCAACCACGAAACCCACCGGGCCATGGCCGAGGCCGCCGGCCTTCCGTTCGTTCACATCCCCGTAACCCAGGACACCAAGCAGGAGGCCGAGCAGCGCCTGCTGGAGCTGGTCGACGAGTACGGGATCGACCTCGTGGTCCTGGCCCGGTACATGCAGGTGCTTTCCGATGACCTGTGCCGGTCCCTCGAGGGCAGAGCCATCAACATCCACCACTCGTTCCTGCCAGGGTTCAAGGGCGCGCGCCCGTACCATCAGGCCTACGCCCGCGGCGTCAAGCTGGTTGGTGCAACTGCCCACTACGTCACGGCCGACCTTGACGAGGGCCCGATCATCGAGCAGGAAGTCATCCGGGTGGACCACAGCTTCGGGCCGACCACGCTCTCCACCATTGGCCAGGACGCGGAGGCACTGGCCCTGTCACGCGCAGTCCGGTGGCACTGCGAACACCGCGTGCTGATCGACCAGGCCAGCACCATCGTCTTCCGCTAAAGCAGCCACGCACCTACCGCGGAAGCCCACAACCTCAATCAGCAGGAGAAACCACATGGCATCCACGCCACGAATTGTCATCATCGGAGCTGGCATCGTCGGGACGAACATCGCCGACGAACTGGTCGCCCGGGGCTGGAACAACATCACCGTCCTGGACCAGGGGCCGCTGAACATGCCCGGAGGCTCCACCTCCCATGCCCCGGGTCTGGTCTTCCAGACCAATCCCTCCAAGACCATGGCATCCTTCGCCAAGTACACAGTCGAGAAGCTGCTGTCGCTGACGGAGGACGGCGTGAGCTGCTTCAACCAGGTGGGCGGCCTGGAGGTCGCCACCACCGAAACCCGTCTCGCCGACCTGAAACGGAAGCTGGGCTACGCCTCTTCCTGGGGGATCGAAGGACGCCTCATCTCTCCGGCCGAGTGCAAGGAGCTCTACCCGCTCCTGACCGAGCAGAACGTCCTCGGCGGCCTCCACGTTCCAAGTGATGGCCTGGCAAGCGCCGCGCGTGCTGTTCAGCTGCTGATCAAGCGCACCGAGGCCGCCGGGGTCAAGTACCTTGGCTCCACGGCCGTAACCGGAATCGAGCAGTCCGGACGGCGGGTTACGGGCGTCGAGACGTCCGGGGGTATCATCCCGGCCGACATTGTGATCTCGTGCGCCGGCTTCTGGGGCGCCAAGATCGGTGCCATGATCGGCATGTCCGTTCCGCTGCTCCCGCTGGCCCACCAGTACGTGAAGACCACACCAGTGCCCCAGCTGAGCGGCCGCAACGAACTGCCGAACGGAGCCACGCTGCCTATCCTGCGCCACCAGGACCAGGACCTCTACTACCGGGAGCACGGCGACTGCTACGGCATCGGCTCCTACGCCCACCGCCCCATGCCCGTCGACGTCGAAGCTCTGGGAACCTACGCCCCGGAGACCGTCAGCGAACACAACATGCCGTCCCGCCTGGACTTCACCCTGGAGGATTTCCTGCCGGCCTGGGAGGCGTCGAAGGAGCTTCTTCCCGGACTGGCGGAGAGCGAAATCGAGGATGGCTTCAACGGCATCTTCTCCTTCACCCCCGACGGCGGACCGCTCCTGGGTGAGTCCAAGGAACTCGACGGTTTCTTTGTGGCCGAAGCCGTCTGGGTCACCCACTCAGCAGGCGTTGCCAAGGCGATGGCCGAGCTGCTGACCACGGGCAAGTCCGAAACCGACCTGGGTGAGTGTGACATCACCCGCTTCGAGGACGTCCAGCTCACCCCCGGGTACGTCAGCGAGACCTCGCAGCAGAACTTCGTGGAAATCTACGACGTCCTGCACCCGCTCCAGCCCCGCCTCTCGCCGCGCAACCTGCGCGTGAGCCCGTTCCATGCCCGGCACAAGGAGCTGGGGGCCTTCTTCCTGGAGTCCGGCGGGTGGGAGCGGCCGTACTGGTTCGAATCAAACGCCGCCCTCCTCAAGGAGATGCCGGCGGAATGGCTGCCGCCGGCACGGGACGCGTGGACCAACATGTTCAGCTCCCCCATCGCCGCAGCCGAAGCGTGGAAGACCCGCACGGCGGTGGCCATGTACGACATGACGCCACTGAAACGGCTGGAAGTGTCCGGTCCCGGAGCCCTGAAGCTGCTTCAGGAGCTGACGACCGCGGACCTGGACAAGAAGCCCGGTGCGGTCACCTACACGCTCCTGCTCGACCACGCCGGCGGCGTGCGGAGCGACATCACGGTGGCCCGCCTGAGCGAGGACACCTTCCAGCTCGGAGCCAACGGCAACATCGACACTGCCTACTTCACGAGGGCAGCCAGGCACCAGACGCAAAGCGGGTCCGCTTCCGACTGGGTCCAGGTCCGTGACACCACGGGCGGCACCTGCTGCATCGGGCTGTGGGGTCCGCTGGCCCGCGACCTGGTGGGCAAGGTCAGCGAGGATGATTTCACCAACGACGGTTTGAAGTACTTCCGGGCCAAGAGCGTTGTCATCGGCGGGGTCCCGGTCACGGCCATGCGGCTGTCCTATGTGGGCGAACTCGGCTGGGAGCTGTACACCAGCGCGGACAACGGACAACGGCTGTGGGATGCGCTGTGGCAGGCAGGACAGCCACTTGGAGTGATCGCGGCCGGCCGGGCGGCGTTCAGCTCGCTGCGCCTTGAAAAGGGCTACCGCTCCTGGGGAACTGACATGACCACGGAGCACGACCCCTTCGAGGCAGGCCTCGGATTCGCCGTCAAGATGGCCAAGGAGAGCTTCATCGGCAAGGGCGCGCTCGAAGGCCGGAGCGAAGAAGGCTCCGCGCGCCGGCTGCGGTGCCTGACCATCGACGACGGCCGGTCCATCGTCCTGGGCAAGGAACCCGTGTTCTACAAGGAGCAGGCCGTCGGCTACGTGACCAGCGCCGCGTACGGATACACGGTGGCCAAGCCGATCGCCTACGCCTACCTCCCGGGCACCGTTTCGCTCGGCGACTCCGTCGAAATCGAATACTTCGGGCGCCGTATCACGGCCACTGTTTCGGAAGAGCCGCTGTACGACCCGAAAATGACCAGACTCCGCGGCTAAACAGCCCGAGGGCCTCTGGGGGCACGCGGCCCGGCTCATCCTCGCAACGGGAGCCGGGCTGCGTGCAACCCCCTTTCCGCTCCAGCCCCTACCAGCCCAGGAATGGACAAATGATCGGTTCAGAAACAATTAATGACTACCTCGGCAGGCTTGCCGCACGGAAGCCCACCCCCGGTGGCGGCGCGGCCGCCGCGCTCCATGCGGCGCAGGGTGCGGCCCTGGTGGCGATGGTGGCGCGGTTCAGCACCGGCGACAAATACGAGCAGCATGCAGAGACGACGGCCAGAATCATTGCCGCCGCCGACCAGCTCATCGGCGAGACGCTGGGGCTGGCCGACGCCGATGAAGCCGCTTTCAAAGCTGTGATCGCCTCCTATAAGTTGCCCACCGCCAGCGACCCCGAGCGTGCGGCGCGTGCAGCCGCCATCGACAACGCACTTGTTCAGGCCGCCGAACCGCCGGCCCGGCTGATCGAGCTGTCAGGCGCCGTCGTGGAGCTCGCCGCCGAACTTCTGGATATTGCGAACCCGAATGTCATCAGCGACATTGCCGCAGCAGCCGACGCGGCCAGGGCTGCGGCGACTACGGCCCGCGTCAACATCGACATTAACGTGGTGGCCATCAAGGACGCCCAGGCCCGCACCTCACTTGCAGAACACACTGACGGCCTTGAAGAAAAGGTCGTACTGGCGGCGGACTCACTCGCACGCCAGGTACGGGAAAGGATCCTCCGATGACGGCATCCCAGCTTTCCGGCAAGCCCCTCGCCAAACTGATACAGCAGCAGGCCGCTGCCCAGGCCAAGGCCCTGGCCGAGGAGGGCCCAGGGCCTACCCTCGCCGTCGTGGTTGCGACCGAGGACAGCTCAACGCACTGGTACGTGCGCTCCATAGAGCGCGCCGCGGAAACCGCCGGCATCGGCTGCCGCATCATCGACGTTGGCCGCGACGCCACCGAACAGGTGCTCATCGCGGTGCTGAAGGACCTCAGCGCGGAGCCTTCAGTCAACGGCATCATCCTGCAGACCCCCCTGCCTCCCGGCGTCAGGACCCAGGAACTGGTCAAGTACATCGCCCCGGAAAAGGACATCGACGGCGCGAACCCGGTGAGCCTGGGACTCCTCGCCGTCGGTGAACGCGCCTTCGCGCCGGCTACAGCACGTGCGGTTGTGGAAATGCTTGACCACTTCGACATTCCGGTGGCGGGCCGCAGCGTGGTAGTGGTGGGCCGGTCAACCGTGGTTGGCAAGCCATTATCCCTGCTGCTTCTGCAGAAGGACGCCACCACTACCGTCTGCCACTCGAAGTCCGGGCCGCTCGGGAAGTACACCAAGACAGCCGACGTCGTAGTTGTTGCCGCCGGCCGCACCGGGCTGCTGACCGGCGCCGACGTTTCGGAACATTCAGTGGTCATCGATGTGGGCACCAACGTGCTTTCCGACGGCTCCCTCGCCGGAGACGTCGACGAAGCCAGCGTCCGTCCGGTAGCTGCCGCGCTGACGCCGGTCCCTGGCGGCGTCGGCTCAGTCACGACGGCGCTGCTGCTTCTCCACACCACCGAAGCGGCGCGCGGACAGTCGCGCGCAGCCCGGACGCCAGTCCTCACGCGGTAGCCGGGACAGTGATGGCACGCAGCACCGCGCCCCAGCCCACCAGCACCAAGGTCGTAGCGGACTGGACGGCGCTCATGCCCGGCGATTTCGTCACCGTGCTGGAGTCGTACACGCTTCCCCACAGCGGCTGGATCGACGACCTGACCGAGGACGGCCGCATCATCTGGCTGGTTCGGGCCTTTGGGGGAGGCCGCCGCATGTTCTTCCGCGAGAACGGCGACATCATCACAGTCGAAGGTCCCTAGGCAATGCACACCCCTACTGCACGGCAAAGATCTGAAGGACGAGCCCATGGCTTCTAAGGCCCCCCGCCACAACATCGACGAGTCAAGGCTGACTGTCAGCAAACCCAAAACCAAGGCCGTCGGCATCCCCGCCGTGGCCAACGCGCTGAAAATTTCCCTGGAGCAGATGGGCCCGCTGCGCAGCGTCCAGACGCTCATGGCGGTCAACCAGATCGACGGATTCGACTGCATGGGCTGTGCCTGGCCGGAACACGAAAAACGCAATGCCGCGGAGTTCTGCGAGAACGGCGCCAAGGCCGTGGCCGAGGAAGCTACCCGCCGCCGGGTGAGTCCCGAGTTCTTCGCCAGGCATTCCGTTGCGGACCTGAAAACACGCGACGACTACTGGCTGGGACAGCAGGGACGGCTAACCCATCCGATGGTCCTGGATGAGGGCGCTACCCACTACCGGCCTATCGACTGGGACGCCGCCCTGGAGCTCATCGCCGAGGAACTCAGGGACATGGAGGACCCTGGCCAAAGCGTCTTCTACACATCCGGGAGGACCTCGAACGAGGCGGCGTTCGTGTACCAGCTGCTCGTCCGCGGCGTGGGCACCAACAATCTGCCGGACTGTTCAAACATGTGCCACGAGTCCTCCGGGTCGGCCCTGGTGGAGACCATCGGCATCGGCAAGGGGTCTGTCAGCCTGAAGGATCTGGAGACGGCCAGTCTCATCTTCGTGGCGGGACAGAACCCGGGCACGAACCACCCGCGGATGCTCAGTGCACTGGAGAAGGCCAAGAAGAACGGTGCCGCGATCGTATCCGTCAATCCGCTCCCCGAGGCCGGACTCCTTCACTTCGAGAACCCGCAGACCATCTCGGGAACACTGGTGGGTACGCAGCTGACTGATGACTTCCTGCAGATCAGGGCCGGCGGCGACCAGGCACTCTTCCAGGGCCTCGGGAAATACCTGCTGGACGCAGAGCGTGCAGGCAGGAACACCCCCGGCCTGTCCACGGTTTTCGACCACGATTTCATCGCGAGCCATACCGTCGGCCTCGAGTCCTACCTTTCCCAGCTGGAACAGGTGCAGTGGGACGACATCGTCGAGGCAACCGGCCTGACCATGGAACAGATCAACGCCACCGGTGAACGGCTCCTGGCTTCCGGCTCCACCATTGTCTGCTGGGCGATGGGCCTGACACAGCACAAGCACTCAGTTCCCACCCTTCGCGACGTCGTCAATGTCCTGCTGCTGCAGGGCAACATCGGCAAGCCGGGGGCGGGAGTCTGCCCGGTCCGCGGACACTCCAATGTCCAGGGCGACCGGACCATGGGCATCTTCGAACGGATGCCCGGGAGCTTCCACGACCGGCTCGACCAGGAATTCCAGTTCCGTTCGCCCCGGGCGCACGGCTACGATACCGTCGCCGCGATCCGGGCGATGCGGGACGGCAAGGTCCGGCTGTTCGTGGGCATGGGCGGGAACTTCGTGCGGGCGGCTCCGGACTCGGATGCCACCGAGAAGGCCCTGGCCAATACCGGGCTGACGGTGCAGATCTCGACGAAACTGAACCACTCGCACTTGTCGACAGGACAACGCGCCCTGATTCTCCCAACGCTGGGCCGCACCGAACGGGATGCCCAGCGGTCCGGCGACCAGAGGGTCACGGTGGAGGATTCAATGAGCGCTGTTCATGCATCGCGCGGCCGGCTCAAGCCCGCCAGCGAACATTTGATGTCCGAGGTGGCAATCGTCTGCAACCTCGCACACAAGGTGTTCACCGGCGCAGACGGCCAGCCGCTTCCCAACAGGCCGGTGGCCGACTGGCTCTCGCTCCGGGACGACTACTCACTGATCAGGAAGCACATCGAGGCTGTCATCGACGGCTTCGAGAATTTCGAGGAGAGAATCCAGCACCCCGGCGGCTTCGTTCTGCCGCACCCGCCACGGGACAACAGGGAGTTCAAGACCCCGTCCGGCAAGGCGCACTTCACGTCGAATGCGCTGGAGTACCTTCGGGCCCCGTCCGGACGGCTGATCCTGCAGACCCTGCGTTCCCACGACCAGTACAACACCACGATCTATGGAAAGGACGACCGGTACCGCGGAATCCACGGAGGCCGGCGCGTTGTGTTGGTCAACGAGGCAGACATCGCCGAGCTCGGTTATGCCGACGGCGACCTGGTGGACCTGGTCTCAGAGTTCCGGGGTACGGAACGCCGGGCGGAAAGCTTCCGGATCGTGAGCTACTCAACGCCTAAGGGCTGCGCAGCCGCGTACTACCCGGAAACCAACGTGCTGGTACCACTGGACTCCGTGGCTGACACCAGCGGGACGCCGACGTCGAAGTCGGTCGTTGTGCGGCTTGAACCGGCAGGGGCCAAGGCAGAGGAAAATCAGGTGCTTGCAACCCTTCCGCCCTGATATATCTTTACGATATATTTGGAATATCAGGGTGCCGCCAGCAGCGCGGCGTCCAGGCCCGCACTGCCACGGGCGTAAACCGTTTCGTTTCCCGTAAACGGTGTTTCGGTAGCCTGAATACCTGGGGAGGTAAGCGCCGAAGCACCGCTTTCGGGAAACGAACAGGAGCGGCGGGAATCCAGGACGTGCGCCGCTGCGCGCGCAGCGCCCCGCCCGCTCCGCAACCATCCAACGAGGGGACCGCCAGTGGCAGCCCAAGCCCTTCAAACCGCCGGCAGTCCGCGCAAGGACGGCGGGCGTCCCGCTCACGGCGAGCACACCTGGGCGGAAGCACGCCGTCTGGCCTTCGACTGCGCCAGCCCCCTTGGACCAGAGCGCGTCCCCCTTGCGGAGGCGCACGGAAGAACCCTGGCGGCGGACCTCGTCGCGGTGCAGGAGATGCCCCACTACGCCTCGTCCGCCATGGACGGCTGGACTGTAAGCGGTGACGGCCCGTGGATACTGACAGACCCCGGAAAGCCCCTCCGCAGCGGAGAGGCCAGCCCCGTGGTCACAGGTGGCGTCATCCCTTCGGGCACACAGGCGGTGCTCCGTGTCGAGAGCGGGCGGCTTGCCACCGGCGCAGGCAGCCAGGCCATACTCCTGCTGGGTGACGCGGCTTCCCCCGGTGAACCCCGCGCGGGCCAGCACATCCGCAGGTCGGGCGAGGAAGCGGCAGCCGGCGAGCTGCTGATCCCCGCCGGTACAGCCCTGAACCCTGCGCATATCGCCCTGGCTGCCGTTGCCGGCTTCGACCAGCTGGAAGTGCGCGGCAAGCCGCTGGTCAAGATGGTGGTCACCGGATCGGAGGTGGTCACGGCCAGGATTCCGGCACCGGGGCAGGTCAGGGATGCCTTCGGGCCCCAGCTCAGCACAGTCATCCAAATGCTTGGCGGCGTCCCGGGGCCACTGGTCCGGATCGGGGACTCTTACGAGGAATGGCTCATGGCGCTCGGCGCCTCCGAAGCGCCGATGGGGCAATGGCCCGAGGTCGTCGTGACCACCGGCGGCACAGGGCGCTCTGGCGCTGACCACTTCCGCAACGCCGTGGCCGCGCTCGGCGGACGGCTCCTCATCGACGGCATCGCGATGCGGCCGGGCCACCCCACTGCCTTGGGCAAACTGCCAAACGGCCGCTTCGTCGTCGGACTTCCCGGCAACCCGCTGGCCGCCCTGATGGCCCTGTTCACCGTTGGCGGCCCGCTGCTGGCCGGACTCGGCCACCAGCCGCTGGCCGGCATTAGCCGGGTGCCGTGCGGCACCATGATCGACGCCCACCCCGCGACCACACGGCTGATGCCGTTTCGCTGGGTCAACGGCCTGGCGACTCCTGCCCACTACACCGGCCCCGGAATGATGCGCGGACTGGCCACGGCCGACGGCGTCATGGTGGTTCCGTCCCGCGGCGTTCAGCTGGGCGAGCCGGTTCCGGCATTTGCGCTCCCCTGGGTTCCTGCGTCCGGAATGTAGACGTTGTGTTCGGTAAATGACGGTGCGCATCGGCCGCAGTCCAGGATCGGACGTGTGAGGCAGGCGGGATGGCGCAAAGCCTGACCTCTGGTCACGGCGACAAAAGGGAGCACCTCTGATGGCTGCAAGAGACGAACCAGTGACTGATCGGGATCCGGACGCCCAGGGCGGAGGCGTCCAGTCTGTGGACCGCGCCCTCCAGATCCTGGAGATCCTGGCCCGGGACGGACACGCAGGCGTCAGCGACATCGCCGACGAAATGGGGGTCCACAAGTCCACCGCCTCGAGGCTGCTCGGATCACTGGTGTCCCGCGAAATCGTGCGGCAGAACACCGACCGCGGCAAGTATCAGCTGGGCTTCGGCATCCTGCGCCTGGCCAGCTCCATTCCTGGCCGGCTGAGCATGGTGCACGAGGCACGCCCCATCCTGGAGAGCCTCGCAGACCAATACAAGGAAACCGTCAATCTCGCTGTTCTGCGTTCCAACTACGCGGTGAACGTGGACCAGGCCATGGGCCCGTCGACGCTGGCCACCTCCGACTGGGTAGGCAGCCTCACGCCCCTCCATGCCACGTCCAGCGGCAAAGTGCTGTTGGCAGCGCTGCCGGTCGAAGAGCGGTCCCGGATCCTCAAGACGGTGGGCCTTCCGGCCCGCACCCCCCGGACTATCACGGACCGGGATACCTTGGAGAAGCAGCTCCTCGACGTCTCCCACGACGGTTATGCCGTTGTCCACGAGGAATTCGAGATCGGACTGACTGCGGTTGCCGTGCCGGTCTACAACCACTTCGGGACGGTCATCGGGGCCGTCAGCATCTCCGGCCCCGCCTTCCGCTTCGACCCGGAAAACACGCCAGGCCTGATCAAAGGCCTCCAGGAGGCCGGCCTGAGCATCAGCGGAAAGATGGGCTACACGCACCGATGACCCCGGAGCGAGGGTCCGGGGTCATCGGTGGCTGTTTGCGGTGCCTTAGGTTGCGGGGGTTTCTTTGCGTTGGAGGGTTTCGGCGCGTTCCTCCAGTGGCGGGGTATTCTCGTTGATGCCCAGGAGCGCTTCTCCTGTGGGCGGGACGTCGCCGACCAGTTCGTGGATCCAGTCGTGGAACGCGCCGATGTGGTGCTCGCTCGGAACCAGCACGCCGCCCTTGGCGTAGGACTTGGAGCCCATGCCCGGCTGGCAGCGTTCGCACGCGTCGAAGTC
>NZ_JBFTLC010000057.1:0-11958 GCF_056396245.1 Arthrobacter sp. 05T423
GCAAGAGGCAAGAGCGGCAATAACACCCGGGTCCTTCCGGCACCCTTCCTCACACTCGGCAAACTCATCAAGCATGAACGGGGGCTGAACGTTGGCAGCGAGCTGCCTCCACGCATCAACAGTGCCCGAATCAAGATTAACAACCGCCTCGTACGACCGCGCCTCGGCACGGTCAACCAGGACAGCGTCCGCCTCCCGGACGACCTGCACACCGTTGCGCAGGTCCTCCTTGGACGGCTCACGCAACTCAACACTGATAAAACGGAACGATTCCGCCGCGGCCGGCCCCTCCCGCAAAACCGCCACCGCACGCGAAATCTCCTCCCGCGACAACGGATCCAAAGGGTGCGCCACCCCAACAACAGTCTCAACTTCAGTATCGACACTCATGCTTATCTCCTTGATTAGTCCTTGAACAGGAAGAGAACGCCTACGGCCTCGGAGCCGATGTGCTCCTGAAACGGGCCTTGAAGAAGCCGAGGGGGTAGTCATGGTGGTTGTTGACCCACACGCCCGGCCTTAATCTCGTGCCCGGCCCAGTAGGTGGTGTTGCCGTTGGGGGCCAATAGACACAAAGGGGTTCCATGGATTCTCAGAACTGTTCGTCTTCGTCAGAACTGGTCATCCTGGTGCAGTGAGACCGTAGTCAGCCGAGCTCTACTTCGAGCCCTGCTGGTGTGATGCGGGTCACCTGCATTCCTTTCACAAGCAAAACTACGTCAGGGAATTCATTTAGGCGAGTAATTCATAAAGATTTACTTGAGAAATTCCGGATCATAAATTCCCACCCCAGTTAACATGTTGGAAACATTTGGAAACATGTCTGAGGCTGTCGTTGCAGGCCCGGAAATGCTAATGTTCTGCACCGTGGGCCCGATGACTTGCGTCCCCTCGCGAGCAAGGCAAGCGCGCCCATCCGAGCGAAAGTTGGTACGCAGTGTCTGCTCGCGGTGATCGCTTCATCACTCCCCGCTCTCCAGTGGAGGGTCTGCGCCGCCGGAGACTTTCCTTCTTGCCGGTCTTCGCGCAGGCTGTTGCCGGCGTGGCGCCTGCGGGTGCCATGTCCGTCATTCCGGCTCTTGTCTTTCCGGGTCTTGTCTTTGGATCCGAGGGACCGAATCTGTTGCTGACATTCGGCGCGGCCATGGCCGTAATGGTCTTGGTTTCCTTCTGTCTCAGACCGATGGCACAGCGCATGGCTGCTGTCAGCGGCCTCTACAGCTACACGGCCAAGGGCCTTGGCCAGCGGACGGCAATTACCGCCGGCTGGTCGGCCATATTCGGTTACGGCCTCGTGGCCATGGCCAGTCTGTTGCTTGTCGGCACCTATGTCGTCCAGCTGTTCATCAACCTGGGGGTCCCCGTCGCGGACTCCAGGCTCTTCACAGTGCCGGTCATTCTTGCCGCCGCGATTGCCTCCTCTTTCCTCATGGTGAGGGGGATCCGGGTATCGGCGTGGTTCACGGTGTTGATGGAATCCCTTTCAATCGGTGTCCTCGCCGTCCTCATGATCGTCTACTTCGCCTTCAACGCACCAAGCGCCAATCTCGGGAGCGTTTTTGCCTGGACCGGAAACTTTGATGCGTTACCGCTCGGAATCGTCGTGGCCGTAAGCGCCTTTGTCGGCTTCGAAAGCCCCACCACGCTGGGCGGCGAGGCGCACAGGCCCTTCGTCACAGTCCCACGCGCCATCACGTGGACCCCCATACTGATGGGCGTGCTGTGCCTTCTTGCCGTGACCGCCCAGGACGCAGCACTCCAGGAGGCACCGATAACCATTGCGGCCAGCTCCACCCCTTTATCTGACCTGTTTTCCCAGGTCTCCCCTGCGTCCGCCGCGGTCCTCGACCTGGGAATCGCAGCATCCTGGTTTGGCTGCGCGATCGCATCCGTGAACGCCCTCGCCCGTATATTTTTCTGTATGGGCAGGGAAGGGGTCGCGCCGCGAATAGTCGGCCGGACCCATCCCGTCTACCGAACCCCCTCGACGGCAATCATGGTCATCATGCCGGTAGTTGCCATCGTGCCCATCGCGCTCATCCTCTCCGGCGCCAGCCCGGAACGTGGCCTGGTCAGCCTCTTCACACTGGGCGCCTACGGATACCTTGGGTCCTACATCCTTGCAAGCGCGTCCCTGCCCTTCTTCTTGCGCCGGATAGGCGAGAACACTTACGCCAGCTGGATCCTCGGGGCGGTGACCTCGCTCGCCGTCGGGGCGGTCTTCTGGACGGCGGCGGCGGCATCGATTCGCACAGGCAGTCTGCAGACCCTCATCTACGCCGGTGTCCTGATCGCCAGCATCATCTACGCCACGTTCCTCCGCCTCCGGTTACCTGGGCGCCTCGCGTCCGTCGGCATCTACGACGAAACCCGGGAAATGGACCTCTTTAACGGCAGGCCTACCCCATGACCTACAGGCCCACCCACTCCGGACCCAGCACCACGTCAAACCCGCTCAGGATCTTGGAAATCGTGGCACGGTTCGGCACCGGGACAACGGCGAAAGAGGTCACCGACGCCCTGCAGATGCCCCAGGCGACCGCGTACCGGATCTTGAATTCGCTCGTGGCGGACGAGTATCTGGCCCGCACATCCGACCTCCGCGGATTTGCACTCGGACAGGCAATTTCGGGGCTGATTACGGCTGCGACTCCCCCAACCGTTCCCACGGCAGCCCGCGCCCTCATAGAAGAGTTCCGCGGCGGGAACCGTTTCGCAGTGCATCTCTTTATGTTCCGGAGCGCTTCCCTCAGAGTCGCCGATGAGGACCCGGATTATCCGCTCCACTCTGTCTTCGAAATGCTCCGGTATCCGCACGCCTCCGCCGCAGGAAAGCTGATGCTTGCCGAACTTGGCGATTCGGCTTCCCCGTTCCCGAAAGGGCCATTGGTGAAGCTGACACAACACACCATCACAGATAACGGTCAACTGGAAGAACAACTTGCGGAAATAAGGCTCAGCGGCGAGGCCTCGGAAATCAACGAATTAGAACAAGGATCCGCCAGTCTGGCGCTTCCGGTAAGACTGCCCAACGGGGTCGCAGGCGCAGCCGTCTGCCTCGCCAGCCCAGCGGAGCGGTTCACCGCAACCCGCGAACACGCCGAAGCGGCCCGTGAACTGACCTCGCGGCTGGCACCTTTCCTGTTTTGATTAACAAACCGGAACGCGGCGAGATGGGCTTCGTTGAGGACGATCACGGACCGGTGGGGTCGCGTCGCGACAGTGGGATACCTTCGCCCGTGAGGCCTATGCGGAGGCCCTCGCGGACTGGACCTCGACGACGGGGCGCAGGATCTGGCCCTCGCGCGCCTTCTCGAAGGCCTCCTCCATCCGGTCGATAGTGATGCGCTCTGCGACGAACGAATCCACGTCAGGGTTGCCCAGCCTGTAACGGCCTTCTTGATCCACCCTGGAAATAGCCAGACTACGAACCGTTTCACCGAAGACTTCGTCGGGGTCGAGGCGGCGCAGTTCTTCGGCGAGGCAGTCGCGCAGGCTGCGTCGCGGGAGGGAGATCCGTTGCGCGGGCTGCCCAGGCTGGGTCAGTTCTGCGACGGCATGTCCCGGCCGGAACAGCCGAATGTCACCGGAAGCCCGGGACAGCTCAACGCCCCGGATTCCGGTGCCGGGAGGGTCCGCCACAATCGTGACCGGCGCGTCCAGGGCCTTCGTAAGCCAGGCCGCGAGCAGGATGGTGCTGGGTGAATCGGAGGCGCCTGCAACGGTGACAGCGGTGACGGGGGTGCCGCCGGCCTGGTCCAGGACGGCGGCGAGCTTAATCCGCCAGTTGGTCAGCCGGGTCCAGGCAAGGTCCGTGTCGCCTGCTTGATAGGTGTTGCGGATGTTTTCCAGGGCCCGCTGCGGGTCAGCCTCGTTGGCAGAGTCCGTAATCCTGCGGTGCGCAATCCGCCCGATGGAGGTTACGGACGCGTTCTCGGGTGCGCCGTGCGGCCACCAGGCCACGATCGGGGCGTCGGGCAGCAGCAGCGCGGCGACGAGGGACTCGCTTTCCTCGGCGAGTTCACCGTACCCGCGCAGCACGATGACCTCGGACGCTCCGGCGTCCCCGCCGACCTGGATCTGGGCGTCCAGACGGGTGGGCCGCTCCTGCGAGCCGGCGGCCAGCACGATGATCCGGCAGGGGTGTTCCCGGCTGGCCTCGTTGGCCGCCTCGATCGCTTCTTCCTCCAGCCCTGACTTTGTGATGACCACCAGGGTCAGGACGCGGCCAAGGGCGATCACGCCGCCCTGCGCGCGCAGGGACTGGATTCTCTTGGAAACGTTGGAGGTGGTGGTGTTGGGGAGATCTACGATCATGGCCTTCTCCAGGTGCGTCCGTCGCGGGCTAGCAGCTCATCAGCAGAGGCCGGGCCCCAGCTGCCGGGCGCGTACGGCTCGGGCTGGTCGGGCAGGGAGGCCCAGTACTTCTCGAACGGGTCCAGAATGGTCCAGGACAGCTCCACCTCCCGGTGGCGGGGAAACAGCGGCGGCTCGCCCAGGAGCACGTCCAGGATCAGCCGTTCGTAGGCTTCGGGGCTGGATTCGGTGAAGGCGTGGCCGTAGCCGAAGTCCATGGTGACGTCGCGGACTTCCATCTGGGTGCCGGGGACCTTGGACGCGAACCGGATTGTGGCGCCCTCGTCGGGCTGGACCCGGATCACCACGGCGTTCTGGCCGAAGTCGTCGTCGCCGTGGTCGCGGAAGAGCAGGTTCGGTGCCCGCTTGAACACCACCGCGATTTCGGTGACACGGCGTCCGAGCCGCTTGCCGGCGCGCAGGTAGAACGGCACCCCGTTCCAGCGCCGGGTGTTGATGTCCACCCGGATCGCTGCGTAGGTTTCGGTGGTCGAGTCGGCCGGGATGCCGTCCTCTTCCAGGTAGCCCTGGACCTCTTCGCCGCCCTGCCAGCCGCCGGCGAACTGGCCGCGGGCAGAGCGGGTGGACAGGTCCTCGGGGAGCCTGACGGCGGCGAGGACCTTTTCCTTCTCGGCGCGCAGGTCATCGGCGTTGAAGGAGATGGGCTCCTCCATCGCGGTCAGGGCCAGCAGCTGCAGCAGGTGGTTCTGGATCACGTCGCGGGCCGCGCCCACGCCGTCGTAATACCCTGCCCGGCCGCCGGTGCCGATGTCCTCGGCCATGGTGATCTGCACATGGTCCACATACTTGGCGTTCCAGAGCGGTTCGAACAGCTGGTTGACGAAGCGCAGCGCCAGGATGTTCTGCACCGTCTCCTTGCCCAGGTAATGGTCAATCCGGAATACCGCGTCCTGCGGGAACACGGACTCCACAATGTCGTTCAGCTGCCGCGCCGATTCCAGGTCATGGCCGAACGGCTTTTCAACGACCACCCGCCGCCACTTCTCCCCCGCGGCCTGCGCCAGGCCGTGCTTGGAGAGCTGCCGGCAGACCAGTTCGAAGGCCTTCGGCGGGATGGACAGGTAAAATGCGTGGTTGCCGCGGGTGCCGCGCTGCTCGTCCAGTTCTGCAAGAGTGGCGGAAAGCCGCCCAAAGGCGGCGTCGTCGTCGAACTCGCCCTGGACGAAGCGGATGCCCTCGGCCAGCTGGTTCCATACCGCCTCGTCAAAGGGGGTCCGTGCGTAGGACTTCACCGCGTCCTTCACCTCGGCGGCGAAGTCCTCGTTGTCCCAGTCCCGCCGCCCGAAACCCACCAGCGCGAAGCTCGGCGGCAGGAGTCCCCGGTTCGCGAGGTCGTAGACGGCGGGCAAGAGTTTCTTTCGAGCCAAGTCTCCCGTTACGCCAAAGAGCACCAGGGACGATGGGCCCGCCACCCGGGACAGCCGGCGGTCACGCTTATCCCGGAGCGGATTCTGCCCGGACCTCACACTCGAATCAGGGTAAGTAACAGACATTGTTGCCTTCTAACTTTCGACAGGCAGTGCGCCGCCGACCGACGGTCACGAGAGAATTAGCTCGCGTGTCTCTCCAAAGGGGACGCAGTCGCTGAGCGTAAGCGTGTACCGGCCAGGATCGTGGCGGGTGACCAGGATGCCAGCAAAGTGTTGGGGCGCTTGGCGGAGCAAGGCCTCTGCATCGTCGAGCAATTCGTAAAGTCGAACAGGGTCGTTAACAAGGACTTCTACGCGCTCGGCGGTCCTAATACTCATGATGAACAGATTCCTTCCCAGGGATTAGGGTCCCCCAATACGCCAACCCCTCATCGTTGGGGGCGTGCCTTGTTTTAACTCCATAGGTGGCGTCCCGCGGCCATAAGGCACGGGACGCCACCGCAATCGGAGACCTAGACGATGGCTGCGCGGAGTTCCTTCGCGGCCAGTGCGGGATCGGCTGCACCGTAGATGGCACCGCCGGCGACGGCGACATCAGCCCCGGCCTTCTGGACGTCTGCGATGGTGGCGAGCTTCACGCCGCCGGCCACGGAGAACGGAACGCGGGCTTCGGCACCGGCGCGGAGCAGACCGTTCAGGTCGAAGCCGGGCTTGGCCTGCTCGTCCAGGCCGGCGTGCATCTCGACGAACTTGGCACCCAGGGCGCGGACCTCCTTGGCGCGGGTAACCTTGTCTGCCACACCGATGAGGTCGACGACGATGCCTTTGTTGTGGGCCTTGGCCGCCTTGACCGCACCGGCGATGGTGGAGTCATCGGCCGCACCGAGCACGGTGACCAGGTCGGCGCCGGCCTTGAACGCGATGTCGGCTTCAAGTTCGCCGGCATCCATCGTCTTCAGGTCAGCGAAGACGATCTTGTCCGGGTGGGCTTCCTTGACAGCAGTGATGACGGAAAGGCCTTCGCTCTTCACCAGCGGCGTGCCGAGTTCGATGATGTCAACGTATTCGGCAACCTTGCCGGCCAGCTCGAGGGCAGCTTCGGTGGTCAGGAGGTCGATGGCAACTTGGAGTTTCATGATGTTGTTTCTTTCTGTAAGGGAACTGCTGTTGGGTGTGGAAATCTGTGGGTGTGGAAGCGGGGCCTCAGTTACTCGAGGTTGGCGTGGCGCAGCCACAGCTCCTCCGCGGGCTGGGCGTCGTTGTCCCACAGCGACTGGAAGATGGCCTCGGTGGCGAGGAAAAGTACCTGTTCGAAGAGGGACCCCGCGTACTGCCGGGAGACACTCGAGCCGTGGTCGGTCTTCTGGGCTGCGGGAAGGATCACCAGGGCGTCTGCAAGTCCTGCGAGCGGCGAGTCCGGGTTGGTGGTGAACGCAGCAATCCGCGCTCCGGCCTTCGCCGCTGTTTCCGCTGCCTTGACTACTCCCGAGGTGGTTCCCGAGCCGGAGGCCACCAGGAGCAGGTCTCCGGAACTGATGGCGGGAGTGGTGGTGTCGCCGGCGACGTGGACGTTCAGTCCCAGGTGCATCAGCCTCATGGCGGCCATGCGCAGGACCAGACCGCTGCGGCCCGCTCCGGCGACAAACACGCGGTCTGTCAGGCTGATGTGGCGTGCGAGGGCGGCCACCTGCTGTTCGTCGATCTTGGCTGCCGTGTCTGCGATCTCGTCCCTGACGAGGGACAGGTTGCGCACAATGTCATCTGTGGTGCTATACACCGCCGCGGTTGCTGTCGGATTCACGATTTTTCCCTTCGATTCGACCATCGGCCTGTAGCTGCCGGATGGATGCTTTCTGGTTGATATCCATGATTCCGAAGCAAACGGGCAGGGGTAACACTGTTTTCTGACGGTTCTGACTACCCTTAAGGATTGGTGGGGCGGGGCTGGCCTGAACAATGGAAGAGACACCAAAGGCTCCGTAAGAGTGCAAAATCCCTAAGTACTGCCGGACTGTAGTATTAGCCCCAACCCGTAGCCCAACTTCGGAGCGCAGACTTTTGGCCTCGCCAACCCCCTTCGAGTCGCAGATATATCGGTCCTTGCCCGAGATCGAGCGGGCCGATGCGATTGTCGACAGAATTTCCACCGCCATCGCGCTGGGGTTGCTCAAGGTGGGGGAACGCTTGCCCCCGGAAGCGGCACTCTCGGAGATGTTTGGCGTCGGCGGCGCAACCCTTCGCGAAGCTTTAGGGGAACTCCGCGAGCGGGGAATCGTTGAGACGCGCAGAGGCCGGAGCGGGGGATCCTTTGTGGTCAAGCAGCCGCAGAGCCAGACCGACGCCATGCGCAATTGGTTTCTCTCGACGTCTATTTCTGAAATACGCGACATCGGCGACGAACATTCGGCTATTGCCGCAACCACCATCCGTCTGGCATGTGAACGCGCGGAAGCACATGACTTCGAGCGTCTCCAGGAGCTTGCGCGGGCATTGGTTCTGGCCAGGACCCCAGAGGTCCGTGCATCCGCTGACAGCCGCTTCCACATTGAGTTAGCAGTGTCAGCGCAATCACCGAGGCTGGCCAACGCCGAAATCCGGCTTCAGGAAGAGTCGGTTCAACAGTTGTGGGCCCCCCTCGGCGTAGCACTTGACCCTGAAACGGCAACGGCTGAACACTTGGAGTTGGTCCGGGCAGTGGCCCAGGACCAACCCGAGAGGGCCCAGAAACTGGCGCTTGAGCACATCCGGCGGAATATTTTTCACCTTATTGACACGAAACTGACCCTCGGTTACAGCCAATCAATCCAGGAACCCAATGAAGCCCGACACTGAAGTCGTACACGCTGCCCATGCCCTCACTTCGTGGACCAATGGCGTCTCCACGGAGATCAAGGAACTTTCCAGGAACGTTGCCTCGCTGCTTGAACGAAATCTCGTCGGCAAGTCCAAGGTCGATGAACCTGCCCTGGCCGGGCTGGACAAACTCTCACAGGAGTTCCTGGCGAAGAACACTTTCGCCGTCGGCGCCGGGGCCTTCTTCGCCCACGAATCGGTTGAGGAAGGCAGCCGGGCCCTTGAATGGTGGTCCCGCAAGGGACCGGGTTCCGTCGGGAGGCTGGATTTTGACCTGACTCCAGGCAGCAACCGGTACTACGACTACGAGAAGCTGCCGTTTTTCTCGACTGCCGCTTCCACAGGTGAACAGACTGTCTGGGGGCCGTACATCGACTATCTCGGCTTCGAAGAGTACATCCTGACGTTCACTGCACCGTTTTCCGTCCATGGAACCTTCACAGGGGTTGCGGGATGCGACATTCGGATCAAGGACGTGGAACCCCTCATCATGCCCCACTTGCGGGTCATCCCCGGCGACGCCGCCCTCATCAACGCCAGTAACCGCGTCATCCTCGGCAACTCCGGGATGTACCTGGTTGGCGAGCGGATCAAGTCCGGATCTCCGGAGCAGCATCGAATGGCCCTAAATGTTCCACACCTGGGGCTCTCGTTGATCTACACCGCATCGCGCTAACGCCCTCCAGCGGGCAGCGGCACTGGCGCGCCCATGCGAACTGCTGGAAAACCTTCAGTGATGCAGCTTTATTGGACCACCCGGGCGTGAGCGGCCAAGGAGCCGAATTGCGCATGGGCACCTGCAACTCAGGCGACCGCTTCCTGCCGTAGTTCCGGCTAAATCCTCCACCAAACGCACGACGCCGGCCCACTAGGCTGGGCGGTCAATTGCGCCTTGGGCGTTGCGCCCAGTCCATGGCAGACGGTCAGAGGAAGCGACACCCTAATCGAAAAAAAGCTATTGCATTGCAGCTTTAAGGAGTAATCTTCGAAGTGATCTGTTTCACAGGAGGGCCTAAAGCGTGGGGTGCGCCGCAGGCTCGGAAGCCTTCAGCTCGAAGAATCCGGCCGCCAGTAGCCGGCCCGCCGAGGTTGGAGAGGTATTCACCGACATCGGTTTTGCTTTCAGGCAGTTCACTGTCGAACCGCACCTGAACCAGCAGCGGAACCCGGACGAAGGTGTCGTATTCGGGAAGAGCTTCCTCAGCCGGCCTGCCACCTACGCAGGACCTGAACAAGAATCTGACAACTTTTACGTTGTTTAAGGGAGATTGTTATGAGTGAAAATCGTACGGATGGGGGCGACGGCCTGGAAAGGTCGATCGACTGGAAGCAGGGCCTGGCCATTGCGCTTGGTGTACCCCTGCTGATTCTGCCCTCCTTGGGCTACCTTCCGATGTACTTATCGGCCGCAGCAATTCTTATCTGGGGACTATCGGTTATTCAGGGTTTCTTTCAGAATGCGGCGTACGCCGAGATGGCTACCACTTTTCCCAAGGCCTCTGGTTTGCCGGGTTTTGCGCAGCATGTATTTCGCACTGAGAACTACCAAGGCAAGTACGACAAGAGCAAGCTGATCGGCGGCTTCAGCGCCTGGAGCTACTGGTTCGCCTGGACCCCGGTACTGGCGATCTTTTCCATCCTGGTCGGCAGCTACCTGCATGGGCTCTTTCCTGCGCTGGGCGGGACGTTTACCGAGAATCAACTCGCCTTGATGACAGGCGTGGTGATTTTCGGCGGACTGTTCGGAGTTAACTGGTTTGGGCTCAAGGACGGCGCCACCCTGGGTTACATCCTGGCGGCATTTTCCCTCATACCGCTGGTTGTCCTGACCGTGGCACCTTTTGCAACCGGACACGTTGAGCTGACCAACATCACCGGCAGCTGGCTGCCCTCCGACTGGTCTTGGGACATGCACCACATCCTGATTCTCTTGGGCATCTTTGCGATCGCACAGTGGAGTGCCTGCGCCTGGGAAACGGCAGCCATCTACGGCCCGGAATACAAAAACCCTGCCAAAGATGTCTCCAAAGCGCTCTTTGCCTGCGGCATCATCTGCTTCTTCTCGTTCGTTCTGGTGCAGGCTGCCGTGATCGGCGTGTTGGGTATCAACGGCGTACTGGACGAACCTGTGTCGCCCCTGATTCCGGTCGCCCACGCTGTCTTCGGTGAAGCCGGCTCCATGATTACCATCATCATGCTGATCGCCGCCATGGTACTCATCATCCAAACGGCCTATCTGGGTTCGTCCCGCGCCATGCATTCCATGGCGGTTGAAGGCAACCTCCCCAGGTCCCTCGGCAAAACGAATCGCCACGGCACTCCCTTTGTTGCCATGCTGATCATCGGAGCCTTTAACCTGGTGCTGATTTTCATGGGCAACCCCGCGGCAATTGTTGCGGCATCGGCGATCGGCTACACCTGCGCCAACGGCATTAGCCTGTTCGCCTATGTCAGAGCCAAGAAGCACCCCGCCTTTGCTGCTCTGGAAAGGCCTTTTAAGGCGCCCAAAGGCTGGAAAAACGTCGCCATGCTCTTTGGCCTGTTCAATCTGCCTCTCTGCCTGGCCGGCGTAGTCTACCTGAACAGCCTGGAGATCGGCTGGACACCGACCTGGGTCGGCTTCATCGTGCTGGCACTTTACATACCTATCTGGTTCTATTCCCAGCATGAATCGCGACGCTCGAAGAACAAACGAGCCACTGTTCGCGCGTCAGACCAAGAGGGCGCAGATCTCGAGAGTGCGTCCAGCTCGTAGGTGACGTCCTGGCGTCGCGCCGAGCCAGGACGTCCGTGGTCCTCAAAGCGGCTTTCCGCCGTAATAGTCACTCACCACACAAATAGCCATAAAAAAAGCTGGACTAGATGAATTCTGAAGAGTAGGTTTGCTTGTGGGACGAAGATGCGTGACCGGCATCACACCAGCAGACCTCTGAGCAGAGCTCGGCTGGCACCTCAGGAAGCAGAGGATGCCGGGTTTGCAGATCCCCTCCCGGAGCCGAACCCGGGTCGAGGTGACCATCAGCGCACTTTTCATATGCACCCGAAGACGAACAGTTCTCACAACGACGAACAGTTCTCACGAACCACTTCCAACACCATCTATAGGAGATACCCATGGAAACCCTCGTAGGAACTCTGAGCAAGGCCGGATCCATCCACAAGGTAGTCGGCGGCTACGTCGGCCTGCCGTCGATGAACGAGCCCGGGACGGTCGCTGCAATCGGCGACTCCCTCCACAACCCTGAAGGGTCGGTTATGAGCGCCGGCTTCTTCGAGCTGAAGGCCTCCGAACCCCTGGTGTACACGTACACCTACGACGAAATGAAGGTGGTCGTAGCCGGTGAGTTCATCCTCACCG
>NZ_JBFTLC010000058.1:0-10274 GCF_056396245.1 Arthrobacter sp. 05T423
GCGACCGCCAACGCCCCGATCGGGCCACTGCCGATCACCAGCGCGGTTTTGCCCGCCACGTCCCCGGCCCTTGACACCGCATGCCAGGCCACCGACGCCGGTTCGATCAACGCCGCCGTCCGCAAATCCAGGGTCCCGGGCAGGGCCCGCAGCATCCGGACCGGCAGGTTCACGTACCGGCTGAACGCCCCGTCCGTGTGCGGATACCTCGCCGCGGAACCCAGGTACGTGCACCCCGGCGACAGGTTCGGCCGCCCCAACGGGTACCGGGGAGCGTCAGGACCAGTCCCAGGTCCCGGGGTGGCCGGATGCACCGCCACCGGGGTCCCCGCGGCCGGGCCGGCACCGTTGGCCGCGGGCCTGACGACCCGCCCGGAAATCTCATGCCCCAGCACCAACGGTGCCTTCAGGATCGACTCGCCCGCCGCGCCGTGCAGCCAGTAATGCAGGTCCGACCCGCAAATCCCGCCATACAGCACCTCCACCACGGCCTCATCCGGTGCCGGTGCCTTCAGCGGGACCTCGTCGATCCGCAGATCCCCCTTGCCGTGCGCGACCACCGCCGGGCCCGACGCCGGGAGTTCTGCTGAAGCGTCTGTTGCTGTTGCTGCTGTGTGTGTCATCAGACCACCACCGTCATTCCGCCGTCGATAAAGATCGTCTGCCCGTTCACAAAATCAGACCCGGACGAGGCCAGCCACACCGCCGGGCCCGCCAGATCCTGCACCGTGCCCCACCGCGCCGCCGGGGTCCGGCCCAGGATCCAGGCATTAAACTGCTCATCATCCACCAGGTTCTGCGTCATCTCGGTATGGATATACCCCGGCGCGATCCCGTTGATCTGCAACCCCGCCCCCGCCCACTCAGCCGTCATCGCCCGGGTCAGGTTCCGCAACCCGCCCTTCGCCGCCACATACGGGGCGATCGTGGGCCGGGCCAGGTCCGTCTGCACCGAACAGATATTGATGATCTTCCCGTGACCGCGCGGGATCATGTGCCGGGCCGCCTCCCTCCCCACCAGGAACGCGCTGGTCAGGTCCGTGGAGATCACCCGCTCCCAGTCCAACACGTCCAAATCCAGCATCGGCACCCGGTGCTGGATCCCGGCATTGTTCACCAGGATCTCCAACGGCCCCACATGCTCCTCCACCCACGCCACCCCCGCCGCGGCAGCAGCATCATCCGTGACATCAAACACCACACCATGCACCCGGCCCGGCGCATACCCCGCGGCCATCGCCGCCTCCGCCGCCTTCAACCGCTCAGCATTCACACCGTTCAGCACCACCGTGGCGCCCGCATCAGCCAACGCCCGAGCCAACGCATTACCAATCCCCCGGCTCGAACCAGTCACCAAGGCAACACGCCCGGTCAAATCAAAAAATGAAGTCATGAATGGGTCCCTTCTGCGGCGCTCACGGCGCCCGTCCTGCTGAGGTTTGAAATGGTTTGCCGCACGACGGCCAGGTCCTGGTCCCCCAGGCCCTGACGCTTCAGTTCGGCATAAAGTTCGACGCCGGCCCGTGCCATCGGGACGGCAGCTCCGGTGGCGTCGGCCGACTCCACCACGAAGGACAAATCCTTGTGCATGAACTTAGCCGGGCCGGTGGGGGTGTAGTCCTTCGCGGCAAGCCGCGGGCCCACCTGCTCCAGGACCCGGCTTCCGGCGAGGCCGCCGGACAGCACCTCGTAGAGGGCCGCAACGTCGACGCCCGACCGCTCGGCCAGCTCGGCCGCCTCGGCGAGGGCCGCCGTCGTGGTTCCCACCACCAGCTGATTGCATGCCTTTGCGAGCGATCCGGCACCGAGCGGGCCCAGCAGCCGCACGGTGGTGCCCATGGCTTCGAAGAGCGGGAGCAGGCGGCGGAAGTCGGCGTCGTGGTCTGCTCCGGCCATGATGGCCAGGGTGCCCTCCATGGCACCCTTCGTCCCGCCGCTGACCGGCGCGTCCACCGCCACGGCATTGCCTGAACTGGCATCCTGGACCTGGCGCCCGAAAGCCTTGACTGCGGTGGGGGAAACGCTGCTCATGACCACCACGGCGGTGCCCGCCGCCGGCGGTGATGACTGCCAGCTGGCGAGCAATCCGGAGGCCGCGTCCTCAATGTAGGCGAGGTCCGGCAGCATAAAGATGATCACCGGCTCGTCCCTGAGTTGCTCCACGCTATCTGCCGCCGATCCTCCGAGCTGGCGGAAATCCGCCAGCGCGGCGGGAGACCGGTTCCACGCCGTTACTGCCCAGCCCTTCCGTGCGAGGTTCGCCGCCATCGGCGCCCCCATCAGGCCCAGGCCCACGAAGCCTGCTCTCTGTATATTCATCTGCAGCGGAACCTCACTTCGTTGTGGTCAATCGTGGTCAATCCTAGGAAATCTGTTCAGTATTCTAGCCCCTATTCAGTATGATGAACAGCATGACGACTGAAACCACCGTCGCGATCGCCGTCCCGCTCGAAGCCGAGTTCGTGGAACGCATCCGCGCCATAGATCCCTCCGTGACCGTTCTCTACGAACCCGATCTGCTACCGCCCGAACGGTTCCCCGCTGACCACGCCGGCGACCCCGACTTCAAGCGCACGCCTGAACAGGAGGAGCGCTACTGGGAGATGCTGGGCAAGGCCGACGTGCTGTATGGCTTTCCGAACGAAAGCCCGTCCGGCCTGGCGCGGATCGCCAGGGAAAACCCGCGCCTGCAGTGGATCCACGCCATGGCGGCAGGGGCCGGCGGCGCAGTCAAAGCCTCCGGGCTCGACGCCGAAACCCTCAACAAATTCAAGGTGACCACGTCCGCAGGCGTGCACGCCCTGCCGCTTGCCGAGTTTGCCGCACTGGGTATCCTCAACGGCTTCAAGAGGACAGCCGAGCTGGCGCAGGACCAGGCCGCCAGGGTTTGGCCGGAACTGCGGACACCCACCCGGCTGGTCAACGGCTCCTCGCTGGTGGTCACGGGGCTCGGGGAGATCGGACTGGAAACCGCCCGCATCGCCCGCGCCCTCGGCATGAAGGTCAGCGGCACCAAGCGTTCCGTGGAGCCGATCGACGGCATCGAGAAAGTGGCGGACAACAGCGGCTTGGCCGGCCTCCTCGCCTCAGCCGACGCCGTGGTGAACACCCTCCCGGGCACTCCCTACACGGAGAGGCTTTTCAGCCGCGAGGTCTTCGCGGCCATGAAGCCCGGCACGGTGTTCGTGAACGTCGGCCGAGGAACCGTGGTGGACGAGGACGCGCTGCTCGAGGCCCTGGAGAGCGGTCAGGTGGCCTACGCCTGCCTGGACGTGTTCGCCGTCGAGCCGCTGCCGCAGGACAGCCCGCTGTGGAACCACCCGCGCGTCATGGTGTCGCCGCACACCTCGGCCCTGAGCGCTGCCGAGAACCGCCTGATCGCAGAGCGCTTCTGCAGCAACCTCAGGACGTTCCTCGACGGCGGCGAACTTCCCCACCTCGTCGATACGGTCCACTTTTACTAAACCGCCCCCGGGCAGGACACACCTGCAGGGGAAACACCGAAGAGCCGGGCAGCCGCAGGGCTGCCCGGCTCTTCTGCTGCCCCCTGCGCCCCCGCCAGGCGGAAGGGACACTTCAGGCCCAACCCAAGGCGCGAACGTACACTTGCGGCCCACCCCGCGTGGGGATGGGCCGCAAGTGTACGTTCGCGCTGTGCGTTCTTAGCGTGCGGCTGCTAGCGGGCGTCCTCGATAGCCACGAGGTCGCGGCCCTTGGTTTCCGGCGTGAAGAAGGTGCTCACGAAGGAGATCAAGGCAAGGACCAGCGAGTAGATGGCCAGGACCAGCCAGGAGTAGCCTGTGGCCGCGAGCAGTGCCGCTCCCACGAGCGGAACCAGGCCGCCCGCGAGCACGGCCGAGAGTTCGCGGGCCATGGCGACACCCGTGAACCGGTACTGCGATCCAAACAGTTCAGGCAGCAGGGGGCACTGCGGTCCCAGCATGGACTGCACGCCGAGGGCGATGCCAACCACCATGACAGCCCACACCAGGGTCACGTTGCCGAGGGTCACGAGGTAGAACGCCGGGAAGGCGATGACAGCCTGGAACAGGGCGCCGTAGCGGTAGATGGGGACGCGGCCGAAGCGGTCGGACAGCGCACCGAAGGTGACCACCATGACGGCGGCAAAACCCGCCGCGATGAGGAGGCCCACCGGGCCGATGAACTTGTCGCCGGGGAAAATGCCCGCCGGGGCTGCCAGGAACGCCACCAGAAGCGCCGAATAGATGGAGGAATTGCCGTTCTCACCCATGCGCAGGCCGATGCCCACCAGGACGTTCTTCCTGGAGTGCTTCCAGAGCTGGCCCACCGGGTTCTTGACGACGTTCTTGTGCTTCTCCAGCTCCTGGAACACCGGGGTTTCCTTGAGCCGCAGGCGGATGAACACCGCAATGGCGATGAGGATCACACTGGCCAGGAAGGGCACGCGCCAGAGCCAGCCTTCGAGGACGGCCTTGTTGGCCGTGGCGATGAGAGCGAAGGTGCCGGCGCCCAGGAGGGTGCCCAGCTGGATCCCCACGAAGGGCAGGGAGGCAAAGAAACCACGACGGCGTGGCGGGGCCACTTCGGAGATCAGCGTCGTGGCGCCGGCCTGCTCCGCGCCGGCACCGAGGCCCTGGACGATCCGGAGGATCACCAGGAGCACCGCGCCGAGCATTCCTGCCTGCTCGAACGTCGGCAGCAGACCGATGGCAAAGCTGGCGGTTCCCATCAGCCCGATGGTCAGGATCAGCACCATTTTCCGGCCGAACCGGTCTCCGATGTAGCCAAAGACGATGCCGCCGAACGGGCGGGCGGCGAAGCCCACACCATAGGTGGCGAATGAGGCGATCAGCGCACCCTCCTCGCCGAGCGGCTTAAAGAACAGTGGGCCGAAGATGAGGGCCGAAGCCAGGCCGTAGATGTAGAAGTCGTAGTACTCCAGAGCGGAGCCAACGGAGCTGGCAAGTGTTGCCCTTCGCAGCTGTTCCGGTTCGACGACGGCGCCGTCCGCATCAGCCAGCGGTGAATCAGTACGAGTTGTCACTAGCACTCCCTCAAAGACACTCCAGGCCCCCGTTGGCCTGGTGAGTAGTGACACCTTCATTGCGTCGGTCACTATGTTGAACAGAGTACAACATGATGAACAGCTAGCCAATAGCCTCGGGGGATCCGTTAGCCCATGGGGTTGCCGAGGGACCTCGCCAGCTCATTCAGCTCTTTAACCATCTGCGCGCCCTGCTCCTGCGAATAGGTCGCCTTCAGTGCGGTAACGGACAGGCCCAGGCTCGGGCCATGCGCTCCGCGGGTGGGCACAGTCACCGCGAGGCAGACCACGCCCGTGGTGGACTCCTCGTCCTCAAACGCATAACCCTGCTGGCGAATCTCCGCCAGTTGGGCCTTGAGCTCAGCACCGGTGCGCAGTGATTTGGGCGTCAGCACGGGAAGCTCCGCGTCGTCGGCGAACATCGCATCGATGTCGTGGTCATGAAGCCTGGCGATGAGTGCCTTGCCGACGGCGCAGAGGGAAACCGGCATCTTGTCACCAATATTGGACGTAAGGCGGACGGCCGGATGACCCTCGTAGCGCGCCAGGTAGATGACGCTGGCGCCGTCCAGCATGGCAATGCGCACCGTCTCACCGGACAGCGTGGGCGCCTGTTCGCAGAACCGGTAGAACTCCTGGACTTCGTCAAGCCGGCTCAGATAGGCGGCGCCCAATTCAACGAGCTTGCGTCCCAGGGTGTACTCGGCCCCCTGCCTGCTGATCAGCCTGGCGTCCTCGAGGGCCAGCAGGAGGTTCGAGGTGGAAGACTTCGGAATCCCGAGGTCCCGGGCGAGGTCACTAAGCGTAAGCCGGCCAGTGGCCGATGCTGCAAGCGACTCCAGCACGGCCGCGGCCCTGGTAACGGCCGGCGCCGGAGACGCGCTGCCCAGTCCGTCACTGGGCTTGGATGTGCGGGAATCGGCCATGATTCTCCCTTTCGGTACGCGCTCGGACAGCGGGGTCGGCAGACTGCATCGCGCGCGAACATCGGCGACAATGCCAAGGTGTCCAGTCAACTGAACACCTACCATCATACTGGCTGGGCGTCTGCTGCTGAAGGCATACTGCGCCCTTACGCCAACGGAGCGCCGGAGGCACGCTGTCATGAGTTTCCTGTCATGAGTTTCGTGTTTCCGAAAGTTCACGGTATATTCAACTGCAAGCCTTCCACCGCGGCATCCCCCAATAGTCGCGGTGGAAGGCTTATCCAATTCCAGGGGCTTTTAGGTTCGTGGCCTTCAAGATTGCGGGCCTTTCTGCGCTCAGGTCATCGTCAGGCCGCGTTCGCCACACTGTTGTCCGTGCAACTGTTGTCTGCCACAGCGCTCCGCAGCCTCCATCCGCCGCCAAGTCCGTCCCGGACGATCTCCATAGTGGTCAGGGCCGATCCCGCGTTACGACCCAATCGGGTCTGAAGCCGCCAGACTTCGACGTCGACGCGGCTGAGTCCCAGCGGCATCCGGCGTTCCGCTTCCCACCAGTTGACGCGTTCAAACCAACGCAGCGGTTCGGCGCCTACCATCCATTCCTGCCCGCCGCGGATGACAGCCCCCGGCTGCCCGTCGGCTGCGGTTTTCACAAGTACGTGTTCCATGCCCGCAGGCTATGGCCGGGCACCGACATTTTTCCCGGGAGCGGTTTCCGGATACGTCTGCGCCGGCAAACAAAAACCCCGCCTGATCTTAGCTCAAGGGCTACGATCAAGCGGGGTGTAGTGGTGGGTCCTACCGGGATCGAACCGATGACATCCACGGTGTAAACGTGGCGCTCTACCAGCTGAGCTAAAGACCCAAAC
The DNA here is from genome assembly GCF_056396245.1 of Arthrobacter sp. 05T423. Classification (NCBI taxonomy): domain Bacteria; kingdom Bacillati; phylum Actinomycetota; class Actinomycetes; order Micrococcales; family Micrococcaceae; genus Arthrobacter; species Arthrobacter sp. 05T423. The sequence continues at coordinate 6,822 of NZ_JBFTLC010000058.1, forward strand.
AGTGGCTTTTCGCACCGAAGCGCTCCAACCAACGAACATAGACTCTACCCGAACACTGCCCGCAAACGCTAATCGGTCAGGCCGCAGGGACCGGAGGCAGCTCCTCCGCCAGCCAGGCGAGCGATTGGCTGACCCCGGCCTCAAGCTTGATGGTGGCCAGCTCGTCCCCCCGCGTCTGTCCGCGGTTGATAATGACGACGGGTTTGCCCTGCTTGGCGGCGTGACGGACAAACCGCAGCCCGCTCATGACGCTGAGTGAGGACCCTGCAACAAGGAGGGCCCCCGCCTCATCCACCATTGCGTAGGCCCGCTCCACACGGTCCTTGGGGACGTTTTCGCCGAAATAAACAAAATCAGGCTTGAGGACGCCGCCGCACGCAGGGCAGCGGGCCACCACGAAGCCGCGGATCAGGCGCATGTCCTCAACCGTGGCGTCTGCATCGGGGGCCATCTCGACGAGACCGGATTTGGTGGCGTGGTCCAGGAAGTCCGGGTTCAGCTCCTCCAGGACCCCGGCGAGCAGCTGCCTCGAGTATGTGCGGCGGCAGTCCAGGCAAACCACTTGGTCGAAGCGTCCGTGAAGGTCCACGACATTAATGCTGCCCGCGTCCTCGTGAAGGCGGTCCACGTTCTGGGTGATCAGGCCGGTCAGGAGCCCGCGCTGCTCAAGGACGGCGGCGGCGGCATGACCGGGATTGGGGCTGGCCCGCCTGAGGTGGGACCAGCCAATGTGGTTACGCGCCCAGTAGCGCTGCCGGTTGCCGGCGTCTCCAACAAACTCCTGATAGGTCATGGGTGAGCGCGGGGGCGAGTCGGGTCCGCGGTAATCCGGGATGCCGGAGTCCGTGCTGAGACCTGCCCCGGTCAGAAGGGCCAGCGGCAGCCCGGCGAGCACGTCCCGGATCCCGCCCAGCGCCTCGAGTTCGCCGGCCGATGACTCGCTGCGCGGGGCGGGCGGCAAGCTTGCGAACCCTGTCAGGCCGGTGCCGGTCCCCCGCTGATCCATGGGTTGGCCCTGACGCTTAGCCCTGGGCCAGTTCTGCCAGGACGCGCCGGTATTCGGCGAGGTCACGAGCCTGGCCCCGAGGATTCACGACGACGTAGCGGACGGTTCCGCCGGCGTCGATGATGAACGTGCCGCGCCGCGCCATTCCGCTTTCCTCGTCGAACACGCCGAACTCCCGGGCGACGGCGCCGTGCGGCCAGAAGTCGGCCAGCAGACTGAAGCCGTAGCCTTCCTGCTCGGCATACGCCCGTAGGGCGAACTTGCTGTCCACCGAGACCGCCAGCACCTCGGTGTCGGTGTATTCGAACACGGCCAGATTGTCCCTGATCTCACAGAGCTCGCCTGTGCAGATGCCGGAGAACGCGAAGGGATAGAAAATAACCACCACGTTGCGTCCGCGGAAATCGGAGAGCCGGACAGGCTCGCCGAACTGGTTCGCGAGTGTGAAATCGGGCGCCTGCTGCCCTACTGCGGGCACACCGGCAAGGTCCACCGATGCGACGGCGGCCTGTCCCGTCACTTGTTCTTCCTGGTCACCAGGCGCGTGGCGCTCCAGTCCTTGGAGACGCCCGCGGACGTGGTGCAGTGCAGCCCGGCGGTGGGCGCAGCGTCCTGGATGTCGGAGGGCGAAACATATCCGGGACGGCCGGACTTGGGCGTAAGGACCCACACGACCCCGCCCTCGGTGAGCGTCGTAAGCGAGTCGACCAGGGTGTCAACGAGGTCGCCGTCTCCGTCCCGCCACCAGAAGATCACGGCGTCCACGACGTCGTGATCATCCTCATCCAGAAGCTCTGACCCCGTCAGATCCTCTATGTCATCACGCAAGTCGAGATCGACGTCGTCGTCGTAACCGAACTCCTGAATCAGATCCCCGTCCTTGAAACCCAATTTTTCCGCCACATTTACCGAAGTGGCGGCGTCGGCCTCGCTCACGTGTTCCTCCTGTGCCTAGTGATTTCGATTACTCCAAGCCAACACCCTTTGGGCGTGTGCTTCAAGCTACGTGCGCCGCGGTGCGGCTTATTGTGCGTCACACAACAAGTATGACGGTCAAATAGGGCAGGCGGTTCAAGCGCGGCTACGCATCCGGAAGCCGTCAGAGCTACAGTGACTGTTGACAACTATGCCTTTTGGGGCGACCGCCCCGGACTAATTGGCAGTCATACACACGAGATAGAACCCTGCCCGGCGCACATGACCGGGCTGTCGTTACCGATATGACGCACACGACGCGTTCACGCCGGGCAGCTACCCTGCCGGACCTGAGTGCGCCGATGAATGCGCGCAAAGAGAGGTTGGACGTGGCTGCAGGAGAAGATACCTCCCATATCCTCAGCGGGTTGACTAACCAGCTGCCTGATCGTGATCCGGAAGAGACCGCCGAGTGGGTTGAGTCCCTGGACGCGCTGATCAGGGAACAGGGCACGGAGCGTGCCCAATACATCATGCCGCTGGAACGCCGCGGTGATGGTGCACCGGGCGCAGCGGCCCGAGATCGGGGTGGGCGGGCACATCTCCACCTACGCCGGCGCCGCGACCCTGTACGAGGTCGGGTTCAACCACTTCTTCCGSGGCAAGGACGCCCCCGGCGGCGGGGACCAGGTGTTCTTCCAGGGCCATGCGTCCCCGGGCATGTACGCCCGGGCGTTCATGGAGGGCCGGCTCTCGGAGGAGGACCTGGACGGGTTCCGGCAGGAAAAGTCCAAGGAAGGCCACGCGCTCTCCTCCTACCCGCACCCGCGGCTGATGCCGCACTTCTGGGAATTCCCGACCGTGTCGATGGGCATCGGCCCGATGAAYGCGATCTACCAGGCCCAGTCCAACCGGTACCTGCACAACCGCGGCCTGAAAGACACCTCGGACCAGCAGGTCTGGGCGTTCCTGGGTGACGGGGAAATGGACGAGCCCGAATCCCGCGGCCTGCTCCAGCTCGCCGCGAACGAGAACCTGGACAACCTGAACTTCGTGATCAACTGCAACCTCCAGCGCCTGGACGGCCCGGTGCGCGGCAACGGCAAGATCATGCAGGAACTCGAGGCGTTCTTCCGCGGCGCGGGCTGGAACGTGATCAAGGTCGTCTGGGGCCGGGAATGGGATGACCTGCTCACCCGCGACACCGACGGGTCGCTGGTAAAGATCATGAACGAAACCCCGGACGGGGACTACCAGACCTACAAGGCCGAATCCGGCGGGTTCGTCCGCGAACACTTCTTCGGGAAAACCCCGCAGACCAAGGACCTCGTCGCGGACCTSTCCGATGACGAGATCTGGAACCTCAAGCGCGGTGGGCACGACTACCGCAAGGTCTACGCCGCGTACAAGGCCGCGACCGAATTCAAGGGCAAACCCACCGTGATCCTGGCCAAAACGGTCAAGGGCTACGGCCTGGGCCCGCACTTCGAAGGCCGCAACGCCACCCACCAGATGAAAAAACTCACCCTCGA
>NZ_JBFTLC010000059.1:0-8115 GCF_056396245.1 Arthrobacter sp. 05T423
GGCTGCGCCGGGGAATCACTGTCCAGCAGCGCCTGCACCGCCAGCGCCGCCCGCTCCAAAGCACCCGTCCAGTGCTCCACCCGCCGGTGCCGATCCACCGCAGCATCAAACCAGGCAGCACAGTCCCCCACCGCCACAATCCCCGGAACGCTGGTGCGGCCCATCGCATCACACAACACACCGCCGTCGACCTCAACCCCCGAACCGGCCAGCCACTCAACGTTGGCTTCGGCTCCGATGCCGACCACCACCACGTCCGCGGCCACGAACGTCCCGTCGGCCAGCCGCAGGCCGGTCACGTTTCCTTCGCCTGCGTAGAAGTCCTCAACTACGGCGGAGGAGATGAGCCGGACACCTTTGGCGGTGTGCAGGCCGGCCACTACCGAGCCCATCTCGGTGCCCAGCTGGGCCGCAAAGGGTACCGGCTTGGTGTCAACCAAGGTGACGTCCATGCCGCGGGAGGCGGCGGCGGAGGCAACCTCGGCGCCGACGAAGCCCGCCCCGATGACGGCCATCCTGCTTCCCGGCACGAGTTCGGGCGCCAGGCTTTGCGCGTCGGCGAGGGTGCGCAGGGAGAAGACGTTGCTTAGGCCGGCCAAGGCAGGCAGCTGCCGGGCCCGTGCACCGGTGGCGATCACGATGCCATCGGCCTGGACCACCCGGCCGTTGGCCAGGCTGATGATTTTCGAATCAGCGTCCAGGGACACGGCACGTGTACCCAGCAGCCATTCGGCATCGAGGTCGTCAGTTTCGGTTTCCAGGGACAGGTCCTCGGCCGTAATGGATCCCAGCAGGAAGTCCTTGGAGAGCGGCGGTCTGTCGTACGGACGGTGCTCTTCATCGCCGATGATGACAAGCCGTCCGGTGAAGCCTTGGGCCCGGGCTGCCCGCGCGGCCGAAAGACCGGCCAGCGAGGCTCCGACGATCGCAAGTGTCTGCATTTCTTCACCCTCCTTCTATTGCTTTTAGCGCAACAACAATCGCTATATGCAACAGCGTGATCCATGCCACGGTGACTGTCAAGGGGAGAAGGACTCAATAAAGAAGAGGAACGTAATCGGGTCCCAAGGCCTTGACAAAACAGTGTGATCGAAAGCACTCTGTTGCATATTACGACGTCTGTTGAGCTATTCGGAACACACCGTCAGCCATACATCGTCAGCCATACATATAGACCCTTTCCAACAAGAAAAGAGGCCCCCATGCACAAGGCATGCCCGCTCAGTGAACTGGCACCAGGGGAAGCCCTGCGCCTGAATACTGCGCCGCCCATCGCGGTCTTCCACACTGAGGACGGCGAGCTCTTCGCCATTGACGACACGTGCACCCACCAGGACGCCTCGCTGACCGATGGCTGGGTGGAAGGCTGCGAGGTCGAGTGCCCGCTGCACGCGTCGAAATTCAATCTCCGGACCGGGCAGGTTGATGCCCCGCCGGCCAAACTTCCCGTGCGCACACACGAGGTCACCGTGGTGGACGGCGACATCATGGTCATCGAATCCGAGGAGGCACCCAACCTTCCGCCTGGGCTGACTGCGAACGGCCACATCTGACCCGCCCCGCTCTGCCACTGCATCGCTGCTGTTACCCCTAGGAGAAAACCTTGTCCACAGTCCTTGAAGGCGCGCCCGCAGCCGGTGCCAGTGCCAAAGCCCGTAGCGCTGAATTTGTCCTCACACTGGCTTGCCCCGAACGGCCCGGCATCGTCCGCGCCATCACCACGTTCCTGGCCGACCGCGGCTTCGACATCGTGGAGCACCAGCAGTTCGACGACCACGTCAGCGGCAACCTCTACCTGCGCACCGCGTTCGGTTTCGAGGGACTCAACCAGCAGGACCCCGGCCAGCAGACCGCCGAGAGCATCAGCTCTGAGTTCGCAGCCATCGCCGGGGAGTTCGGCATGGACTTCAGTATCCACGACGGCCGCCCGCAGCGGCTGCTGGTCATGGTGTCGAAGTTCGGCCACTGCCTGAACGACCTCATCTTCCGCTGGCGAGCTGGCAGCCTGGGTGCGGAGATCGCCGTCGTGGTTTCCAACCACGAGGACCTGCGGCCCATGGCCGAGGCGGCCGGGCTGCCCTTCATCCACGTGCCGGTGACGCCCGGCACCAAGCCGGAGGCCGAGGCCAGGCTGCTGGAACTGGTGGCCGAATACGAGGCCGATCTGGTGGTGCTGGCACGCTACATGCAGGTGCTGTCCAACGACCTGACCACCCAACTGAGCGGGCGGGCCATCAACATCCACCACTCGTTCCTGCCCGGCTTCAAGGGCGCGAAGCCGTACCACCAGGCCTACGACCGCGGGGTAAAAATGGTCGGTGCGACCGCCCACTACGTCACCGCGGACCTCGACGAAGGCCCCATCATCGAACAGGAAGTCCTCCGGGTGGACCATGTCCTCGATCCGGACGCGCTGGTGACAGTGGGCCGGGACGCGGAGACCCAGGCGCTCTCCCGCGCCGTGAAATGGCACTGCCAGCACCGCGTCCTGCTCAACAAGACCCGCACCGTCGTATTCCGTTAATTTCCCGCTAACGCGACCCAGGAGAACCACACACCATGAGCGCATCACCACGCGTCGTCATCATCGGCGCCGGCATTGTCGGCACCAACCTCGCGGACGAACTGGCCAGCCGGGGCTGGAACAACATCACCGTCGTCGAACAGGGCCCGCTGGAACTGGCCGGCGGCTCCACCTCGCACGCCCCGGGCCTCGTCTTTCAGACCAACCCGTCCAAGACCATGACGGAATTCGCCAGCTACACGGTGAGCAAGCTGCTCTCCCTCACCGACGGCGGGGCGTCCTGCTTCAACCAGCTTGGCGGGCTGGAACTGGCCACCACCGAAGCCCGTCTCGAGGACCTCAAACGGAAGCTCGGCTACGCCACCTCCTGGGGCGTGGAGGGCCGGATCATTGACGCTGACGAGTGCGAGAAGCACTACCCGCTGCTGAACAGCGGAGCCCTGGCCGACGGGCGGCGCATCCTGGGCGGCCTGCACGTCCCCAGCGACGGCCTGGCCTCGGCCGCGCGTGCCGTGCAGCTGCTCATCAGCCGCACCCGCGAGGCCGGCGTGACCTACCTCGGTTCGACCACCGTCACAGGCATCTCGCAGTGGGGCGGCAAGGTCACCGGCGTCGAGACGTCTTCCGGGGTGATTCCGGCCGACATCGTGGTGTCCTGCGCAGGCTTCTGGGGCCGCGAAATCGGAAAGCTCATCGGGCTCAAGGTGCCGCTGCTGCCGCTCGCCCACCAGTACGTCAAGACCACGCCGCTGAAGGAACTGCGCGGCCACAACGAACTGCCGAACGGGGCCCGCCTGCCCATCCTGCGTTACCAGGACCGCGACCTGTACTTCCGTGAGCACGGCGACCGGATCGGCATCGGCAGCTACGCCCACCGGCCCATGCCCGTGGACATGGAGCAGCTGCCGCGGATTGGCGCGGAGGAGATGTCCGAGCACCGGATGCCCTCCCGCCTTGACTTCACCCTGGAGGACTTCGCGCCGTCGTGGGAGGACTGCCAGGACCTGCTGCCGGCCCTGCACTCCACCCAGATCCAGGACGGCTTCAACGGCATCTTCTCCTTCACCCCGGACGGAGGCCCGCTTATGGGCGAGGCGCCGGACCTGGACGGCTTCTTCGTCGCCGAGGCCGTGTGGGTGACCCACTCGGCCGGCGTCGCCAAGGCCATGGCCGAGCTCCTCATCGACGGCCAGCCGGAGACCGACCTGCACGGCTGCGAGCTGACCCGGTTCGAGAAGGTGCAGACCAGCGACGAGTATGTCAGCGAGACCTCGCAGCAGAACTTCGTGGAGATCTACGACGTCCTGCACCCGCTGCAGCCCAAGGAATCCCCGCGGAACGTGCGCGTCAGCCCGTTCAACGTCCGGCAGAAGGAACTCGGCGCGTTCTTCCTGGAGTCCGCCGCCTGGGAGCGGCCGCACTGGTTTGAGGCCAACCGCCCCCTGCTGGAAGAACTGCCGGCCGAGTGGCAGACCCCCGAGCGGGACGAGTGGTCCGCGATGTTCTCCTCCCCCATTTCGGCGGCCGAAGCGTGGAAGACGCGCACCGCCGTCGCGCTTTACGACATGACACCGCTGAAGCGGCTGGCCGTCAACGGCCCCGGCGCCCAGGCGCTGCTGCACCGGCTGAGCACCGGCAACATCGCCAAGAAGCCCGGCGCGGTGACCTACTGCCTGCTGCTGGCGGACGTCGGCGGCATCCGCAGCGACGTGACCGTCGCCCGGCTCGGGGAGGAGGATTTCCAGCTCGGCGTGAACAGCAACGTGGACTTCGATTACCTGCGCGTCGAAGCCCGGCAGCAGTCGGCCGCCGATCCGGCGCAGTGGGTGCACGTCACGGACATCACCGGCAGCACCTGCTGCATCGGCCTGTGGGGCCCCCTGGCGCGCGAAGTCATCGGCAAGGTCAGCACCGACGACCTCACCAACGACGGCCTGAAGTACTTCCGCACCAAGGAAATTTCGGTGGGCGGCATCCCCGTCACGGCCATGCGCCTGTCCTACGTGGGCGAGCTCGGCTGGGAGCTGTACACCACCGCCGAGTATGGCCTGAAGCTCTGGGACCTGCTCTTCGAGGCGGGCCGGGAGCACGGCATCATCGCTGCCGGCCGCGGCGCCTTCAACAGCCTGCGCCTGGAGAAGGGCTACCGGCTCTGGGGCACGGACATGACCACCGAGCACCACCCGTACCAGTCCGGCCTCGGCTTTTCGGTGGCGAAGGACAAGGAGGGCTATGTGGGCTTCGAGGCGCTGGCAGCACTCAAGGAACAGCCGGCGGAGAAGGTGCTGCGCTGCCTGACAGTCGACGACGGCACCTCCATCGTGCTGGGCAAGGAACCCGTGTACGTGGGCGGGGTAGCATCCGGCTACGTCACCAGCGCCGCGTACGGCTACTCGATCCGCAAGCCGCTCGCCTACGCCTGGCTGCCCGCCACGGTGTCCGAAGGAGACGCCGTGGAGATCGAGTACTTCGGCCGCCGCATCCCCGCCACGGTCAGCGCCGAGCCGCTGTTCGACCCGGGCATGGAGCGCCTCCGCGGCTGACGCCCGGCCGCTCTTGAGCCGTCCTGACCCTCTTTAGGCCTGGGGCCACGACCGCAGGGTTCCCTGGCCGAGCTTGCGAGGTTAGCGGGCGGTTGGGGACGACGGCGACACACCGGATTTCCGGAGTGTCGCCGTCGTTCTTGGTTAAGAAGAGGTCAGGACGGAGTGGCTGCCGCCAACGCAGCCTGCTCCACAACCCCGCCGGCGTGCGGCTCGAAGCGGACGAACATGGCCTTGAAACCGGGGGTGTTGGACACCCGGGCCACGTTTTCCTTGTGGACCAGTGCGTTGGCCTCGGGGAAGTACGCCGCGGCACAGCCCTTGGCCGTGGGGTAGGCCACCAGCCGGAACTTCTCGGCCCGGCGGTCGGCGCCCTGGAAGGTGCTCACCACGTCCACGAGGTCGCGGTCCTTGAAGCCTTGCTCGGCGAGGTCCTCGGGGTGCACCAGGATCACGCGGCGGCCGCCGGAGATCCCGCGGTAGCGGTCGTCCAGGCCATAGAACGTGGTGTTGTACTGGTCGTGGCTGCGGATGGTCTGCAGCACCAGGTGCCCGTCCGGGGGCGTGAGGTACTCCAGCGGGCTGACGGTGAAGCGGCCGCGGCCGATGTCTGTCTTGAAGGAGCGGGTGTCCCGGGGCGGGTTGGGCAGTACAAAGCCGTTCTTCGTCCGGACGCGGGCGTTGAAGTCCTCAAACCCCGGCAGGACCCTGGAGATGTGGTCCCGGACCACGTCGTAGTCCTCGGCCATGGCCTTCCAGTCCACCGGATGGCCGGGGCCGAAGGTTGCCTCGGCCATCCGGGCCACGATGACCGGCTCGGCGAGCAGGTGCTCGGACACCGGCTCGAGCCGTCCCTGGGTGGAGTGGACCACGGACATGGAGTCCTCCACGGACAGGAACTGGGCGCCCTTGGGGTGCTTGTCGTCCTTGTCCGTGCGGCCCAGCGTGGGGAGGATGAGCGAGGTCCGGCCGTGCACGATGTGGGACCGGTTGGGCTTGGTGGAGATGTGCACGGTCAGGCCGATCCGCTGCATCCCGGCTTCCAGGGTCTCCGTATCCGAGCAGGCCAGCGAGAAGTTCCCGCCCATGGACACGAACACGTCCACCTCGTCGCGCTCGAACGCCTCCATGGACTCCACGGCGTCATGGCCGTGGTGCCTCGGGGACTCGATGCCGAATTCCTTGTCGAGGGCCTCCAGCAGCGATCCCTTGGGCTTCTCCCAGATGCCCATGGTCCGGTCGCCCTGGACGTTGGAATGTCCGCGCACCGGGCAGGCGCCGGCGCCGGGCTTGCCGAAGTTGCCCTGCAGCAGCAGGACGTTGACCATTTCCTTGATGGTGTCCACCGAGTGCGGCTGCTGGGTCACGCCGAGTGCCCAGCAGAAGATGCTGGCCTTGGACGCCACCAGCATCGCGGCCACGTCCTCGATCTGCTTCCGGGGCAGGCCGGTGGCCTGCTCCGTCTCTTCCCAGTCCAGTTCCCGGCGGGCGTCCCGGTACGCGTCGAAGCCGTCCGTCTGCGCCTCGATGAAGGAACGGTCGACGACGGTCCCCGGGTTTTCTTCCTCGGCCTGCAGCAGCAGGTGGCCGAGGGCCTGGAACAGGGCGAGGTCCCCGCCCACCTTGATCTGCAGGTATTCGTCGGCCAGCGGCGTGCCACCGCCCACCACGCCGGAGAGCGTCTGGGGGTCCTTGAAGTTGAACAGGCCGGCCTCGGGCAGCGGGTTTACCGCCACCACCTTGCCGCCCTTGTCCTTGCATTCCTTCAGCGCCGACAGCATGCGGGGATGGTTGGTGCCCGGGTTCTGCCCCACCACGAAGATCAGCTCGGCGTCATGGATGTCCTCCAGCGACACCGTGCCCTTGCCGATGCCGATGGTCGGGTTCAGCGCTGACCCGGAGGACTCGTGGCACATGTTGGAGCAGTCCGGTAGGTTGTTGGTGCCCAGGGACCGGGCGAACAGCTGGTACATGAACGCGGTCTCGTTGGCCGTGCGGCCCGAGGTGTAGAAGACGCAGCGGTCCGGGGTGCTGGCCCGGATGTGCTCACCGATCAGCCCGAAGGCATCCGCCCAGGAGATCGGCGAGTAGTGCGTCTCCCCTTCCCGGATGACCACCGGTTCGCTGAGCCGGCCCTGGTTCCCCAGCCAGTACTCGGTCTTCCCGGCCAGCTCAGCGATGGAATGCTTTGCCCAGAACTCCGCCCCCACGGTCCGCAGGGTGTTTTCCTCGGCCACGGCCTTGGCGCCGTTCTCGCAGAACTCGGCGGCCTTGCGCTTCTTGTCCGATTCCGGCCAGGCGCAGCCGGGGCAGTCGAAGCCGCCGCGCTGGTTGAGCCGCAGGAGCGACTGCGCCGTGCGGGTGACGCCGGCCTGCGCCACCGCACGTTCCAGCGCCACCATCACGGCCTTGACGCCGGCGGCTCCGGTCTTCGGCTTGTGGACTTCGAGCTCGTCCTCGTTGATGTCCGCGACGGGGGCGGGCTGCTTCCCGAACTTCATTGTTCCAACTTCCTTACCGGCTGCTTTTCGAGCCTGTTTTGAGCGCCACTAAGGCGCGCCAGGCGTTCCTGGCGCGCCTTAGGTGTGGCGATCTTGTCATTCTTTTTTACTGTGTCACCTGTTACTGGGCCGCCTTGGCGAGGGTTTCGCGTTCGGCGGCGATGGTGGTGTTCTCCCCGTGTCCGGTCCTGACGACGGTCTCGGCCGGGAGGGGCAGGAGCCGTTCGCGGATGGAGGCCAGGATGGTGGGGTAGTCGCTGTAGGACCGTCCGGTCGCGCCGGGTCCGCCGTTGAACAGGGTGTCCCCGGTGAACACGGTCCCCTCGGCTTCGAGGTGGAAGCAGGTGGACCCGGGTGAGTGGCCGGGGGTGTGGATGGCCCGCAGCACCGCCCCACCCACCGGGAACTCGTCCCCGTCCGCGATCTCCCGGTCCGGTTTCGTGCCGGGGTAGACCTGTTCCCAGAGGACCTGGTCCGCCGGGTTCATGTGGATCGGGGCGCCGACGGCCTGGGCGAGGTCGCGGGCGGCGCCGATGTGGTCGTTGTG
>NZ_JBFTLC010000060.1:0-7541 GCF_056396245.1 Arthrobacter sp. 05T423
GAAGGAACCCGCCCAGGAAGCCATGGAAAACGTCAAGGCCACCGCCACCGACGCCGCCCAACACGTCAAGGAAGAAGGCCAAACCGCCGCCTCCGACGTCAAAGCAACCGCCACCGACGCCAAAGACCACGTCCAAAACACCTAACGGCCACAACACCTAAAAACTCGAAGCACCACGACGGCCGGCCCGCCCCAGCGCGGACCGGCCGTTTGTCTGCGGTCATCCGCCTGGAGCGAGGCAGTAGCGGGTTCCGGCCCGGCCCTTCAGGATGAGGGCCCAGGTCTTCGGGGCCAGCTCATACACATAATTTGAGGAGCCAGGGGCGACTCCATAGCGGCACGCCGAGCGCCTGATTCCGGTGCCAGGAGGGCTAGCCCTTCTTTTCCGTCAAGGCACTCGCCTTGTGCGCGGCCCTCGCCCCGGTCTTGGCCGACTCCACAACATGCTGGGGTTCGTCGTCGTTGGCCCGGTGGGTGTGGCCGTCGAGCTCGAAGCCGCTGGTTTTCTTCTCCACGATCTTGCCGTGCGTTTTTCCCTGCGGAGTGTTCCACTCCACCTCGGTGCCCTTGGTCAGTGCCACGAGTGTGCTCCCGAGTTCGGATCTGGTGAGTCCGGGTCTGGCGGGTCAGGATCTGGCGAGCCGCGCTGCGTCCCAGGGGTCCGGCGTCGGCCATCACCGCCGACACTGCAGCCGGCGCCAGTGACCGGCCAGAGCTGTGCCCGGCTCGGATGGGCCGGACAACCCGCCCTCCTAAAGCCGCCGGAATCGCTGGACTATGCTCCGGAGCACCACCAGACTGTCTATTAGGGCTGGTCATACCGCGTTTTCCGGGCTTGCCGGTTCTGCAATTCCCGCGCCTTATCGGGCAGGATTTCCCCACCGGATAGGCACGGCTGCGCATTGGGCCTTCTACCTGCACTGAGAGGAAACCGCCATGGAGAACCTGGCCGCCATCCTGCCACTGATTATCATTGTTGTCTCGGTCCTCCTGGGCATTCTGGTTATTTGGCTGGCCGTCAAACTGATGTGGAAGGTGGCCGAGCCGAATGAGGCCCTGATTATTTCCGGGCTGACGCGCGGCACCCTGGAAAGCACGGACGGTATGGACTTCAAGATCGTCACCGGCAAGGGCGCACTGGTGGTGCCGGGCCTCCAGACCGTCCGGACGCTGTCCCTCACCCTGAGCGAGACAGAGCTGAAGGTCTCCTGCGTTACATCCCAGGGCATCCAGGTTGTGGTGGAGGGCGTGGTCATTTACAAAATCGGGGATGCACCCGCGTTTATCGCCAATGCGGCACGGAGGTTTCTTGGCCAGCAGCCGAAGATGGAAAGCCAGGTGTACAACGTCTTCGAGGGCCATCTGCGTTCCATCATCGGCAGCATGACCATGGAGGAGATCATCCGCGAGCGCGATAAGTTGGCTTCCCAGGTCCGCGGGGCGAGCGGCGTGGAAATGGAAAAACTTGGCCTCGTGGTGGATTCCCTGCAGATCAAGGACCTGCAAGACCCCACAGGCTACATCCAGAACATCGCCAAGCCGCATATCGCCCAGGTCAAAATGGAAGCCCGCATAGCCGAAGCAACAAGGAACCGTGAGGCCGCGGAGCGGGAAGCCGAGGCCGCCGCACAGATCGCCGACGCCCAGAGCCTCTCCGCCATCAAACAGTCGGCGGCCCAGGCCAACGCGGAACGGGCAAGGGCCAATGCGGCGCAGGCGGGCCCGTTGGCCGACGCCACCGCCCGCCAGCAGGTGGTGGTCCAGGAAACAGAGGTGGCCAAGCTCGAGGCAGACCGCGAGGAACAGAAGCTGCAGACCACCATCCGCAAGCCCGCCGATGCCAAGGCCTACGCACAGCGCACCGAGGCGGAAGCACAGAAGGCTGCGGACATCAGTGCGGCCGAAGCACGTGCCAAGCGCACGGAACTCGAGGCTCAGGCCAATGCCCGCCGGGTGGAAGTGGAGGCTCAGGCGAGCGCGAGCGCGGCCGCGGCGATTGCAGGAGGCACCCGGGTAACAGGCGAAGCAGAGGCGGCAGCCACGAAGGCGCGCGGCGATGCGGCAGCCTCCGCCATCAAAGCCAAGGCGCTGGCGGAGGCGGAGGGCATCAAGGCCCGCGGCGAGGCCCTCGAAAGCAACCAGGACGCCGTCATCGCCCAGCAGCTGGCGGAAAACATGCCAGCTATCGTTGCAGCGGCGGCCGAGCCGTTCGGCCACGTGGACCAGCTCACCGTTCTGAATGGCGCTGACGGCCTCAACAGCATGGTCGGCGGGATCCTTACCCAGGCAGGCTCGTTCCTGCCGCGGCTGTCGAGTGCCCTGAAAAACGGGCAGAACCACGCCAAGCAGCCGCCGAAGCAGCCCGGCGCCTAGGCACAGCGCCCAGGAAAGCCGGGGAAGACCAGGAACATGGTGCACAGAAACGTTGACCGAAGCCTGACCGGGAAGATCGGCCGGGTAACCGGGAGGATCGGCCCTGGCACCGTCGGGGAGGTCATGCTCCCGTACCGTGGCGGTATCAGTGCATTCCACGCCTACCCCTTCGACAAGGTCAGTGTCTTTCCGGTGGGTGACGAAGTACTGGTCATCTACCTCGACCCGCCGCAGACGGTCTTCGTGGACGAGCTGCCGGACGTTCTCCGCCACGGGGAACGGTAGCCCCGCCTGTTAACCGAACCTTCCCTTCACGGTCACGCCCGCTCCCCCGCAAGGTTAGACGGCGGGAACACCGTTGAGGGGTGAGGATCGCTATCGTTGCCGAATCATTCCTGCCGCTGATGAACGGAGTCACGCACTCCATCCTGCGAGTGCTTGAGTATCTGCAGGAGCGGGGCGATGAGGTGCTGGTGATTGCGCCGTCGACGTCGGACGCTGATGTTCTGGACGTTGTGCACGGCGCGTTTGTGCACCGGCTGCCCTCCGTTCCGCTGGCTGGTTACACGAACGTGCGGGTGGCGCTGGGAGGTGTGTACCGGGTCAAGAGAATCCTTGCCGACTACGCACCGGACGTGGTTCACCTGGCGTCGCCGTTCGTGCTCGGCTGGCGGGCGGCACAGGCCGCGCACCAGCTGGGGATCCCCACCGTGGCCATCTACCAGACCGAAGTTCCCAGCTACGCCGCCCGGTACGGGGTGCCGTTCCTGGAGAACTGGGCCTGGAGCCGGGTGGACAACATTCATCTCCTGGCGTCCCGGACGCTGGTGCCGTCCACTTTCGCGCTGCACCAGTTGCGCGGCCGCGGCATTTTGCGGGTGGGCATGTGGCGGCGAGGCGTGGATACCGTGCGGTTCGCGCCGGGAAAGCGCGACGACGGGTGGCGGGCGTCCGTGGCGCCGGGCGGTGAACGGATCATCGGTTACGTCGGCCGGCTGGCGGTCGAGAAGCAGGTGGAGGACCTTGCCGTGCTGGCCGATGTTCCGGGCACGCGGCTGGTTATAGTGGGCGACGGTCCGCAGCGGGCGGCGCTGGAGGAAACGCTTCCCACCGCGGTGTTCACCGGTTTCCTCGGCGGCGAGGAACTGGCCCGGGCCGTGGCCTCGTTCGATCTGTTCGTCCATCCGGGTGAGTTCGAGACCTTCTGCCAGACCATCCAGGAGGCTATGGCGTCGGGTGTGCCGGTGGTGGCCACGGGGCGCGGAGGCCCGCTGGATCTGGTGGAGAATTCACGCACCGGCTGGCTCTATGAGCCCGGTGACCTGGCCGGCCTGCGCCGGCATGTCATGGACCTGATGGGCGACGACGCCAAGCGCCGCGCGTTCGCGGCGGCAGCTTTCGCCTCGGTCCAGGGCCGGACATGGCCCGCCCTGTGCACCGACCTGGTGCGCCACTACAAGGACGTTATCGCGGGCACTTCGCTCCCCACCGGCACCCTAACCTCGCAAGCTCGGCCAGGGAACCCTGTCGGCGTGGGCCCAAAGTCATTGAACGGAGCCCGGCCGGAGCCAGCATCACCCCTCGAACCAGAAACCAAGACCACCCAAGGAGCCACCCTGTGAAGATTTCCGTTATCGGTTGCGGCTACCTCGGTGCCGTGCATGCGGCCACCCTCGCCTCCATGGGCCACACCGTAGTGGGAATCGACGTCGACCCCGCACGGACCGAGCATCTGGCCGGCGGCCGGGCACCCTTCTTCGAACCGGGCCTGGATGAACTCCTGCGCGACGGCCGCGCCACCGGCCGCCTCAGCTTTTCCACCGACTTCGCTGACGCCGCCGGGGCGCAGATGCACTTCCTCTGCGTGGGCACGCCACAGTCCAAGACCTCCGACGGCGCCGATCTCAGTTACCTGCTCTCCGCCACCAGGAGTCTCCTTCCGCACCTGGGCCGGGGTGCCGCCGTCGTCGGTAAATCAACTGTGCCGGTGGGAACCGTGGACAGGCTGGGCCGCATGCTGGCCGCACGGCCGGATGTGCTGCTGGGCTGGAATCCGGAGTTCCTGCGGCAGGGCACCGCGGTTAAGGACACGCTGGTTCCGGACCGGCTGGTGTACGGGGTGCGCGGCGGCAAGGCGGGCGCGTTCGGGCGCCGCAGCGACGGGACGCAGGGAGCTGCCCGCGGTGTGACCGCCGTGCTGGACGCGGTGTACGAGCCGCTGCTGCGTGCCGGCATCCCGCGGCTCGTGTGCAATTTTGCGACGGCGGAACTGATCAAATCGGCGTCGAACGCGTACCTGGCCACCAAAGTCAGCTTCATCAACGCGATGTCGGAACTGTGCGACGCAGCCGGGGCCGACGTCACTGAACTGAGCGAGGCGATGGGCATGGATCCACGCATCGGCAACCGTTATCTGCATGCCGGGCTGGGTTTTGGCGGCGGCTGCCTGCCCAAGGACATCCGCAGTTTCCGCGCCCAAGCGCAGGCGCTGGAGGTGCGGTCCGTGGACGACTGGATGGCCGTAGTGGACTCCATCAACGTCGGCCAGCGTGCCCGGACGGCGGAAGTTGCGCGGGAACTCTGCGGCGGCATGATCGCGGGCCGGACGGTGAGCGTGCTGGGTGCGGCGTTCAAGCCGGACACGGACGACATCCGCGACTCCCCCGCCCTCGACGTCGCACTCCGGCTTGCCTCGGCGGGCGCGCATGTCACCGTGACGGACCCGAAGGCCATCAACAATTCATGGATGCGCCACCCGCAGCTGCGGTTTGAGGCCTCTGCCACGAGGGCGCTTGAAGGTGCCGAGCTGGTGCTGCTGCTGACCGAATGGGCCGAGTACCGCGACCTGTCGCCGGCCGCCGTCGGGCAGCTGGTACGACGCCGGACGGTACTGGACGCACGGAACGTGCTGGACGCCGCGGCGTGGCAGGCGGAAGGCTGGACGGTGCGCGGGCTCGGCACGAACCAGGCGGCGCCGCTGACTGAGCACGTCTCCGCCGGCTAAGCCTCGCCCCCGCCGGCTGAGGTTCGACCCCGACCAGCTCGATCAGCGGTACGATCTTGCTGAGGGGGTGGACGCCCAATGAGTTTCTCGCGGTCTCACACAACGGTCGCATGACAGCGGCTTCCCCACGCCCTGGCGGGATTCCAGCCGGCAGTTCCGCCGCCTTGTTCGACGCCCTGCCGGATGCCGTTCTGGTGGTTGACGGCGACGGGGTCATCACCCGGATCAATGCCGCCGCCGAACGGCTCTTCGGCTACGACAAGCCTCAGCTCGTAGGCCAGGACCACCGGATGCTCCTCGCCGAAGGCTACCGCAGCGGTTTCGACCGGCTCTTCGCCAGCCTGCGCGGCGAGCGGGAGCCCGGGGACAGCACGGCCGCCCAGACCCCGTTCGAGTCATACGGCCTGCGGAGCGACGGCACGGAGTTCCACGGCGAGGTGGCCTGCTCGCTGCTGGATTCCGGCGGCGGCCCATCGCTGGTCGCTGCTGTCCGGCCCACGTTTCACCGGCAGGAGGCCGATGCCGAGCTCCGGGAAGCGATGTCTCTGCTCAGCGCCACCTTGGAGTCCACGGCCGACGGGATCCTGGTGGTGGGCGTCGACGGCAAGATTGCCGGCATCAACGAACAGTTCACCAAGATGTGGGGCATCCCGCGGGAACTGCTGGCCACGGGTGATGACGCCGCGGTGATGGATTACGTGCTGGGCCTGCTCTCGCACCCCGAGAGCTTTGTGGACAAGGTCAATGAGCTCTACGCGCACCCCACTGAGGAAAGCCACGACGACGGCGTAGGCTGCGAGGGCTGAGACGCCCGGCCCATCGGGCCGGCGGGCCTCATGCGTTGTCCACTTCGGACTTCTCCAGCGGCTCGCCGGCCCTTACCAGTTCCAGGCTGCGGTTCCAGAAGGTCCTCGCCAGCCCGGCGTCATAGGCCTGGCTGTTGGCCTTCGCCAGCGCACGTTTGACGTAAAACGCCCCGGGCACCCAGTCCCGTCCGGGAGTGGAGGTAGCGAGCCACACGAGCGTATCGGCGCCCTGCTCGGCCGTGAGCAAGAACCGGTTCAACACTGTCTTGTAGGCATGGCGGAACCAGCTGGTGGACTCCGCTGCGAAGTTGGTGGCCACGACGCCGGGGTGGAACGCGGCCGCCGCGATGCCGTCCTTCCCGTAGCGGTTCTGCAGTTCCGCCGTAAACAGGATGTTCGCCAGCTTCGCGGTGCCGTAAGCGCGGTTTGTGGAGTAACTCCGCTCTGAGTTGAGATCCGAGAGGTCCAGCCGGCCGAATCCGTTGGCAGCACTGGAAGTGTTGATGATGGTGGCGCGGCTGGCGGTGAGAACGTCCAGCAGCTCGGTCGTCAACAGGAACGGCGCCAGATGGTTGATCTGGAATGTCTTCTCATGGCCGTCCACGGTCAGCTCATGGCCTCGCATAATCCCGCCGGCGTTGTTCACCAGGACATCGATCCGCGGGTACCTGTCGCGCAACGACGCGGCCAGCTCGCGCACCTGCGCCAGCTCTGCGAAGTCACAGATGAAATAGTCAACGCCAAGCTCCGTGCCCACATCTGCGGTCTTCTCCGGGGAACGCCCGACGACGACGATCCGCTCGCCTGCCCCCGCCAGGATCCGCGCGGCTGCTGCTCCGATGCCGTCGCTTGCGCCGGTAATAACGATGGTGCGCTGAGGCATGAGTGTCCTTTGCAGGTCAGGCAGTTGGGAATTCCACCAGCCAACGATAGCCCCGTATGACTTAGGGCTCCCCTTGCCCAACGGCGCCGAGCAGGAATATGTTCCATGGGCTGCCGTCTCACACCCGACGCTCTATCAGATCCTGCCGCTTCCAGCCGGACGCTCTATCCGATCCTGCCGCCTCCGGCCGGACGCTTCCTCACCCCTGTTGGGGGCAGTGCGGGAGCGTAGGGGAATAACCTGCAGGAGCTGCGAGAGGGTTGGGGAAAAACGTGCAGGAACTGCGAGAGGGTTGGGTGTGTTGCCTGGCGTTTTGGACCAACGGTGTTAAATGCGGGAGAGCCCCAACCAGGTTCTGGTTGGGGCTCTCGACCCTTTTTAATGGTTGTCCGGCGGTGACCTACTCTCCCACACCCTCCCGGGTGCAGTACCATCGGCGCTGTGGGTCTTAGCTTCCGGGTTCGGAATGGGACCG
>NZ_JBFTLC010000061.1:0-7488 GCF_056396245.1 Arthrobacter sp. 05T423
AGCACATCACCGGAAGTGGAACCGGCGCCAACCCCCAGGCGAACCAACCGGGCCACACCACACTGCCCGAAAACAGAAAACAACCGCAGATCAACCCGCCGCCCCGCACAAACGACCATCACCCACCGTCATGAAAAATCGGGGCTAGCCTTCGGGCCGCCTTAGCCTTCGGGCGGCCTTAGTCTTCGATCGTGGCGATCACGGCGCCCGCTGCCACCGTCTGGCCGGCCGCGGCGGTCAGGCCGGTGACGGTGCCGGCGCGGTGTGCGGTGAGCGGCTGTTCCATCTTCATCGCCTCAAGTACGACGACGAGATCACCTTCGGCGACGACGTCGCCGTCGGCCACGGCCACCTTAACAATGGTGCCCTGCATGGGGGAGGTGAGGGCGTTGCCACCTGCAGCAGCGGCGGCGCCGCCGGTGCGGCCGCGCTTCTTGGACTTGGCCGGCTTCGCGCCCGCGGCTGCCGCCCCGCCGAAGCCCAGGCTGGCGGGCAGCGCCACTTCGAGGCGCTTGCCGCCCACTTCCACCACCACTGTGCGGCGTTCGGCGGCGTCCTCACCGTCGGGCGTGGCGCCGTTGGGAGACCATGCGGGAAGGTCGTTAACGAACTCGGTCTCAATCCAGCGCGTGTGGACGCTGAACGGGCCCTCGGCCGGCGCGAATGCCGGGTTGCTGACCACGGCCAGGTCGAACGGGATGACGGTGGGAATGCCTTCCACCACCATCTCCTCAAGGGCGCGGCGGGCACGCTGCAAGGCCTGCGGGCGGTCCGCCCCGGTGACGATCAGCTTGGAGAGCATCGAGTCGAAGTTGCCGCTGATGACGTCGCCCTCCTCGATGCCGGAGTCAATGCGGACGCCCGGACCGGTGGGGTTCTTGAGGGTGCTCACGGTGCCCGGTGCGGGCATGAAGTTGCGGCCCGGATCCTCACCGGTGATGCGGAACTCGAAGGAGTGGCCGCGCACCTCGGGGTCGCCGTAGCCCAGCGCTTCGCCGCAGGCCAGGCGGAACTGCTCGCGGACCAGGTCGATGCCGGTGACTTCCTCGGAGACGCAGTGTTCCACCTGCAGGCGGGTGTTGACCTCGAGGAAGGAGATGGTGCCGTCCTGGCCGACGAGGAACTCGCAGGTGCCTGCGCCGAGGTAGCCGGCTTCCTTCAGGATGGCCTTGGACGATTCGTAGAGGCGCCGGTTCTGCTCCTCGGTGAGGAAGGGGGCCGGGGCCTCCTCCACGAGCTTCTGGTTGCGGCGCTGGAGCGAGCAGTCGCGGGTGGAGACCACCACCACATTGCCGTGCGCGTCGGCGAGGCACTGGGTTTCGACGTGCCGGGGGGCGTCCAGGAACCGTTCGATGAAGCACTCACCGCGGCCGAAGGCGGCGGTGGCCTCGCGGACGGCGGAATCGAAGAGTTCGGGGATTTCCTCGCGGGTGCGGGCCACCTTAATGCCGCGGCCGCCGCCGCCGAAGGCAGCCTTGATGGCCACGGGCAGGCCGAACTTGTCCGCGAATTCCAGGATTTCCTCGGCGGACTCAACCGGGTCGGCGGTGCCGGGGACCTGCGGGGCGCCTACCTTCTCCGCGATGTGGCGGGCGCGGACCTTGTCGCCCAGGGCGGAGATGGCCTCCGGCGACGGGCCGATCCAGGTGATGCCGGCGTCGATGACCTTGGCCGCGAACTGGGCGTTCTCGGACAGGAATCCGTAGCCGGGGTGGATGGCGTCGGCGCCGGACTGGCGGGCCACCTCGATCAGCTTGTCCATCACGAGGTACGACTCGGCTGCCGTGTTGCCGCCCAGGGCATATGCTTCGTCGGCGAGCCGGACGTGGAGTGCGTCCCGGTCCGGATCGGCGTAGACGGCGACGGAGGCGATGCCTTCGTCCCGGGCTGCGCGGATGATGCGGACGGCGATTTCACCGCGGTTCGCGATCAGAACCTTGGTGAGTTTTGAATGCACTGGACCTGCGGACTGCTCCGGCTTTACTGACAAGGCGTCTCCTTCTTTCCTTCAGGGAGCCTAGCCTGATTTTGAGGATTCCGCTGAGATTGCTGGCGGAATCCGTGTGTAAGAGGCCAGTCCTTTGTAGGGAAGCTACAACTCCCCGGGATTTGCCGGGTCCGGCAGGTCCTGCCAGAACTCGGTGATGCTCACCTTCGCCTGGGCCAGCAGGGAGCGGAGGGTCGAGACCGACAACCCGACGACGGCGTGCGGGTCGCCGTCGACTTTCCGGATGAAGGCGCCGCCCAGGCCGTCGATGGTGAAGGAGCCGGCGCAGTGGAGCGGCTCGCCGGTGGCGATGTAGGCGTCGATCTCCGCGAGCTCCATCTCCATGAAGTGCACCTCAGCGGAGGCGACGCTGCCCAGTGTGGCGCGGGAGCCGCCGTCGTCCGTCGTGTCGCGGCAGTCCACCAGCCAGTGGCCGGTGTGCAGGACGCCGCTGCTGCCGCTCATCCGCAGCATCCGTTGCCGCGCCACATCCACGGTGTACGGCTTACCGTGCGACTCGCCGTCGAACTCGAATACGGAATCGCAGCCGAGCACCAGGGCCCCCTCGGCTTCCGGCAGCGACGCGACGGCCTCAGCCTTGGCGCGGGCCAGGAGCAGGGCGGTGTCGTGCGGATCGGTGACGCCGTAGCGTTCCTGGACGGCGTCCTCGTCGACGTCGGACACGAGGACCTCGTGCTCGATGCCGGCCTCGGTCAGCAGTTTGGTGCGGGCGGGGGACTGCGAGGCGAGAATGAGGCGGGTCACGGCTCCAGCCTAGTTCATCGCAGAAAAACAACTGTGAGTCTTGCAGCGGTTGGTCTGGGACTGCTGGCAGTGTTGATGTCGGTCGTTCTGCCTGGTGCGTGACTCGAAAAACAACTTGCCCCCTTGAGGGTGCGTTTCCCCCGATTTGTCCGCGCTGGGTGGAGCGGCCGGCGTTGACCTGTCTCACGTCGGTGGCTTGATTAGAAGCTTGCCCAGCCTCTGGGGTTGTGGCTCATCACAGTTTTGCCTCGGGGTGACTCTTTCCAGGTTCACTGCCGGTCGTGGTGCGACCTGTCTTGTCCGTTTAGAAGGAAGGAGGGTGGCCGCGTTGACTATCGTTGCGCAGACCCGCCCGTTCGTTATTGGTGTGGACTGTCACGCCCGCACCCACACTTACGCCATCATCGAGGCCAGCTCTAAGCGAGAGGTCGCGTGCGAGCAGTTCCCGACCACCTCGGCAGGGATTTCCCGCGCACTTGCCTGGGTAGGCCGAAGGACAGACGGCGATATGGGGTGTCTTTGGGCTGTTGAGGGTATCGGCTCTTATGGGGCGCGGCTGGCCAGGGCAGTAACGGAGCGGGTTATGACGTCGCCGAAGCTCCACGGATGAACGCCCGAGGCCGTCGGGGGATGGGCAAATCGGACCCGTTGGACGCCGCCGCCATCGGAGCCGCTGTTCTTGGCTTGGAGGAGTCCCAACTCCGGGTTCCGCGGCGGGATGAAGGAACCCGTGCCGGGCTCAGGATCCTGAGCGCAGCCCGGGATCAGTTGACCCGTGACCGAACATTGAATGCCAACGCGCTCCTTGCCTTGCTCCGGGCACATGATCTTGGGATCGACGCCCGTAAACCGTTGGTTCCCGCCCAAATCGTCACGATCACCAGATGGCGGGAACGACAGGAGCCGATGGAACTGTCGATCGCGCGCGAGGAAGCAGTTCGGTTGGCGCGCCGAGTTCTCGAAGTAACCACTCAGCTGGCTGCAAACCAGAAGCGCATGACAGAGCTGATCCAGCAAAGCCCCGCGGCACCGCTGTTGGAGATGGTGGGCGCCGGGGCTGTCACAGTCGCCACTGTCCTGACGGCTTGGTCGCATCCAGGAAGGGTTCGCAGCGAAGCCGCCTTCGCCTCACTGGCAGGGGTGAATTCCTTGCCTGCCTCAAGCGGTAACACTGTCCGGCACAGGCTCAACCGGGGCGGTGATAGGCGCCTGAACCGGGCCTTGCACACCATCACCATGACCCGGATGGTCCATGACCCCGGAACACGGGAGTATGTGGCTAAACGCACCCAAGAGGGCCGCGGCTACCGCGAAATCATCCGCAGGTCCCTCAAGCGCTACATCGCCCGAACCCTCTACCGCCAGCTCAATGCCCTCTACGCCTCCATGGATCAAGCCCGGCCCCATGTTGCTGGGGCGGTGCCCAGCCAACTCGTCGGAGCGTGTCGCGATCCGCGCCAGGCCTAGGCCTCCCCGCTGCCCCAGCGTCCTAGCGCGACGATCGCCTCACGCAAGGCAAGCCCGCGATCGGTCAGCGCATAGGCCCGGGTGTTGTGCCGGAGGGGCAGACGGGACAGTACACCGGCCGCTTCGAGCTCGCGCAGGCGGGCCGCGAGAATGTTCGTCGGCACTCCGAGGTCGCGCTGCAGATCGCCGTAGCGCTGCGGCCCGTCGAGCAGCCGCTCCACGACGAGCAAGGCCCACCGTGCGCCAACGATATCGAGGGCCGCGGCGAGGTCGCTCACACGGTCGGAACGGCGTCCGGCTTCATCCAAAACGGCGAGTAGTGGTAACCGTCAGGGTCGTCGAACTGGCGCTGGTACATGAAGGGGTAATCGTCGGTATCACCGATTCGTCCACCGGCGGCACCGGCGCGTTCGACGAGCTCATCGACCGCTTCACGGCTGCCGAGGTCGAACGAGACCGTGACCTTCGAGGGCGTTTCGGGTCCGCCGACCAGTTCCTCGGCGCCGCCGACGCTCGCATACATCTCGCGGGTGCCGAGCATGACGTACTGCTCGGGCGCGATCGCGAAGCATGACACGTTGTGATCGGACATTTCTGGGTTGAGGGTCCAGCCCAGGGCGGTGTAGAAGGCGGTCGCGCGCTCGACGCTCTCGACCGGGCAGGTGATGAAGAGGCTCATGCGGGCCATACTTGCAAAATGCAAGTGTCACGTCAAGACTCAGCAGCGCGGTCCGGGACTTGCTGGCGAGTAGGAGCAGGTTAAGAGGTACGGACGAGTAATAGGACCAGGCCGTGCGTTCGGCCTTGGTGCAGGCAGGGACCCCTAACCGGGCGTCGCCGCATTGCTCAGGCCGAGATGTCTTATATGGCTAGGGTTTCGAGGCGTCGAGGTTTCGAGACGTCGGTGAGGACCGGACAGTTTCCGGCCGGCACGATTGGGCGCCGTCCTTCGGCACGAGGACTGACGCCGGCCGACCCGCGGAATTCCATTTCACCGTTGGCCAGGCACTCTCAGGTTTGCCGAGTCTGACCCAACCGACCGAGACCAACGGTCCCAATAGTAGGCGGCGGCCTGCAGGAATCCTTTTCTGTATGGCGATGACGGCTCGTCGCCGTCAGGACGTACGCTTCTCCACACCTGGCCACCAGAGGTGTGCGCGGCGTATCGATGTCAGGCCACTCCTCCGGCGACAACCCCTTCTGGGCCTTATTGAGCCGGTTCAGGTGTTGACGAATCAGGCAATCGGGCTGTTTCCGGAACTGAGTGGATTCCTCCATGGTCGCGCCCTTATCCGTGAGGTTCCGGTAGTTTGACCCGTCGGTTTGTCAGTGAATCGGGGCCAGGACCTTGAGGGTGGCCGGGCGTTCTCATATATTGAGGCCGCTGGAATCTGGTCGGGGTGATGGCTGACAAGCGACGCCAGAATGCTGGTCGGGGTCAGGTGGTTGGCGGCAATGCCTTCCCTGGTGCCTTAGCCGGTCCAGTTTGTACTCCATTGGGGCAGTGCCCAGGGCTGTCGAGGTTCCAAGGAACTGGGACGCTCGTGCAGTTGAGACGAATTCCCACCCCGACGTGCCCCTCCGTCCCACTTCACTGCCAGCGGGAAGGGAGGTTAGCCCCAACGCTCAGAAGGCCACGTTGCCGGGCGTAATCAAACGAAAACGCTTGACTATACCTGTGGTCTGCCACACACTGTTGCATATTACGAAGCTTATTGATCAGTACGGAACAGACCACCAAGAAGCGCTGTAGGTTTCGCGATTCGACAACGCCGAAATCATCTCGCGAGTCCTGGGCAGCCATATCGGCTGGGACCGAGCCAGCAGGCCTCGTCCAACAGTCGCCAAAGGCGGCGGCTGTCCGTGCGTCTAGGAAACGGAAACGGCACTCTGGTGCCGTTGCGCTGAAGCTAGAAGGGAACAAATCTCAATGACCCATCCGACCGGGACGACGGCCTCCGTCGACACCTCCATACCAAATGAGACCAGCTCCAAGTTCAAACGCCGCTTCATGGTGCGGCTTGTCGCCGTCTTCATCGGCGGGATGTTCCTCGACGGTTACATCCTCGGAATCATCGGCCCCGTCACCGGACCCATGCGGTCAGATCTCCAGCTGGACGCACTCTCTTTGGGCATGATCGCTGCGGGCCCGCTGGCTGGTATCTTCGTCGGCTCCCCGCTGGCCGGGTGGGCTACTGATAAGTTCGGACGCAAGCCCATGTTCCTCGTGGACATGGGCCTGTTCCTGGTCGCCTCAGCGGCCCAGTTCTTCGTAACYTCCGGGGACGGGGCSGTGATCCAGCTGGCCATCATCCGGTTCGTCATGGGCGTCGCGATCGGTGGCGAGTACTCMATCGGCGGGCCATTGCTGTCAGAGTTCTCTCCTCCGAAGCTCCGCGGGCGTTTGCTCGGGCTGACGCTGATCGCCTGGTACGTCGGTTTCATGATGGCATTCATCATCGGCACGCTCCTGCACGACGCCGGCACCCCATGGCGCCTCGTAATCGGCACGAGTACGATACTCGCATTTGTCCTGTTCCTCGCCCGCATCGGCCTCCCCGAATCGCCGAGCTGGCTCATTTCGAAGGGACGGCGTGAGGACGCACTCGCGATCGCACGCAGATACGTCGAATCACCCGAGATGCACAACAGCATCACCGAAGAGATCGATCTGAGGATGATCCAGGAGGCTCAGGCCGCGCAGAGCAGGACCAAAATCAAGGGCGCCTCCTTTGGGATGCTGTTCTCGAGGCAGTACTGGCGCATCACCCTCTTYACCGCAGGTTTTTGGTTCTGCGCGGTCACTCCGTACTTCGCGATCGCGACCTTCGCCGACGACGTGCTCAACCAATTCGGCTTCGGCGGCGGCTGGGCCGGTGGAGTCGGCCTGTCTGCACTTGCGGTCGCGGGTGTTGTCACCAGTGTGCTGCTGATTGACAAGCTCGGCCGCCGAATCCTCACCGTGCCCGGGCAGTGGCTCTGCGCAGGTATCCTGCTGATCATCGGAGTCTGGACGAACGCACCAGCGATCCTCGTGYTCGTCCTGTTTCTCGCCTTCTCCTACTTCAATGCCGGCTACACCACGATGACCCAGGTCTATCCGGCCGAGGTATTCCCCGGCCACCTGCGCGGCATCGGCACGGGCTTCGCCGCGGCCTTCAGCCGCATCGGAGCCGCACTCGGCACCTTCGCCCTGCCATGGGCGATCAGCAACATCGGCATGGGCCCAACCATGGTCGTAGCCGCCGCCGTCGCATTACTCGGCGCAG
>NZ_JBFTLC010000062.1:0-7145 GCF_056396245.1 Arthrobacter sp. 05T423
CCTACGACGAACTCGGCATCGATCATTACGACAAAACAAACCCCGAACGCGCCAGAAATCGCCTCCAACGCCGAATGCTCGCGCTCGGATTCGAGCCCAACCTCACCCCAATTTCCCCAGGGAGGTCACCTTCGTTTTCTTAGTAGACACGTGTCGGGGTCTGTCAATTATTCGGTGTAACCGGGGTTGTTTCTTGTTCTAATTCCTGCCGGCGGACAGGCGTCCGTCGAAGGTGATCTCGAAGGCGTGGAGGTGGTCTGTTTGGACACCTCGGCGCCATAAACCTCGGCCAGGTGCGCCGCGATCTCGCCATGGGTCAGACCCTTGGCCGAAAGTGAGATCACCAGGTCGTCCACACCGGTCAGCCGGCGCTGCCGCTTGGCCACGATCTGCGGCTCGAACGACGCGTCGCGGTCCCTCGGCACCGAGATCTCCACCGGCCCGGCCTCCGTCAGCAGCGTCTTTGACCGCCGGCCGATACGGGAGTTGCCGCCGTCACGCCCGGCCGGATCGTGCTTGCCATAGCCGAGATGATCGTCCAGCTCGCCCTCCAGCGCGGACTCCATCACCAGCTTGGGCAGCTTCTGCAGCAGGCCACCCTCCCCGGTCAACTGCAGCCCCTCGGCCCGGGCACGCTCCGTCAGCTGCCGAACCAGTTCCTCATCCACCGCATCGATCGCAGCGGCTGTCACATCCGTCACGGGGCTCTCCTCTTCCTCAGGAGTTACACCGGTAAATTTACAGTCCCACGTGTCGGTGAATCGCAGCGATAAATGGCAGTGATTTCGCAGTGCTGTTTGGCGGACCTGCCGTCAGGGGCGCCCCTGCCGACTCGATCGAGATTGCGGACGCCGGCCAATGGTTCCGGGTGCGCAGCTTGTCGGTCAGGGACAGTTGCGCGGTCGATTACTAAGGCCCTGGGCATCGTGGGATTGCCCTATGGTGTGGCTCCGCTTTGGCTACAACTGGCTATTTTGTGGGGAAGTTCTGTTTCGTGGTCATCCGGTAGGAGAGCTCGCCGGAGAGTTCTTGTGGTGTTACCCAGACCTGGTGGCCTTGGCAGGTTTCGAACATTTGGCGTGGGTTGCTGCTGTCGGCCGCGATCGCGGGCGGTCCGCCGCCTGTTAGCGGCTTGCACGTTGGGTCACCGGCGGCGGACCGCCATTCGCAAAAGCAGGGGCCGGTTCAGCTGCCGCCCGCGACCCACCGCCGTGCCGGGCTCGCTTTGGGGATCCGTGGCGCCCCAGGGAAAAGCATGTTCGCAGAGCTCACAGGATCGGGCCTCCACTGGCGCGGCCGGCTGTTGGGACCAGGACGCACCGTCGCAGAGCTCCTTCACCCCCTCGCCCTGTCTTGTCTACGACGTTTTGGCTGCTGTCCTTCGGATTGTACGTGTCCGCTCCGGCCGGTCTAGCCCCTCCTTCGTCGGGGCCTGCGGCCCGGGAAATGTCCCTGCGGCGCTCCTTCGTCGCTGATTTCCTCCGGGAATTTCCCGCCCCTTGCCCTGCGGGTAGACAGGCCTCCGTCGGCTACAGCCCCGCAAGCTTCGCCAGCAGCCAAAACAACGAGGGGAAATCGGAAGCTGGCCGCTCACGTGAACCGCGTCCGCACCCGTTTCCACCCGCTTGACAGACATAGAAGCATCGGGGGCCCACGCCCGCAGGGTTCCCTGGCCGTGGAGCCGCCCCGGCGAGGGCAGGGAGACGGTGCGGACTTGCGAGGCTAGGGTGCGGGTGGGGAGGGTCACTTTCAGCCCATTCGGAGGGCCTTATTGGGCGCTAAGTGACCCCGCGTTGCTTTGGCGGGTGAAGATTGCCTAGCGGGCGGCGGTCCCGGCGGGCTCTGCCTCCGGCTCGGGGTCGGGCGCGGCCGCCGTGGATGCGGGCTTGCGGAGCTTCGCCCCTTCCACATCCACGTCCGGCAGGATGCGGTCCAGCCATCGCGGCAGCCACCAGGCCTTCTCGCCGAGGAGGTACATGACCGCCGGAACGATTGTCATGCGCACCACGAAGGCGTCAACCAACACGCCGAACGCCATCGCAAAGCCGAGCGGCCGGACCATGTTCAGGTGCGAAAAGATGAAGCCCGCGAAGACGCTGACCATGATGATGGCGGCGGCGGTGACCACCGCGGAGGCGTGGCTGAAACCCGAGCGGACGGCGCGCTTCGCGGACTCGCCGTGCATGAAGGATTCCCGCATGCCCGAGGCGATGAACACCTGGTAGTCCATGGCCAGCCCAAACAGCACGCCGATCAGGATGATCGGCAGGAAGCTCAGCACGGCGCCGGGGTTGTCCACGCCGAATACCGATCCCAGCCAGCCCCATTGGTAGACCGCCACCACGGCGCCGAACGCTGCCGCCAGCGAAAGCAGGAAACCGCCGGTCGCCAGGAGCGGCACCACAATGGAGCGGAACACCAGCAGCAGCAGGACCAGGGAAAGTCCGACGACGATGGCCAGGTATGACGGCAGGGCATCGCCGAGCTTGGCGGAAACGTCGATATTGCCTGCCGTCTGGCCGGTGAGGCCGATGCCGACGCCGGTGGAGGCCTTGATTTCGGCGCGCTCGGCACGGATGTCGGCGACCACGTTGACGGTGCTGGCGCTCGCCGGCCCTTCCTTCGGGATGACCTGGAAGACCGCCGTCCCGCGGTCCTCGCTCAGTGCCACCGGGACGGCTGCAGTGACGTTTTCCGTCCGGCGCAGGATGTCCGCAACGTCCAGCTGCTTGGCCGTTGCTGCGGTTTCACTCAGGCCGTCCGGAAAATCACCGACCACGATGATCGGTCCGGTCATTCCTTCGCCGAAGCTGCGATTGGTGGCGTCGTACGCCCTGAAGGCCTGGGAATCTACGGGTTCGGATCCGCCGTCGGGCAGTGCGAGCCGCAGCTGGGCGGCGGGCAGGGCCACAATGCCCAATGCCAGGACTCCGGCCAGCATGGCCAGCACCGGGTGCCGGGTGACAAGTCCGCCCCAGCCGTGGCTGCTGCGGTGTTCGTCCCTGGCGCGGTCCTCGGCCTCACGGTTCGGGTCAGCATTGTGCTTCTCCGCCTTGGCCCAGGCCCGGCTGGAGATCAGCTTCCTGCCCATGAGGGCAAGGATCGCCGGGGTCAGGGTCAGGGCGACAAGGACGGCAACCGCAACAGTCCCGGCCGCAGACACGCCCATGACTCCGAGGAACGGAAGACCCGGGACCACCAGCGCCGCGAGGGCGATGATGACGGTCAGGCCGGCGAAGAGGACGGCATTGCCCGAGGTTCCGGTGGCCCGGGCCACCGACTCTTCCGCGTCCATGCCTGCCAGTAGTTGCCCGCGGTGGCGGTTGACGATGAACAGCGAGTAGTCAATGCCGACGGCGAGGCCCAGCATGAGGGCGAGCATCGGGGAAATGGAACTCATGTCGACGAGGCTGCTCAGTGCCATGGTGGCGCCCACGCCCACCGCCACGCCGATCACGGCCATCAGCAGCGGCAGCCCGGCGGCGACCAGTGTACCGAGCATGATGATCAGGACCAGCGCAGCGACGGCAATGCCGATGATCTCGGCCACGCCGAAGATTTCGGAGACGTCCTCGCTGATCTCCTTGCTGGGCAGCGCGGTAACCCCGGCCGAGGAGACGTCCTGCACGATGTCCTGGACTTCCTGGCGCACTTTCGGGTCCAGCCCGTTGATGGAGGTCTTGAACTGGACCTGCGCAATGGCAGCCTCGCCGTCCTCCGATACGAAGCGCAATCCCTGCGAAGCTTCGACCTGGCGCTTGGCCAGTGCCAACCTGGCGGTACCCGCCGCCGCTCCCCTGATGCCGGCGTCGAGCTTTTCCTGGCCAGCGGCCAAGGTGGCCTTCTGCTGGCCCAGCTGGGCCTCGATGGCCGACGCCGGGAGTCCGGCAGCGCTCATCTGCGTCTCGGCCGCGGCCAGCTGTTTCCGGCCGGCGGCCAGTTCGGCGGCGGCCTTGTCCAGTTCGGCCTTGCCCGCGGTTGCCTTGGCCTCTCCGGCGGCCAGGTCTTCCGTTGCCTTGTCCAATTTGGCCTGCGTGGCAAACGGGTCGACGGTTCCCCGGACGTCCGGGAGGGCCTCAAGCTTGGTCAGCGCGGCGGACACTGCATCCTTGCCGGCTTGGCTGAACTGGGCGTCGTTCGCCTGGAAGACGACCCCGGCCGAGCCGCCAGATGATGCCGGCAGTTCCTTCTGGAGCTTGTCGGCCATCTGCTGTGTTTCCGTGCCCGGAATCTGGAAGTTGTTGGACAGTGTGCCGTGGAAGGCCGCCGCCGCGCCGCCCACCGCCAGCAGGACCGCGAGCCAGAGCGAGACCACGAGCCATCGGTGCCGGTAGGAAAATTTGCCAAGGCGGTACAGGAGAAGTGCCATGTCAGGACCGTTCTGCGGGGTTGTGGGTGAAGTGTTTAGTGGAAGATTCCTTCGACGCCGAACCCGGTGTGGATCGTGCGAAACCGGATCCGAGCAGGCCCATCGAATCGATGAGCAGTTGGCGCAGGATCGCCAGCGACCCGGGGGAGAGGTCTGGTCCGCAGCGGCGGAACCACACGTCCATCGCAGCTTTGCCGCAGGAGACGACCGAGCCTGCGAGGGCACGGACGTAGAGCTCGTCTGTTTCAGCCCCGGCGCCCGGGTCAGCCCCGGCGCCCGGGTCAGCCCCGGCGCCGCCCCTGCCGGCGCTGCCACCCTGTGGGGAACGCTCGCGGGCAGCAGCAATAATCTGCTCGGTGCAGTGGTCCCAGGCCTCGAGCTCGGAGCGTGCCATGAGTGGGTTGCCCTGGGTCAGGCCGAACAGCTCGGCGAGCGGCGCCACGGTCATGGGATCTGCCAGTTCCACGAGGGCGGCGCGTGCGGACTCGAGGATGGGTTCGTCCGCGGGACGCCGGCGAAACTGCTCGAGCGCGTTGTCCAGGAAGCCGTTGGTCACCGACGCAATGGCGGCCTCTGTGCTGCTGAAGTAGTTGAAGAAGGTCCGGCGTGAGATGCCGGCCGCTGCTGCGATGTCCTCGACCGTGAAGTTGCCGGGGCCGTGCTGCCGCAGTAGGGCCAGAGTGGAGTCGGTGATGGCCTGCCGGGTGGCAGCCTTGTTCAGCTCGCGCCGGGAAACGGGCCCGGCGGCGTCCGGTGATGATGTGGACGCCGCTGAAGAGCTGGAAGAATTGGAAGTGGACACCCATTTACACTACGTGCATCTTTGCACTCTGCGCAACTAGTCAAGCTGCACAGCTTGGGCGCCGGATTCACAGCCTCTTCACAGCAGGGCAAAAGCCATTCTTGAGGAGCAGGGTGCATCCTGTTGTCGTGGCCGGCACGGCGGCAATGGTGCTCAAGGCCGGTGGAGCGAGGAGCGGACCATGGAGCGTTCGAAGAAAGTGGCTCTCGGGCTGGGCGCAACTGCCTTGGCGTTGGGTGCCGGGTTCGGTGTCACCGGGATGGCGGCGGCAACAACAGCCGCTCCCACGCCCACCGCAACGTCAACCAGCCCATCCAGCGCACCGGATAACGGGTTCCGTTGGGACGGCGGCCGGCACGGTTATGGGCATGGACGCGGTCACGGGGCCCGCAAAGCGGATGCGGCGGCGCTCGCGGCCAAGCTGGGCGTGGACCAGGCCAAGGTGGAGGATGCCCTGCGTGCATTCCGCCAGGCCAACCGTCCGGCCGGACCCCGCACCGACGGGACCAAGCCGGACAGGGCGGCCAAGGAGGCGGCGTTGGCAGCCTCGCTGGCCAAGTCCTTGGGGATTGACGAAGCCAAGGTCAAGGCCGCACTGGAGGAACTCCGTACCCAGGCGCAGACGGACCGCGCGGCAGCCCTGAAGGGCAGGCTTGATCAGGCGGTGAAGGACGGCACGCTCACGCAGGCCGAAGCCGACGCCGTCACCAAGGCCGTGGAGAAGGGCGTGATCGCCGGCCGCTGATCGGATTTCACCGACAGCCACGGCAATCACTGCTTCGGTTCTGCCACTGCTTCAGTTCTGCGCGAGGGCATTCTGTGGAGTCTGACTGAGGCTCTCCAGCGCGCTGCTTGAAGCCTTTCCGATGGCGTTGCCCAGCATCCGCGGAAACTCCAAGGGAAACAGGTGAGACCGTTGCCCGTCCGCGAAGCGGATCTCAGTAGCGATCATGGCATTGCGGCCAATCGGCTGCCCGAAGGCGTGAAGGGTGGGAACCAATCCTGCGTCACGGTGCCGTCTTTCCAGAGCCTTCAGCCTGTCCGTCGTATAGCTGATGTCTTTGGGCGTGAAGTGGCCTACAAGATCCGGGAGGTGCCTCAGGACCGTTCCGCCGGAGTGTGTTGAGTGCCCACCCAGGTTCAGCCCAACAGCATTGACCAAGTCGCCAATCCAAGCTGCTGCGCCGGGCTGCGACATGCTGATAAGCCGCATGGTGTCGAATTCCCCGTTGTTGGTGGGGAACTCAAGCACGCTAAATAGGGCGTCGCCCATGAGGTTGTCGCGCGTGGTGCTGTGCATGGTCAAACTGACGTTCGAAATTCCTGACAATAAGCCTGTTGAACTGCCAGCTGAGGCCGCACCAAACCAGTTTTGTCCTCCTCGGCCAAGCGTCAGCCCGAAAGAGGAAGAAAACGACGAGAAATTATGCTGCAGTGCCCCATCGAGATTTCCGGCGGTTTCCTGGTCAAAGTGGCGCTGAAGTTCTACGACTCGTGCTTCCTGGATCTCCCAGCCTTGGCTGTCCGGCGTGAAGGCTGGAAGTGCAGGGCGCTGCAGCATGTACCAGAATTCTTCGCCGATTCGCTCAGCGACAGCGGTGTCCTGCCGGTTGAATCGCCGAGCCTTCCTGCCAGCTGCCAGCCCGACGAGTGCGAAAGGTACGCCGGCGATGAGCAGGACAACGGCCAGTGCTGGCACATCTCCGGTGGAGAGAAATAAGCCTGCAAATGTCAGAATGCAGCCCCACACGAGTTTTCCGGTGCGTAGCATACCTCTGGCCGCCGGCGACAGCGATGCATTCCCCAAATTGACCAAACTCCCGCGCTAGCCCGGGGTTTTCACGGGGCGCTGGCTGCGAGGCGTGTTTAAGCAGGGAAAGGGTGCTCTGAGCTGGGAAAATAGTGGTTGTCGAGACCGTTATTTGCCTTGCGAAGGAGCACCCTTTCGATGCAAAAGTATAGTCGCATGTTCCC
>NZ_JBFTLC010000063.1:0-6914 GCF_056396245.1 Arthrobacter sp. 05T423
TCCGGTGCGGTGTGGCCGTTGTGGAGGTGGGTCAGGAACGACCAGTCCGGCGAGCCGAAGTCCTGGCGGTCCAGGTTCATCGGGTTCTCGTCCAGGTGGTTCTCGAACCGGACCAGCGCCGGCTTGCCGTACTCGGCATTGATCATCGGCCCGGGGAAGGTCCCGTTGAAGCCGTAGATCGTGCTCTTGGGCAGGTACCGCTTGGTGCCGGCCGGGTACGTCTTGCGGTCCGCGTCGAAGGAGATCGTCGGGCGGCCGTCTGAGTCGATCGGCAGCACCTGCGAGGTGGTGAACGCGTGCTGCCGCAGCTGGATGTCGATCTTGTACACCAGGGGATCGGGCGAGCCGATCTTGTTCGGCCAGATCTGGTGCTGCTCATTGCCCAGCGAGTTCTGCTGGCCCGGGCCCGGGCCCGGGGGATTCCGCCAGGCACTGAACACCGCTTTGGGCACCGGGGCCAGCGCCTTCGGAATCGGCAGCAAGTCGCTGAAAGGCGAAATGATCAGCGGGCTCGTGGGGAATTTTTCAATATAAAACAGCCCGTCACCCAGGGCCGTTGACGTGGCGGCGAATGCGCCGTCAGCCGAGAGCAGTCCCCGCTGGGCAAGCAGCGGACTGGCCCAGGTTTGTGCGGCCGCGAGGGCCGCTCCCGCTCCTCCGGCCGCACCCAGACGCAGCAGCGCACGGCGCTCCAGCCCGTTTTTCGTTGCAGATTCTTCAGACATCCTCAGTGCCTCCTTGGCGTGGGGCACATGCCAATGCCATTGCCCCGGTCGTCAAACCCAATATGTGGTTATGAGACCGAACGCTGACCATGGGACCTCCTTGTCCCGCGGTCAGCTTGCCGCACTGCTTCCCCTGACGAAAGAAAACTGTGGGATCTGGACCTTGGGAAAAAACTGATGGCCGGACCTGCAGACCCTCCGAATTGGCGGTCGACCTGCATTTCGCCTTCAGCCTGCCGGGATTACCGAACGTTCATGAGAAAATAACCCGTATGCCCAGTACAGCAGCCAACACAGCGGCCCCCACCAAGCGCGGCCGGCCCGGATACGACCAGCAATCAGTGCTGCTGATCGCCGTCGACGTCTTCAACCGCCACGGCTACGATGCCACGTCCATGGGCATCCTCGCCGAAAATCTGGGCATCTCCAAGTCGGCGATCTACCATCATGTGCCGTCCAAGGGCGACCTGCTGAAGCTCGCCTTGGACCATGCGCTCGGCGGCCTGGAGGCGATTCTGGACCAGCCCGGCGCCACCGCCGGGGCGGCCGACGCACGCCTGGAGTTCGTGCTGCGCCAGACCATCGCCGTGCTGGCGGAGCGGCTGCCCTTCGTCACGTTGCTCCTGCGGCTCCGGGGCAACACGGACATCGAGCGCAACGCCATGGAACG
Organism: Arthrobacter sp. 05T423; assembly: GCF_056396245.1. NCBI lineage: Bacteria > Bacillati > Actinomycetota > Actinomycetes > Micrococcales > Micrococcaceae > Arthrobacter > Arthrobacter sp. 05T423. The sequence goes on from NZ_JBFTLC010000063.1 coordinate 1,396, forward strand.
CCGGCGCGCCTTCGACCACAAGGTGGCGGGGCTGATCTCCGCTGCCCGCGACGAGGGATCGCTACGCCAGGATATCGACCCCCGCACCGTGACCCGTCTCCTCTTCGGAACCATCAACTCGATCGTTGAGTGGTACAAGCCGGGCGGTTCGCTCTCGCCGGAAAAGCTGGCCGACGACGTCATCACCATGGCGTTCGACGGCCTGCACGCCAAGCCCTGACAGGCTAATAATTAGGCGTTGACGAAATAATCGTTGACGCCGGACGCCCCGATGCCCACCCTGAATGCATGGCCACCAAAATGTCGGATCTTCTGTTCGGCGTATTTCCTGATCTCCGGTACCAGCCCACCGCCAAAAGGATCCGTGCGGGCATTGACGGAAGTCCCGTCGTCGACACCCAGGAGGCGCTGCTGCTCTGGGAACCGAACCGCGTCACCCCGGTGTATGCCGTTCCCGAGAAGGATCTGCTGGCGCGGCTCGAGCCGCCCGCAGCAGAGGGAGGCGGCGGCCCGGACGAGTATCCCGTCCGGCTCTCGGCAGATGCCCCGCCCGCGCTGGACCCGCGGACAGGGTTCAGGCGGCACACGGCCGCGGGTGAGGAGCTCGACGTGGTGGCCTCCGCGTTCAGCGTTCCGCGGGCGGCCTTCCGGCCCTCGGATCCGGACCTGGAGGGGTACGTCGTGCTGGATTTCGCCGCGTTCCACTGGCTCGAGGACCACGAGGAAATCATCGGCCACCCGCGGGACCCGTTCCACCGCGTGGACATCCGCGCCACGCTGCGGCACATCGAGGTAAAGCTCGACGGCGTGTTGCTCGCCGACACTGTCGGGGCCCATCTGCTCTACGAAACCCTGCTTCCCGTGCGCTATTACCTCCCGCCCGAGGACGTCCGGCTGGACCTGCTGGACGCCAGCCCGCACCGGACGGTCTGCCCCTACAAGGGCGAGGCCAGGTACTGGAGCCACCCCGAGTCGGCCCGGGGCAAGAACATCGCGTGGGCCTACGATTCACGGTTCATCGATGCACGCCAGATCCACGGGCTAGTCTGCTTCTTCAACGAGCGCGCCGACGTGTTCGTGGACGGCGAGCCGCAGGACCACCCGGTCACCCCCTGGTCCTAAACCCTCCCTCACCGTCCGCCGGTTAAAACCAAACCCTCGCTCACGAGGTGTGAGGTAGGGTTTGGGGACCTGCGACGGTGTGGCGGATCAGAGCTGGTACTCAGCCTGGGTTCCCAGCCTCTCGTGAACGCAGAGGATGTTGTTTTCGGTATCCATGAACCAGGCGCATTTCTCTGCGTCTGTTGAACAGATATGATGATCGGTCTTCAGATCGGGGAGGTCATAGTCCTGGAACCGAACGCCCTTGGACTCCATGTCCTGGACGGTCCGTTCAATGTCAGTGACCTCAAAACTCAATGTGGTGTGATCGGAGTGCTTTCCGTCCGTTACCGGCATCAACTGCAGCATCGGGCCGTCAGCGTTGCCGAATAAATCGCTTCCATCTTCAGCCTTGCCACGGTGTGGGAGGCCCAACGTTTCCGCGTAAAATCCGCGGGCGCGGTCCGGATCATCGACAGGCAGGATGGTTGTGGCTGTTCTTAGTGCTAGGGTCATTTCGCCACCTCCTACGGGGGTCATTTTACGCCCGCCAAACCCCGAAAGATCAGGGAAAATTCCGCCCCGCCTGTCACCAGTGAGAGAGCGTCCGGAAAAACCCTGCAGGACCTGAGAGAGCGTCCGGAAAAACCCTGCAGGGTGTGAGAGAGGATCGGGTTACTTCTCCACGAGGGTGAGGACGTCGTAGGTGGCCACGATGTCGTCGTTCTGGTTGGTCAGGACGGCGTCCCAGGACACTTCGCCGTACTCGTCGGTCTCGCGGGGGGTGATCTTCTTGGCGGTCAGGGTCACGCGGATGGAGTCGCCCGCAGCCACAGGGGTGATGAAGCGCAGGTTCTCCAGCCCGTAGTTGGCCAGGACGGGCCCCGGGGCGGGTTCCACGAAGAGTCCCGCAGCCCAGCTCAGCAGCAGGTAGCCGTGCGCCACGATGCCCGGGAAGAACGGGTTGGCCTCCGCGGCCTCCTGGTTGGTGTGGGCATAAAAGGTGTCCCCGGTCGAGTTGGCGAACGCGGAAATATCCTCGAGCGCCACCTGCCGCAGGTCCGAGCGGAGGGCGTCGCCGATGCGCAGGGTCTCCAGCGACTTCCGGAAGGGGTGCGTGCCCTCGGTCTCCACGGTGAAGTTGCGGTCGGCACCGGTGTGCCAGATTCCGGTCACGGCGGTGAGCATGTTGGGCGAGCCCTGGATGGCGGTGCGCTGCATGTGGTGCATGACCGAGCGGATGCCGCCCAGTTCCTCGCCGCCGCCGGCACGTCCGGGTCCGCCGTGGACCAGGTGCGGCACCGGCGAACCGTGACCTGTTGACGAACGCGCGTCCTCGCGGTTCAGCATGAGCACGCGGCCGTGGTGGGCTGCGATCCCCGTGACCAGTTCCCGCGCCACCGACGGGTCGTTGGTGCAGACCGAGGCAACCAGGGAGCCGCCGCCGCGGGCGGCGAGCCGGACGGCGTCGGGAATGTCCTTGTACCCGATCACGGACGAGACCGGGCCGAACGCCTCCAGCGAGTGGACCGGCTCCGCCTCCGCGTCAGCCCAGCTGAGCACCACGGGAGACATGAAGGCGCCGCCCTCGACGACGCCGGTGGCGCCGTTCGCGCTGGTGACCGACGGCGAATCGAGCGTTCCGTACGCCAGCTCACCGCCGGCGTCAAGCATGGACTGCACCGCTGCCCGGACGTCGGCGAGCTGCTCAAGGGAGGCGAGCGCACCCATGGTGACGCCCTCGGCGCGCGGATCGCCGAGCACCACGCGCTGCTCCACCCGGGCGCCGATGGCGGAAACGACGGCGGGCACGAGGTCCTGCGGCACGATGGCACGGCGGATCGCGGTGCACTTTTGGCCAGCCTTGACGGTTATTTCGGTGACTACGGACTTGATGAAGGCGTCGAACTCAGGCGTGCCTTCGACGGCGTCCGGTCCCAGGATTGCGGCATTGAGGGAGTCGGTCTCGGACGTGAACCGCACACCGCCCAGCACCACGTTTGGGTGCGATTTCAGGGACTGCGCGGTGGATGCCGAGCCGGTGAACGCCACGAGGTCGCGGTAGTCCAGCACGTCCAGCAGCCCGCGGACCGAGCCCGAAATCAGCTGCAGCGAGCCCTTGGGCAGGATGTTGGATTCGATGATGGCCTTGACCACGGCCGCCGCGACATATCCCGTGGGGGTGGCGGGCTTGACGATGGTGGGGACACCGGCAATGAACGCGGGGGCCAGCTTTTCCAGCATGCCCCAGACCGGGAAGTTGAAGGCGTTGATCTGTACGGCGACGCCGGGGATGCGGGTGTAGATGTGCTCACCGGCAAACGATCCGTCCTTGGACAGCACCTCCATAGGCCCGTCCACCACCACTTGGGCGTTGGGCAGCTCGCGCCGGCCCTTGGATCCGAACGTGAACAGCACGCCGATGCCGCCGTCGATGTCGATCATCGAGTCGATCTTGGTGGCGCCGGTCTGGGCAGAGAACGCGTAGAAATGCTCGCGGCGGGCGTTCAGGTACTGCGCGAGCTCCTTGAGCTTGAGGGCACGCTGATGGAAGGTCAGCTTGCCGAGTTCCGTTTGGCCGGTGGTGCGGCCGTAATCCACGACGGCGGCCAAGTCCAGTCCGTCGGTGCTCACCTTGGCCAGGATCTCGCCCGTGCTGGCGTCCCGGACGGGGACAGCGGAAGCCGCCGAACCGGCGTCGGGCGTCCACCAGGAGTCCTGCACGAAACTGGGGACGGTTTCCACGGTGTCCAGGGTGGCCTCAGGGGCAGTGGCGGTGGTGGTCATCGTTGACGGGTCCTTCCAAGGGGGACAAATCTGATCCGGCCAGAACATTACTGACCGTCCGTTCGGTAATATGTCTACAGTACATGAATGTCCCCCGCTGCACACTAGTGGCACCAGCACACGACCCAAGGAGAGCCATGAAGCCCGACGCCCGCGACGCAGAACTAACGGACCTGTGGAAGATCACCCTCGGCGAGCTCGATGAGAAGATGGGCGTGAAAATCGTTGAGGAGTCCGTCGAGCGCGTCGTGGCCACCATGCCAGTGGAGGGAAACCGGCAGTCGTTCGGCCTGCTGCATGGCGGGGCCTCGCTGGCCGTGGGCGAAGCCGTGGGATCGTGGGCGGCGGTGATCCACGCCAGCACGCTGGGCAAAACCGCGGTCGGGGTGGACGTCTCCGCCACGCACCACCGGTCTGCCCGGAGCGGCCTCATCACCATCACGGCAACCCCCATCCACCTCGGCGGCACCCTGACCACGCATGAAGTGCTGATCACCAACGAGGCAGGGCAGCGGCTCTGCACCCTGCGGATCACCAACCTGCTGCTCGCCCCCAGGGCCTGACACCGCCGGCACAGCCGCCCCGGCTAGGCTGATCACGTGACCGAGCTTGGCAGCCTGACCCCCACCCTGATTGCGGTGGGCCTCCTGATGGCGCTGACGGCTGCCGTCCTCAAAGGTTCCCGGGTTCCGCATGCGTTCGCTCCGGCCTTCGCCATCCTCCGCGGAGCGGCCCAGCTCGCCGCCGTCAGCCTGATCCTCGGCGCCGTCATCTCGAGTGCCGAATGGGTGGCCGTGGCCCTGGGTGTCATGTTCACCGTCGCCGCCGTTACCGCCGCCCGCCGCCTCGCCTGGTCCTGGCGCCGCCTTGCCGTCGTGGCCGGGTCGATGGCCGCCGGCATCCTCGCGTCGCTGGTCATTGTGTTCGGGACCGGCGCGATCGAGTTCACCTCCCGCTACGCGCTGGCGATCGGCGGGATCGTCGTCGGCAATTCCATGGCAATTGCCGGCCTCGCCGGCCGGAGGTTCAACGAGGCCGTGATCGACCGCTGGGACCAGGTGGAGGGCTGGCTCGCCCTGGGCGCCACTCCGCGGCAGGCGACCCGCGAAATGGCACGCGGCGCGGTGTACTCCGCACTTATTCCGACGGTGGACCAGACCAAGACGACGGGCCTGGTCACGCTGCCGGGGGCCTTTGTGGGGGCGATCTTCGGAGGACTTTCACCGCTGGAGGCAGGCCGGTTCCAGATCGTGGTGCTGGCCTCGATCATGGCCGCCGGATCGGTCACCGCCATCCTGCTCATCAGCATGCTGGCCCCGGTCCACGTGCGGCCCGCGCCGCACGTGTAACCGCCCCATGCCGTTGACATTGCACCGGGCGCTTTATACTCTGGCCGCTCCGGGCCAGACGCAGCGGCGCTGACGGGCCGGGCCCTCATTGTCCGCCTCCCGGCAGGTGCAACCATGCGCACACGTTCCACCAGGGCCGCCGCCGCGCTGGCTGTTGCCCTCCTGATGGTCCTGCTGGTGGGCTGCGTCTCCACGACGGGCCCTTCGACGCCGTCCACCCACTACTACGTGAGTGCCGTGGGAAGCGACACCAACTCCGGGACGTCCCCGGATTCGCCATGG
>NZ_JBFTLC010000064.1:0-6361 GCF_056396245.1 Arthrobacter sp. 05T423
GAGTACTCGCCACCGATCGCGACGCCCATGACGAACCGGATGATGGCCAGCTGGATCACGGCCCCGTCCCCGGAGGTTACGAAGAACTGGGCCGCTGAGGCGACCAGGAACAGGCCCATGTCCACGAGGAACATGGGCTTACGTCCGAACTTATCAGTAGCCCACCCGGCCAGCGGGGAGCCGACGAAGATACCAGCCAGCGGGCCCGCAGCGATCATGCCCAAAGAGAGTGCGTCGAGCTGGAGATCTGACCGCATGGGTCCGGTGACGGGGCCGATGATTCCGAGGATGTAACCGTCGAGGAACATCCCGCCGATGAAGACAGCGACAAGCCGCACCATGAAGCGGCGTTTGAACTTGGAGCTGGTCTCATTTGGTATGGAGGTGTCGACGGAGGCCGTCGTCCCGGTCGGATGGGTCATTGAGATTTGTTCCCTTCTAGCTTCAGCGCGACGGCACCAGAGTGCCGTTTCCTAGACGCACGGACAGCCGCCGCCTTTGGCGGCTGTTGGACGAGGCCGGCTGGCTCGATGCCAGCCGATATGGCCGCGCAGGACTCACAAGATGGCTAGGGCAAGGCCTTGGTTTCCGGCACCCTCGCGCCGACCGATCGAGATTAAAACCTCGCGGCGGGGCGGGCAACGTCTGCATGACTTCTCCCCCGGTCTAGCCTCGTTCTTCGTGGCACGCCGCAAGCAATTCGCCAATGCGAGGTCCGCTCAGGTGCTGCACGATGTCCGTGGCCACTTCCGCCATGCAACCTCCTTGATTCCTCCCGCAGGGGCTGGCCGCCCCACAATTTCAGGTTAGGGACCTAAGATTGCGCCCATGTTTCTAGTGGATGACGTTCCACATCCGAAACCTTCGTGCGACAGTCCCGGATGGATCTTCGCAGCGTTTGGTCGAGGCGTCGGTGATTGCCCAGCCGGCAACCGGAAATAGCTGGACCATCGAGCTCGCGCAATGAGACTGAAGGATTGGGTCACTTCCACGAACGCCAGGGACACAGCCAGACCGGAAATGACCTGGTTATTGTGGTCCCCTCGGGATGGGGGGCCAGCATGGTGTGCCCAGCATCGACCGTCCGCCGGCAACCTCGGGGAGCTGCGTTGTTCTGTCGTCGTGCGCTGCATCTTTAGGAGCTTGACAACAGGCGTGGCGTGAGCCACTCTGTTGCGTATCATGATTGTTGTTGCGAAATACGCAGCGGGAAAGACTGAACATTGGAGTCCTCCTCCTTTCCTCCAGTTTTCCTAAACCGTGCTCCATCTATTGCACATCGATCCTCCTAATTTCAGGACTACAACGTTCTCGACAACGCGGGTTTCCCTAGGGAGCCCGGTATCCCCAGATTTGCACACTACCCAGCCCTCCCGGGAGGAAACACATGACTACTTCAGTGAACGTGCCCCTCAACTCACGCGGAAAACTCGCTTCATCATTGCCTGCGGAGCAGTTGACTGAAATCACTGAGTTGTTTGCGTCCCGGCGCACGGGATACTCCCTCGATGCCCCCTTCTACACGGACCCAACGATTTTCAAGATTGACATGGAGGCCGTTTTCGGCCAGCACTGGATCTTTGCCGCCAGCACCGCTGAGCTGCCGGAGCCGGGCGACTACGTCACGGTCGACTACGGCCCCTACTCCCTGATCGTGCTGCGCAATGACGACGGCGGCGTGAACGTCCTGCATAACGTGTGCCGCCACCGCGGTGCCCGCGTCCTGACCGAAGCTGCCGGTTCCACCGGAAACCTGGTCTGTGGCTATCACTCCTGGACCTATTCCCCCGAGGGCAATCTGATCCACGCTTCCGCTCCCGGTGAAGCCAAGTTCGACAAGAGCTGCTTCGGTCTCAAGCGCGCCCACGGCCGCGAGGTTGCCGGGCTCATCTTCGTTTGCATCGCGAATGAGCCGGCGGCGGACTTCGACGAGACCTCGAAGATCTTTGAGCCCTACCTCGCACCCCACGAGTTGGCGAGGACGAAGATCGCCTACCAGCAGAACATCGTCGAGGAGGGCAATTGGAAGCTCGTCATGGAGAACAACCGTGAGTGCTACCACTGTGACGGCCACCCGGAGCTGGCCTGCTCGCTCTTCCCCACGTGGGGTCTCACCGAGGGCCTGATCCCGCCCCATCTCGAGGAAGTCTGGGACCGCAACAAACAAGCACAGGCCTCCCTTGAGGAGCGTTGCCGCCGCTACGGCCTCCCCTACGAGGTGGTCGAGGAGCTCGACACCCGCATTGCCGGAATCCGCATCTCCCGGGAGTCCCTCGACGGTGAAGGCGAGTCCTTCTCGGCCGATGGGCGCCGGCTCTCCAAGAAGCTGCTCGGTGACTTGCGGGACTTCCGCCTTGGCCGCTGTTCCATGCACCTGCAGCCCAACAGCTGGTTCCACTTCCTTGGGGACCACGTCATCACATTCGCTGTCTTCCCCATCAACGAACACCAGACACTGGTGCGCACGACCTGGCTGGTGGCTGACGACGCCGAGGAAGGTGTCGACTACGATCTGGACAAACTCACCTACACGTGGAAGCAGACAAATCTGCAGGATAAAGCGTTCGTGGAGCTGTGCCAGAAGGGCGCCAACAGCCCCGCCTACGAGCCCGGCCCGTACATGAAGAGCGAATACCAGGTCGAGGCGTTCATCAACTGGTACGTTCAGCGGGTGCAGGAGCACTTGGCATGACTGAGCTCCGGGTCGAGGCGGCAATCGAGGAACCACAGCGTATCCGCGGCCTCGAAATGCCGTGGAACCGGGTGATGGGCAGCACCGAGGGACCCGCCCGCGCCGCCCACGCACTGGGGCCCTGGCATCCCCAGGAGTTCATGGCCGAATGCGTCGAAACCGTTCCCGAAGCCGGCGCCATGATGACCTTCGTGTTCCGCCGCTGCGACGGTGCGCCCCTGGCGTTCCGCGCGGGCCAGTACGTGAACGTCGCCTTTCCTGTGAACGGCGAGGACCAGGATCCGGTGGACCGCAGCTACTCGCTGTCGAGCTCCCCCACGCAGCCCTGGACCTTCAACATCACAGTCAAACGCGACCCCACTGGACTCGTCTCACCCTGGGTGCACGAGAACGTCAAACCCGGCACCGTCCTCGAGATGCTCGGACCAGTCGGAGCATTCCATCTGCCTGACGCCGACCGCCGGGCACGCTACCTCTTGCTGGCCGCCGGCGCAGGCATCACACCCATCATGTCCATGGTGCGGACCATCCACTCCCTCCCCGGACAGGCCGATGTCGTGGTGCTCTACCACGGAGCTGAGGCCGGAGGATACGCCTTCCACCAGGAGCTGGCCTACATCGCGTCCGTGGACTCGAGAGTCAAGGTCTTCTACTCCCTGGGTGACCGCAGCAAACCCGAAGGGTGGCAATGGCTCAGCGGAAGGCTGACGGCGGCCATGCTCGACGAGGTTGCCCCCGATGCCAACGGCCGCCAGGTCTATGCCTGCGGCCCCGAGGGTTACCTGAACACCGCCACCGAGCTCCTGGAGAAGGTCGGCGTCGACGACACCTCCGTCAACATGGAATTCTTCACGGGAGATCGCCAGACGATCCTTGAATACCAGGCAGAGATCGCGCTTGCAGAGGACATCGCGGAGGAAATCGCCGGGGAAATCGCCGAGTCCGCCGAAGACTACTACGAGAGTCAGCCCACAGCGTTCGGGCTCTACGAGCCCGGCTACAACGCCGACGGACCCCTGAAGGCCACGGGACTACCGCTGGAAACTGTCGACCCTGACACATCCGCCCCCGACGGCAGTACGGATGCCGGCCCGGAGGCTGGGACCACCGACCCCTCGAGCTTCGACACGGTCGGGACGGGAAGCCTCACCCTGTCCTTCATGCGCACAGGCATCAATGTGCGCATCGACCCCAATGAAGACATCCTCGGGGCAGCCCAGCGTGCCGGCGTCAGGATCGGGGCAAACTGCAAGGAAGGCATGTGCGGCTCCTGCAAGGTCGTCAGACTTTCCGGCGAGGTCGAGATGAAACACCAGGGCGGCATCCGGAAACGCGAAATTGATGCAGGCAAGTTCCTACCCTGCTGCTCCACTGCGCAGACCGACTTGGTGATCGACGTCTAACCGCTTCCGTTCCTGCAAAGGGAATGGATCAATAGCGGGAACTTCAAGAACGTGGGTGACGAACACGATCCCGTGATCGGACTGCAGGAGGAACCCGAATCTTTACGATCCCGAAGAAGCCGGTCAGGCGGCGCATCCACGGCCTGGAGACCTTCAACGTCCTCCGCTGCGGGGAGTAGCTCTTCATGCCAGCCTGTCGGCTCTCATCCGGCTCGCCGACCTGGACGGCTGAAAGGTTTAAAACGCTATCGACCGCAGCAGGAAAGGCAAGTCAGGTCCGTCAGCAGTTCATTCATGGCCGGAAACTGGCAGCGGGGGAACGGTCAAGGGAATCACGCATTCAGGTCGTCCCGTTTTTGGCTGCGACCCGCCCGGTCCTCGGACGTCTGTACCTCGCGCCAGCGCTGTGAGGTCTGGACAGCCGGCCGCCCCAGACCGCACCCTAGTGGAAGTGCTCTTGCAGCGGGCCGCGGAACAGGAGACCGGCATGGCATTTCGGCGGGATTCCTCGCACGGACACTCAACCGAAACCCCGCCCCGCCGCCCCTGCTGTAGTGCGGCGGACCCCTCACATCCGGTTGAACTACACCCCAACCTGACGTCAGAGCCCAAGCACAATGGGTGCAGAACAGGGTCCGTTTCGTCCGTTTCTGACGCTGGGTCAAGGGGCTCGTAGACATCAATCTGACATTAACTGACCCTTACTGACGCGCTGTTCCGGGTCGCGATTGTCTGGTTGGCTATAGCGTGCTGCAGTCCGGGATGGGACGATGCCTGCATGGCGGAGGGCAACACTGTACAGGCAGCCGTTGAAAAGGCGCGTGAGGAAATGCTTTTCATGGACCGGACCACCCCTACTACCGGCTTCTGGCCGAGATGGTGACCGCTGGGGAGACAGCCTGGCAGCAAGGGTATGATGCGCACCGGACCGGCAGACCTAAATCGAACCCCTATAGTTGGCGCCTGGGAACCCCACATTGACAGCCCTCCGCACGGCAGTTCCGACCCCGGGGGCCGCATCTCGGTCACAGTAATCAAGGAGACCGGTGCCCTTGCTGACCTTGTCATCACCCTTTACCGAGACAGGGGCGGTCAGTCGCCCGGCGCCTCGTTGCATTTTCCACTGCGCGCCTTCGCCGACTCCACGATGGCGCGCAATCGAAGCGAAGCGTTTATCTGATCTTGTTGCTTCCAGCTCCCGCCGGCACGGTAATGCCGCCCCTCTAGCGTGGCGGCGCTCGGGCGCCCTGTCCTTCCTGCTTCATATGCCGGCTTACTGGCCCTGAAGAACCAGGCGAGCAGTTGGCTTGTCACCGCCAGAGCGAGCAAGACGCACAGAGCAGCGCCATAGAGCAGGAACATCAGCGCCGCTGCCGTGAACATGCCCAGAAACGCCCCGAGAAGACCTATCGTCCGGGGATCATCCATCGCACTACGACCCCAACTACCCGCGCGGCCCTACCCGACGGGCGGATGCTCCTGCCCGCTCGCCAGGAGGGCTAGGTCGTGGATGAGTCGCTGCACTTCGCGTTCACCGCCCTGGGAAGAAAAGAGAAGAGCCGCCGGTGGCCCCGCGGGAGGACCAGGGACGGGCGCTGGTTTTGGGACAGGCGCCACCGAAGCCTGTTCCTCAAACGGATCAATAAATCTAACCGGTTCCATCACAATCCCCCAGTGTTTATGGTCTGCTCTGTCTACCATGAACTGATCCCGCCATCGCCGGACCACTCCGGAAAATATCAAGTTCGTCTTACCTCCGCACGCCTAAGCGACCTCACCAGCGGAGTCACGATCACCCTCAGCGAAGGCTGAGACGTCTCATATCCCTAGAGCTTCGAGACGCAGAGGTTTCGATACGACCCAAGCCGGGGAGTGTACTGGCTCTGATCCCGTCATCGTCTATCACCGGGACTTACCCGCAGATGCAGGGAAGGTACCGGACCGTGAGCTAACAAGTTTCGCGCGTGGCGGTGCGTGCGGGCAGGCGCCTGCGGAGCCTGACCATGCCGTAGATTGCCAGCAGTGTGGCCAGCAGGCCCAGCGCCCAGAAGACGGCCGATTGCGCCGTCACCTCCATCCAGACGGTGCCGACGAGCAGCACCACGGCCCAGAAGCCGAGGAATCCGATGATGATGTCGAAGTCCTCGCCGGACCGTACGCGCTTGGGCGCGATGGGTGCCGGCTTCCTGCCCTGTGGTGCTGCTCCTTCCGTCACTTGACTGCACCTGCCGTCAGGCCGGCCACAATCTTGCGCTGGAACACCAGC
>NZ_JBFTLC010000065.1:0-6181 GCF_056396245.1 Arthrobacter sp. 05T423
TGTCCGGCGGTGACCTACTCTCCCACACCCTCCCGGGTGCAGTACCATCGGCGCTGTGGGTCTTAGCTTCCGGGTTCGGAATGGGACCGGGCGTTTCCCCCACGCTATGACCGCCGTAACCCTTGCTCCGCACCGTGGACAGGGTGTGATGCCTGTGCCGGTGGGAAATCTGTGGTGTTACAACTGTGGTGTTGTTATTCAGTTATGGGYTGGTTCCTGGACCGACGAAACCCGGGTGTTGGGTTTGTTGGTTGGGAACCACATAGTGGACGCAAGCAGTCTTGTTTCTTTGTACCACCCCGTGGGTGCAAACGCTTTTGAAGGTCCGTTTGCACAGGGTGGTGTGTGGTGTAAGTTATCGGCCTATTAGTACCGGTCAGCTTCACGAGTCGTTAGTCCTCGCTTCCACATCCGGCCTATCAACCCAGTGGTCTGGCTGGGGGCCTCTCACACACAAGGTGTATGGAAATCTCATCTCGAAGCGAGCTTCCCGCTTAGATGCTTTCAGCGGTTATCCCATCCGAACGTAGCTAATCAGCGGTGCACTTGGCAGTACAACTGACACACCAGAGGTTCGTCCGTCCCGGTCCTCTCGTACTAAGGACAGCCCTTCTCAAATTTCCTGCGCGCGCAGCGGATAGGGACCGAACTGTCTCACGACGTTCTAAACCCAGCTCGCGTACCGCTTTAATGGGCGAACAGCCCAACCCTTGGGACCTACTCCAGCCCCAGGATGCGACGAGCCGACATCGAGGTGCCAAACCATGCCGTCGATATGGACTCTTGGGCAAGATCAGCCTGTTATCCCCGAGGTACCTTTTATCCGTTGAGCGACGGCCATTCCACAATGTACCGCCGGATCACTAGTCCCGACTTTCGTCCCTGCTCGAGATGTCTCTCTCACAGTCAAGCTCCCTTGTGCACTTACACTCGACACCTGATTGCCAACCAGGCTGAGGGAACCTTTGGGCGCCTCCGTTACTTTTTAGGAGGCAACCGCCCCAGTTAAACTACCCATCAGGCACTGTCCCTGACCCGGATTACGGGCCGAAGTTAGATGTCCAAAGTGACCAGAGTGGTATTTCAACGATGACTCCACCCGAACTGGCGTCCGGGCTTCAACGTCTCCCACCTATCCTACACAAGCCACTCCGAACACCAATACCAAACTATAGTAAAGGTCTCGGGGTCTTTCCGTCCTGCTGCGCGTAACGAGCATCTTTACTCGTACTGCAATTTCGCCGAGTTTATGGTTGAGACAGCGGGGAAGTCGTTACTCCATTCGTGCAGGTCGGAACTTACCCGACAAGGAATTTCGCTACCTTAGGATGGTTATAGTTACCACCGCCGTTTACTGGGGCTTAAATTCTCAGCTTCGCCGTGAGGCTAACCGGTCCTCTTAACCTTCCAGCACCGGGCAGGAGTCAGTCCGTATACATCGTCTTGCGACTTCGCACGGACCTGTGTTTTTAGTAAACAGTCGCTTCCCCYTGGTCTCTGCGGCCCCGATCCCCTCCCACCAGCACGTGGTGTTCAAGGTTGGGGCCCCCCTTCTCCCGAAGTTACGGGGGCATTTTGCCGAGTTCCTTAACCATAATTCTCTCGATCGCCTTAGTATTCTCTACCTGATCACCTGTGTCGGTTTGGGGTACGGGCGGCTAAAACCTCGCGCCGATGCTTTTCTAGGCAGCATAGGATCACCGAATCCCCCCTTTACGGGAGTCCCGTCAGATCTCAGGCACATGAACAGCGGATTTGCCTACCGTTCGCCCTACATCCTTGGACCGGGACAACCATCGCCCGGCTCGGCTACCTTCCTGCGTCACACCTGTTAATACGCTTGCCTCCCAGGATCAGGTCCCGCGCTCCACCAAAACCCTTCACCCACAAGGGGTGTCGGGCAGGTCTCGGGCGGTTAGTATCCCCTGTTCAACATGGGCGGTTTTTCGCCGGTACGGGAATATCAACCCGTTGTCCATCGACTACGCCTGTCGGCCTCGCCTTAGGTCCCGACTTACCCAGGGCAGATTAGCTTGACCCTGGAACCCTTGATCATCCGGCGGACGGGTTTCTCACCCGTCTTTCGCTACTCATGCCTGCATTCTCACTCGTGTAGGCTCCACCGCTGGTTTACACCGCGACTTCACCGCCCACACGACGCTCCCCTACCCATCCACACTCCTGAACCACGAAGGCTTGGAAAATATGTGAATGCCACAACTTCGGCGGTGTACTTGAGCCCCGCTACATTGTCGGCGCGGAATCACTTGACCAGTGAGCTATTACGCACTCTTTTAAGGATGGCTGCTTCTAAGCCAACCTCCTGGTTGTCTTCGCAACTCCACATCCTTTCCCACTTAGCACACGCTTAGGGGCCTTAGTTGGTGGTCTGGGCTGTTTCCCTCTCGACTATGAAGCTTATCCCCCACAGTCTCACTGCTGCGCTCTCACTTACCGGCATTCGGAGTTTGGCTGACGTCAGTAACCTTGTAGGGCCCATTAGCCATCCAGTAGCTCTACCTCCGGTAAGAAACACGCAACGCTGCACCTAAATGCATTTCGGGGAGAACCAGCTATCACGAAGTTTGATTGGCCTTTCACCCCTACCCACAGCTCATCCCCTCCATTTTCAACTGAAGTGGGTTCGGTCCTCCACGACGTCTTACCGTCGCTTCAACCTGGCCATGGGTAGATCACTTCGCTTCGGGTCTAGATCACGCCACTGCAACGCCCTGTTCAGACTCGCTTTCGCTACGGCTTCCCCACACGGGTTAACCTCGCGACGTAACACTAACTCGCAGGCTCATTCTTCAAAAGGCACGCCGTCACAACTACAAGGTTGCTCCGACGGATTGTAAGCACACGGTTTCAGGTACTGTTTCACTCCCCTCCCGGGGTACTTTTCACCTTTCCCTCACGGTACTGGTCCGCTATCGGTCATTAGGGAGTATTTAGGCTTATCAGGTGGTCCTGACAGATTCACACGGGATTTCTCGGGCCCCGTGCTACTTGGGATACTCATCAAAGGCGGCGCTACAGCATTACGGTTACGGGGCTCACACCCTCTACGGCCGGCCTTTCAAGACCGTTCACCTATACCAGCACTCACACCTCCCCGGTCCGGCAGAACCAGGACAACAAGTCCCACAACCCCGCCCATGCAACGCCCGCCGGCTATCACACATGGGTCGGTTTAGCCTGATCCGCGTTCGCTCGCCACTACTAACGGAATCACTGTTGTTTTCTCTTCCTGCGGGTACTGAGATGTTTCACTTCCCCGCGTTCCCTCCACGCACCCTATGTGTTCAGATGCGGGTCACCAGATCACTCGCGCGCCTGGCGGGGTTTCCCCATTCGGACACCCTGGGATCACAGTCCGGTTATCGACTCCCCCAGGCTTATCGCAGATTCCTACGTCCTTCTTCGGCTCCTAATGCCAAGGCATCCACCGTGTGCTCTTAAAAACTTGACCACAAAAGATCAAGGAGTAATTCACGAGAGAACCATGAAAACCAACCACACCAACAACACCAAAACGATGCCACCAGCACAGCCAGATCCAGGTTCATATTCTTGGAAATTGCTTCTTATAAAAGATGCTCGCGTCCACTATGTAGTTCTCAAACAACAACCCCGTACCACACACCCCACACACACGCCCCCAAAAGGAACGCAACCATGCGATCGATGCAGCCAGGAAACCAGAAACACCAGTACCGGACACCASCACGGACAAACCCGCGCCAACCCCCGGCCCTGTTGCCTCAGGACCCAACAGTGTGCCAAACACTAAACCGCACAACCCCACCCCGCACCGTTCCAGGACAGAACCCCCAAAGGGACCCCGACCGTACTAAACACAGGACAAAACCACGCGGCCGCTATTTGTTGATATTCCACCCATGAGCACCCGCCGCAGAACGATCGCCTGCGCAACGGGCCTTTACTCCTGACAACACCAACCCCCGGGCATACGCCCCGGAACCGTGCTGTAGGTGCTCCTTAGAAAGGAGGTGATCCAGCCGCACCTTCCGGTACGGCTACCTTGTTACGACTTAGTCCCAATCGCCAGTCCCACCTTCGACGGCTCCCTCCCACAAGGGGTTAGGCCACCGGCTTCGGGTGTTACCAACTTTCGTGACTTGACGGGCGGTGTGTACAAGGCCCGGGAACGTATTCACCGCAGCGTTGCTGATCTGCGATTACTAGCGACTCCGACTTCATGGGGTCGAGTTGCAGACCCCAATCCGAACTGAGACCGGCTTTTTGGGATTAGCTCCACCTCACAGTATCGCAACCCTTTGTACCGGCCATTGTAGCATGCGTGAAGCCCAAGACATAAGGGGCATGATGATTTGACGTCGTCCCCACCTTCCTCCGAGTTGACCCCGGCAGTCTCCCATGAGTCCCCACCACTACGTGCTGGCAACATGGAACGAGGGTTGCGCTCGTTGCGGGACTTAACCCAACATCTCACGACACGAGCTGACGACAACCATGCACCACCTGTGAACCGGCCCCAAAAGGAGAAACCACATTTCTGCGGCGGTCCGGTCCATGTCAAGCCTTGGTAAGGTTCTTCGCGTTGCATCGAATTAATCCGCATGCTCCGCCGCTTGTGCGGGCCCCCGTCAATTCCTTTGAGTTTTAGCCTTGCGGCCGTACTCCCCAGGCGGGGCACTTAATGCGTTAGCTACGGCGCGGAAAACGTGGAATGTCCCCCACACCTAGTGCCCAACGTTTACGGCATGGACTACCAGGGTATCTAATCCTGTTCGCTCCCCATGCTTTCGCTCCTCAGCGTCAGTTAATGCCCAGAGACCTGCCTTCGCCATCGGTGTTCCTCCTGATATCTGCGCATTTCACCGCTACACCAGGAATTCCAGTCTCCCCTACATCACTCTAGTCTGCCCGTACCCACCGCAGATCCGGAGTTGAGCCCCGGACTTTCACGGCAGACGCGACAAACCGCCTACGAGCTCTTTACGCCCAATAATTCCGGATAACGCTTGCGCCCTACGTATTACCGCGGCTGCTGGCACGTAGTTAGCCGGCGCTTCTTCTGCAGGTACCGTCACTTTCGCTTCTTCCCTACTGAAAGAGGTTTACAACCCGAAGGCCGTCATCCCTCACGCGGCGTCGCTGCATCAGGCTTTCGCCCATTGTGCAATATTCCCCACTGCTGCCTCCCGTAGGAGTCTGGGCCGTGTCTCAGTCCCAGTGTGGCCGGTCACCCTCTCAGGCCGGCTACCCGTCGTCGCCTTGGTGAGCCATTACCTCACCAACAAGCTGATAGGCCGCGAGTCCATCCAAAACCACAAAAGCTTTCCACCCCCCACCATGCGATGAGGAGTCATATCCGGTATTAGACCCAGTTTCCCAGGCTTATCCCAGAGTCAAGGGCAGGTTACTCACGTGTTACTCACCCGTTCGCCACTAATCCCCGGTGCAAGCACCGGATCATCGTTCGACTTGCATGTGTTAAGCACGCCGCCAGCGTTCATCCTGAGCCAGGATCAAACTCTCCGTTGAAAAAAACAGACACAACCAGGCACCACGGAAATAACGCGGACACCCGACTGCACAAAATTTGAAACCAGCCAAAAACACCAGACCACACCACGGAAGCGGATAGGCCCGGCAAATTCAACCAATTTAATAAAAAACCGGTATCAACAAACTTGGCACACTATTGAGTTCTCAAACAACAGACACAATTGCCGGGGGTTTCGGGCCCCTCCGGCGCAGTCAACGGTGCCAACCGGATCCGGATCAGTTTTATGGACCGCGTCACAATGGGCAGGTTGGCCGCCGCTTCACCATCGCCCCGGCCCGGCCTGGCGATGGTAGCGCCGCTCTCCGTGACGGCCTGCACCCAGGCACTCCTCGCCGTCAAGAGCCCCAAGGTGCCGGCAGCCGTCGGGGAGGCTGTCGGTAGGCCGGCGGGCGTCGTGCGTGCACCCGGTGTCCTCCGCCGGCTCAGCCCTCACCTCCAGCCTTCCAGGCGCCTGTGCCTGCCCGGCCGGTGCCCGGCAGGCGCCGTCAGCGGGGTGGAGGGGGTGGTTAAATGCGGGAGAGCCCCAACCAGGTTCTGGTTGGGGCTCTCGACCCTTTTTAATGGTTGTCCGGCGGTGACCTACTCTCCCACACCCTCCCGGGTGCAGTACCATCGGCGCTGTGG
>NZ_JBFTLC010000066.1:0-5298 GCF_056396245.1 Arthrobacter sp. 05T423
GCCATTCACGCCGGGGAAAGGTCCCGGACCGCGGCCACCCGAAACCAGCCACACCCCAAGGCCCGCGGTCCGGAACCGCCCGGCGACAATGGACGATCAGAAGGACCAGAACCCAGCCCGGGCCACAACCCTTCACACATATCGTCTAGAACGACAGCACTGGCTCCCGAGGCACTTGGGCCTGAGTTATTTCTTGCCGGCTTTGAGGTCGGTCACCACCTTGGCGACCCGGCGGGAGCGGGTTTCTGCGGTCCTGGCATCTGCGAGTGGCTCCACGTAACGCCGCTGGCTGCTGTAGTTCAGCGTCGCAAAGAAGGCTTTTGCCTCCGGTTCCGCCTCCAGGGCGGCGGCCAGGTCCTCAGGAACGTCGATGATGCGCGGCTGGGTGTCAACTTCGACGTCCACCTCCACGGTGTCCCCGGCGGACGCTCCTGTCAGTTCACGGTTGATCGCGCTGACGCCGACCATGTTCTGGCCACCCATCACCGCGATGCTGCTGCGGTAGCTTTTGCCGTTGATCGTCACGACCACCGGCGGCCGCCTGCCGGCCCCGAGTGCTTTGACGATGTCCTCGGGGACCTCGATGCCTGCCTTGTTGCCGCTGCCTTGGATGGTCGTGGTGAATTTCATCCTCACAGTATGCCGCGCGCCCCAAGCCCAAACCCAGATCCACGATGGTCCATCGTCCGCGTTCCTAAATTGGGCAATTCCGCCCGGGGTTTCTGGCTGCCTGTTTCACAGAAACGGTCCTTTGCTCTTTGGGATGATCCAAGACCTTTCCCTACGACTGGCACGACCGGCAATCGGCAGGCGGGACGAGTGCGGCACCAATCTTGGCTGACTCTTGGATTTGTCCTGCACCTATCCTTTCCAAAGAATTCCTACCGTTGAAACATGAAAACAAAAGCAGCCCTCGCACTGCCCTCACCGGCAGCATCCTCACCGGATCCGCCGCTCTCGCCGCCAACGCCCAGACGCCCAACAGCTCGCACACGGGCACCAGCGACGACGTCAAGAACGTCCTCGTCACGGACGATTCGGCCACAAGAGCTAGTACTCCAACAACTGCCAAAGCCGCCCCCAAAGCAGCATCCAAGGCAGCAGCGAAGGCCAGCGACAATAGGAAGGCGGACGATAAAGAGCATCCGTAGCGAAGAAAGCCGCCCGTCCGGCCGAATCAGGCGATGACAACGGCGGGTCACGGACCATGCCCGAACCTGGCGATGACAACGGAGGGATGGCCACCGATCAAACGTCCACCGGCAGCGGCACCACCGTCAGAGCCGAACCGGGCGATGACAAGGGCGGACTCCGGTCAACGCCCGAGCCGGGCGATGACAACGGCGGCCATGGCCGCCACGGTAGCGACGACTGAACCCGAGCTGGCCAATTGCCGGCCCGGAGGCCATCCCGAGTGTCGGGCAAGTCGCGGCCCCCGACGTCGGGCACGATCCCGGACGACGCATCGCCACGGGGACGGGACCCCACGATGTTCCAAGGTCCCTGGGAATGCACCACCGGGCGGGGACAGACCAGGGGCAAGGGGAGGAAGGCGACCGTCCAGCCTACGCGGGCGGCACAGGTGAAAGGGGCAGACTGATGGCTATTCTCGAGCTTCCCCCGTTGGGTGATCGCCGATGGGGCCACGCCTCACGGCCAGCAGTGCCGGTCTTGGATCACTCAGTCCCGCCGGTTCAGGCCGCGCAAGGTGGACTTCTGCAGTTTCAGCTCAGGCGATTGATTAGCCAGATCCTCGCTGATCCGGACCTCGATCCGGACATGCACTTCTCCCTGATCGAGCACCTGGCGCAGAGCCCTGGGCATCCGGAACATGCTCTGCTCGCCCACCTCCGCGATGTCCAGGACCCGGCTGACCTGCCACCGTACAAAGCCCGCCGGAAGCCTGCGGTGCCGCCAGGTGAACCATAATCTCCCCGTTCCGCCGGGGCGGCCCGCCGGTACTACTCAAAGTGGCGGTTTCACCGCGGGTCGGGGTCCTCGATGAGGAACCTGAAAGTCGGCGCCTCGGCTTAACGGACTACGGAGCCCTAGGCGAAGAGGCTCTTTACCCTGTCCCGAATTGAGTAGCGGGGATCCGGAGCCGAGGAGGGGCGTCCCGGTTTGATTAGGTGCTCAAAGTGATCCCGCAATGCAAGCAACTCGCTTTCGTAAGTCACCCGCTCGAAGGAAAGACTTTGTTCGGGGAGTGGCCAGGGCTGCGGCTCGTCGGTAATTCCATCCTGCCAGCCGAAGCGCACCCAGGAGATAGTGTCAGTCGTTGCGCGAAGTTCGATCGTCAGTGCCCCGCACCCGAGGTCTGAACAGACCGGACAGACAAAGAGAGCAATGGATGCATCGTCGAAATCTCCGCTGATTCTGCCTAGCAAGCGGTCGATCTCGATGAGCGACTTAGCCATTGACTGGGCTAGTTCGGCGGCGTGCGCGTCGCCTTCCATGGCGGAGATGACGGAGCCCTTTAGCAAGAGGTGCGGCATCGAAACCGAAGCCGAACTCTCTGCGGTCATGCATGCAGGGATGACCGCCGCCCAGGGCTCCATGCTCGGCCGCCCCTCCGTGCACCCGCTGGACTGGTCAGCATGGATCATCCGCGAAACCGTCCGGGCCCCGACCTCGACCTAGGACACCGCCCTCCAGCCCGGTGCCCGCCACTCCGGGGTCTGAACGCCGCATCACAGGGGTCCAGAACCACAACCCGTCGATCGGCCGTTCCGACGATGGCGGGCACCGGGAGTATTGAAAGATCAAGATTGGCTCAAGAATGATCAGGAACGGGCGCAGGGGTAACGGGCAGGGAGCGGCACCCGGTAAATTAGCTGTGGGCACTTCAGCTTCCCCCAGTGAGCTGCAGCTGTCCACAGAGTCCCTGCGTTGAAGTCATTGATTCAGGGGCTCTTTAACGGAAATAGCCATGCGTCGATCAGCGGCGGGGAGGTTACAGCGGACTGATGTTTTCCGCTTGGGGGCCCTTCTGGCCCTGAACAATGTCGAACTGGACCTTTTGGTTCTCCTGCAGGGAGCGGTATCCGCCGGACGTGATTGCCGACCATTTCACTGTACCTGTCGCCATGCCCGCTGCCCCTTGGGAAGTCAGCGTCTCACCGCAGGCACCGTCGTGCCGCAGGAGGCGGAAGTCCTCCTCCGCTGGTGTCCAACGTAGGGCCCGGCGCAACCCGGGCATAAGGGTCAACAGCCGGAGGACTCTGAGGACCGACGACGGAACTGGGTGCCGGCTGGCATGGGGGACACCAGCGCGGCCGTCCGCCGCCGGCCGGTTCTCATTTTACGCCGGGTACAAAGGTGAAGAACGGGTTTCGGAGATCCTCGACATGGGATTCAAGGTCGCGACGGGCCACACGATGATCAACATGAAACGCCAGCTCAGGGCGTTGAGGATGATGCCGGAAATGGTCGGGCCGATCGCAGGTGCGATCGAGATGACGATTGAGATATTGCCCATTGTGCGGCCGCGTGCGGCGGCCGGCACCAATGTCAGGCCGACTT
Source organism: Arthrobacter sp. 05T423 (assembly GCF_056396245.1). NCBI lineage: Bacteria > Bacillati > Actinomycetota > Actinomycetes > Micrococcales > Micrococcaceae > Arthrobacter > Arthrobacter sp. 05T423. The sequence continues at coordinate 3,523 of NZ_JBFTLC010000066.1, forward strand.
GCTGGTACTCCACCGTAGCTGGGGCTAAGAGAAATGCCGCCAGACCCTGGTCTGGCGGCATTTCTACAAATGTGGTCTGGGTTCCTGCAGGGAGGGCTGCAGCGGGCGTTACTTCCTGGAGTTGCCGGCGTCGTCCGTGTGGCTGATGGAGGCGACGGCGCCGGTCTGCTCGTTGAGCAGCACCTTGTCGTTGCGCTGGTGGTGGAAGGTGAACATGGCATTCACGGAGCCGGCGGCGGCGTCGGCGGAGGCGTCGCCGATCCGGCCGGTGCCCCAGTTGTCCTCGATGAAGCGCAGGATCGAGGCCTGGTCGGTCTGGGTGTGGTCCACGAAGTTTTTCTTCGCGTAGGGGGAGATGACCACCAGCGGCTGGCGCGGGCCCGGGCCGCAGCGGTCGGCGTAGCCGCCGGCCATGGGGATGCCGCTGGCTGCGGCACTCTGGCACCACGCGGCGTCGTCGGCGGTGTTGGAGGAGTTCTTCACCTTCGCGGCCGCGTGGTCGTACCAGCCGTCCGAGTCGTCGTAGGCGAGCACGACGGCGGTGCTGTCCCAGTTCCGGGATTTTTGGATCCGGTTCACGGTGCTGGTGACGAAGTTCTGCTCGTCCACAGGGCCSGAGTAGGCGGCRTGGCCGTCCTGGAACGCGCCGGCCTTCAGGAAGGACACGGCGGGCAGGTTGTCCGTGTCCACCACCTTGTTGAACGAGGTGAGGTCGTACTGGTGGTTCGCCTGGCCGTTGTGGCCGATTTCCGCGTCCGATGCCGGTGCCAGGTGCTGCGGGTTGGCGGTGGAGGGGTAGTACTGGAACGGCTSRTGGTGCGGGGAGTAGTCAACCACGCTGGCGCCGGCGGCGTTGGTGTGGCCGGACAGGCACGACGCCGGGCTGSTCGCCGTCGCGGCGGTGCTCGGGGTGAAGCCGCCCTGGAACCAGCCCCAGGACACGCCCTTGGTGTTGAGCAGGTCGCCGATGTTCTTGCCCGTCATGCCGGCCAGGTTGCCGGTCTTGGTGTGGCTGTTGTTCGAGCAGTCGTCGTAGACCGGGTCGGGGTCGTTGATGACGGTGCCCACACCGTTGGCATCGGGCTGGCGGACGGTGCTGCTTCCGGTGGCCGGAGTTGCCACGGGCTGTCCGCTGGCCGTGTACTCCTTGGCGCCGTGGGTCTGGCCGGAGACCAGGTTCAGGGCACCCGGGGTGGAGGGGCCGAAGCCGGTGCTGAAGTGGTTGTCGCTCATTGAGTAGTGCTGGGCGTAGTTCCAGATGCCCGTGACGGTGTTGCCGTCGTAGTAGTCCATGGTCAGGCCGGGGCGGCCGTACTGGTTCGTGCCGCAGGCGTCCCGGCTGGTGAACTGGACAAACCTGTCCATCGCCCCGMCGTTGTAGGCCTGCTGCTCGGGGAGGTAGTTGTGGTCCTGGCTGCAGGTGACGGCCTGCATGGGCGAGAGCCGCTCGGGCTGGACCGAGTTGGGGTTGTTCGGCGCGAGCAGGCCTGCGTTGGCCAGGGTGTTGATGTTCTTGGGCGTGTTGTTCGCGGCGGTGAAGGACGCCGCCGGGGTGCCGGTGCCCTGCTGGGTTTCCCCGGCGGTGTTGGCAGCCTTGGGGTAGGTGGCGAAGTAGTGGTCGAAGGAGACGTTCTCCTGGAAGATCACCACCACATGTTTGATCGGTGTGGTGGTGGACTCGTGGCTTTCGACGGCGGAGGCCGGGCCTGCGGCGACGCCCACCAGTCCGGCGGTCAGGGCCGAGGCAGCCAGGGCGGCAACGCCGGCCGCAGCCGC
>NZ_JBFTLC010000067.1:0-5132 GCF_056396245.1 Arthrobacter sp. 05T423
CTCTACACCGGGGACAGCGGCCTGGTGGCACACGAGTGCATCCTGGACCTGCGCGAACTCACCGCCCGGACCGGCGTGACCGCCGAGGACGTCGCCAAGCGCCTGATCGACTACGGCTTCCACGCCCCCACCCTGGCGTTCCCGGTCGCCGGCACCCTGATGGTGGAGCCCACCGAGTCCGAGGACCTGGGCGAGATCGACCGGTTCATCAGGGCCATGATCGCCATCCGCGGCGAGATTGACCAGGTGGCCAACGGCGACTTCACCGTGGAGAACAGCCCGCTGCGCAACGCACCGCACACCGCGGCCGCTGCGATCAGCTCCGACTGGGACCGCGCCTACCCGCGCGAACAGGCCGTCTTCCCCGTGCACACGCTCAAGCAGGACAAGTACTTCCCGCCCGTAGGCCGCATCGATGGCGCGGCAGGCGACCGTAACCTGGTCTGCTCCTGCCCTCCGATCGAAGCGTTCGAGAACTAGACTTCGTCCCACAAAGGATTCCTCAATGACTGAGAACTACACTGCCCTTTACGAGGAGCACAAGAAGCTGGGCGCCTCGTTCACCGACTTCGGCGGCTGGCAGATGCCGCTGAAATACGGCTCCGAACTGGCCGAGCACAAGGCCGTCCGGAACTCGGCCGGCATCTTTGACCTCTCCCACATGGGCGAAGTCTGGGTGACCGGCCCGGACGCCGCCGCGTTCCTCGACTACGCCCTGGCCGGGAAGATGTCCGCCATGGCCGTCGGCAAGGCCAAGTACTCCCTGATCTGCAACGAGGACGGCGGCATCATCGACGACCTCATCGTGTACCGCCGTCCGTCTGAGGCTGAGGCCGCAGAAAACAGTGCCCACAGGTTCCTGGTGGTCCCGAACGCCGGCAACGCCAAGGTGGTGGCCCAAGCCCTCGCCGAGCGGGCAGCAAACTTCGACGTCGCCGTCGAGGACGCCTCCGCCGAGACGTCGCTGATCGCCGTGCAGGGCCCGAAGGCCGAGGAGATCCTCCTGCGCCTGGTCCCTGCCGCCCAGCACGGGCTGGTCACCGGGCTGAAGTACTACGCCGCCGTCGAGGTTCCCTTCCTGGTGGCCGGCGCCAGCCGGAACCTGCTGCTGGCCCGCACCGGGTACACCGGTGAGGACGGTTTCGAGATCTTTGTGGAGAACGACGGCGCCGCCGCCCTCTGGCAGACCGTCGTCGCCATCGCGGACGAGGGGGAACTGACGCCGTCCGGCCTGGCCTCCCGCGACTCGCTCCGCCTCGAGGCCGGCATGCCGCTGTATGGCAACGAGCTCTCCCTGGAAGGCGACCCGTTCGCCGCCGGCCTGGGCCCCGTCGTCGCGCTGTCCAAGGAAGGCGACTTCGTGGGCAAGGCCGCGCTGGCCGCCAGGAAGGAAGCCGGAGCCGGTTCCACCTCGGGCCGGAAGCTCGTGGGCCTCAAGGGCCTGGGCCGCCGCGCCGGCCGCGGACACTACCCGGTCCTCAAGGACGGCAACGTCGTCGGCGAAGTCACCTCCGGCCAGCCCAGCCCCACCCTCGGCTACCCGGTCGCCATGGCCTACGTCGACGTCGCCTACGCCGAACCAGGCACGGCACTGGACATCGACCTGCGGGGCAAGGCGGAGCCGTTCAAAGTCGTCGCACTGCCCTTCTACAAGCGCACCAAGTAGCCCGGCTCGCCGTCCTGCCTTACCGCCTTCGTCCCCGGCTCCGCCCTGGGTCCGGAGCCGGCCGGCCCCAGTTTTCACGCGTGCTGCTCCTTCGTCGCTTTGACGCACGCTTTCGAAAACCGCGGCCAGCCAGCCCCTCGAGGGCAGCTCACCTACGTGCCGATCAGGACAGAAACAACGCCGGAACCAGCGCCTTCGAAAGCCTAAGGTGCTGGGGGAGGGGCCGCTGACCGCTGGTTGAGCTCGTCGAAACCGAGGCCGGTTGTCCTCGCTCTCGACAGGCCCCGATCAGCGGGGCGGTGCAAGCTCGATCATTGGGGGTTGAGCTTGCCGAACCCGAGCACCACAGGGCTCAGAGACGCGGAGGTATTGATTTCTTCCCGGAAACTGTTGGCCCCTAGAACTGAACTGAATAGCGGCGGAGGAGTTCCCTCACCCGCCACCCAGCCACCTGCCGCCGTACCGAACCACAAGATTTCGAAAGTTAGGAAGAAAACATGGCAAAAGTTGCCGCTGAATTGCAGTACTCCGACGAACACGAGTGGGTTTCCCGCGAAGACGGGAACGTCGTTTCCATCGGTATCTCCGCCGTGGCCACTGACGCCCTCGGCGACATTGTCTACGTGGACCTGCCCGAGGTCGGCTCGGCCGTGACCGCGGGGGAGACCTGCGGCGAGGTGGAGTCCACCAAGTCCGTCTCCGACCTGTACTCCCCGGTGACGGGCGAGGTCACGGAGATCAACCCGGTCGTCGTCGAGGACCCGGCCCTGATCAACAACGATCCGTACGGTGCCGGCTGGCTCTTCAAAGTGGCTGCCGATTCCGAGGGCCCGCTGCTTTCCGCCGAGGAATACGCTTCCAAGAACGGCGGCGAGCTGTGAGCGCCGCGCAGGCCGCAACAGCGGCGTTCGAGCAGGTCGTGTCCCCGAGCCTGAACGCGGACCTCGCGGAGCTGGATCCGGAGATCGCGGCGAAGATCGACGACGAGCTCGGCCGCCAGCGCGAGGGCCTGGAGATGATCGCGTCGGAGAACCACACCGCCGCGGCCGTTATGCAGGCTCAGGGTTCGGTGCTGACCAACAAGTACGCCGAGGGCTACCCGGGCAAGCGCTACTACGGCGGCTGCGAGCACGTTGACGTGATCGAACAGCTGGCCATTGACCGCGTCAAGGCACTGTTCGGCGCCGAGTACGCGAACGTGCAGCCGCACTCCGGTGCCCAGGCGAACGCCTCGGTGATGCACGCCCTGATCAAGCCGGGCGACACCATCATGGGCCTGAACCTGGCCCACGGCGGCCACCTCACCCACGGCATGCGCATCAACTTCTCCGGCCGCCTCTACAACGTCATCCCGTACCAGGTCCGCGAAGAGGACCACCGGATCGACATGGCCGAGGTGGAGCGCCTGGCGCAGGAGCACAAGCCGGCCCTGATCGTGGCCGGCTGGTCCGCGTATGCCCGGCAGCTGGACTTCGCCGAGTTCCGCCGGATCGCCGACTCCGTGGGCGCCTACCTGATGGTGGACATGGCGCACTTCGCGGGGCTGGTCGCCGCGGGCCTGCACCCGTCACCGGTGCCGCACGCGCACGTCACCACGTCCACGACGCACAAGACCCTCGCCGGTCCGCGCGGCGGCATCATCCTGACCAACGACGCCGACGTCGCCAAGAAGGTCAACTCCGCAGTGTTCCCGGGCCAACAGGGCGGCCCGCTGGAGCATGTGATCGCCGGCAAGGCGGTGGCCTTCAAGATTGCCGCGTCCGAGGAGTTCAAGGAGCGCCAGGAGCGCGTGCTGGCCGGTGCCCGGATCCTCGCCGAGCGCCTGGTCCAGCCGGACGTCAACGCCAAGGGCATCTCCGTGGTGTCCGGCGGCACCGATGTGCACCTGGTCCTGGTTGACCTGCGCAACTGCGAGCTCGACGGGCAGCAGGCCGAGGACCGCCTCGCCGCGATTGACATCACGGTGAACCGCAACGCCGTGCCGTTCGACCCGCGCCCGCCGATGGTCACCTCCGGGCTCCGCATCGGCACCCCGGCCCTGGCCACGCGCGGCTTCGGCGAAGCAGCCTTCGCAGAGGTTGCGGACATCATCGCCGAGGCCCTCACGGCCGACGCCGGTGCTGACCTGTCCGCACTGCGTACCCGCGTGGAGGCGCTAGCCGCCGCGCACCCGCTCTACCCGTCAGTCGCCCCGCTGAGTTAACCCCTTCGGGCGACCGACACCCCAGGGGTGGAGTTTTTGTCCAGATATCGCGAGTTCGAGGCCCATTTGGGGCCATTATCTGGACAAAAACTCCGCCCCACCTGACCACATGTCTAGTTAGGATTGATTATGGCCGTTGGAGTCTTTGATCTCTTTTCCATTGGGATCGGGCCGTCGAGTTCCCACACCGTGGGGCCAATGCGTGCTGCTGCCGTCTTTGCCGGGGAGCTCCGGTCCTCCGGAAAGCTGGAGAGCGTCGCGTCACTGCGCGTGGATCTCTACGGCTCGCTCGCGGCAACCGGGCACGGCCACGGAACCATGACGGCGATCCTGCTGGGCCTGGAGGGGTACCACCCGGACCTGATCCTTCCCGATGAGGTTGAGGACCGTCTCGCCGCCATCGCTGAAACCGGCATTCTGCAGCTCGCCGCGTCCGTGCCGCTGCCGTATGGCGTGAAGGACATGATCCTGCACCCGCTCACGGTCCTGCCGCGCCACACCAACGGCATGAAGTTCGCGGTGTCCGATGCTGAGGGGAACGTGCTGCACGAGGCGACGTTCTTCTCCGTCGGCGGCGGGTTCATTGTCCGGGAGGGCGAGGAGGATGCGGCCCTGAAGGAGCTCGCGGAGTCCAAGAAGGAATTGCCGCTGCCGTTCCGGACTGCTGCCGAACTGCTGGGCCGCTGCCACTCCAAGGGGCTGTCCATCGGCGACATCATGCTGGTCAACGAGCGCGCCTCCCGCTCCGAGGAGGACATCCGGGCGGGTCTGCTTCACATCTACTCGGTCATGGAGAGCTGCGTCGCCGTCAGCCTGAAGCGCGAGGGGCTGCTGCCTGGCGGACTGAAGGTCCGCCGTCGCGCCCCCGACTGGCATGAACGCCTCCTGAAGGAGGACAAGGACCGGGACCCCAAGTATTGGCAGGAGTGGGTCAACCTGATCGCCCTGGCCGTGAACGAGGAAAACGCCTCCGGCGGCCGCGTGGTGACCGCACCAACCAACGGCGCCGCCGGAATCATCCCTGCCGTGCTGTACTACGCGCTGCACTTCGCCCCAGGAATGGACCAGGCGAGCCAGGAAGACCGCGACGACGTCATCGTCCGTTTCCTGCTCACGGCAGGTGCCGTCGGGGTGCTGTACAAGGAACAGGCGTCCATTTCCGGCGCGGAGGTGGGCTGCCAGGGCGAGGTGGGTTCGGCGTCGTCGATGGCCGCCGCCGGGCTTGCGGAAGTCATGGGCKGCACGCCCGCGCAGGTGGAGAAC
>NZ_JBFTLC010000068.1:0-5015 GCF_056396245.1 Arthrobacter sp. 05T423
CCCATTCCGAACCCGGAAGCTAAGACCCACAGCGCCGATGGTACTGCACCCGGGAGGGTGTGGGAGAGTAGGTCACCGCCGGACAACCATTAAAAAGGGTCGAGAGCCCCAACCAGAACCTGGTTGGGGCTCTCCCGCATTTAACCACCGTCAGCGCTTCAGCTACTCTTCACGCCCGTGCTCGCGGTCCCGCCGAGGCTCGATTCGGCGTTGACGGCGGTAACTTGCTTGGCCGGTCCGGGCTTGACCGTGAGGCTCCAGGCTCCTGAAGCGTTCGCTTGCACGGTGCCTAAGCGCGTCGCGGCACGGCCCGGGGTCGCGTCGTACAGCACGATGGTGGCCGAGGTTGCCGCCGTCGAGCCTGTGAACTTGGAGGTTCCGGCGAAAGCCATATCTTTCTTCAACCGGTGCCGGGCGGTGGTGATGGTCACGACGTCCTTCTGTCCTACAGGCGGTGCAGCAGCGGGAGCAGGGGCGGCCGGCGCCGTGGCCGGTGTGGAGGTTGCCGGCGTTGCCACCTCTGTTGGCTGGGTGGTCTGTGGTGCCTGCACTTGCGCCGCCCCTTGCGCCGCTGCGGGCTGGCCGATCAGGTGCGGCCGGGCGGCCTCGATCGGATGGTTGGGATCCGGATCGTTCGGGTTGTAGCCAACGCTGAACTGCCCCATCATGTCGTGGTCCTCGTGAGGCAGGTTATGGCAGTGGATCATGTACCTGCCGCGGTTGTGCTCGAACTTCATGAGCAGCCGGACCGTTTCCCCTTCACCGACGTAAACCACGTCCTTCGGTCCACGTTCGTACGGGAACGGTGCAGCCCCGTTGCGGCTGAGGATCTGGAAGTCCACAAGGTGGATGTGGACCGGATGGAACCATCCGCCTGAGCTGTTTTCAATTTCCCAAATCTCCACATCGTTGAGGTCCGGATCGGCGAGGACCTTCTTGTAGCCGCTCTCGATCACCTCCTCCCACGTCATGCCGCCGATGGTCCAGATGCCGTTGTCCCTCTTCACACGCATGCGCCGGGTTTTCACGGAGTCTGACGTCGCGAGGCTCATGGTCCCGCTGGGCGCCAGCAGGGTGGGCATCACCCTGGCGGCGGGCCCGGAAGCGTCCACCGGTTCATCCGTGACGTCGAACGCCATGACCCTGTTGGTGAAGTCGTAGTCCACATTGTTCTTGTTGGACAGATTGCGCAGTTCCACCCGCTTGCCGGCCGGATACTTCGAAAAGTCGATAAGCACCTCGTAGCGCTCAGCACCTGCCTGCCGCCACGACGTCACCTGCTGGGCCGCCGGCATCAGTCCTCCGTCGGTGCCAACCACCGTCACCGGATCCCCGGTGCTCAATGAAAAACGGTACGAACGGGAGATGGATGCGTTCAGGACGCGGAAGCGGTAGATCCGCCGCTGGACCTTCATCACCGGCCACGGAGCCCCGTTGACGAGGACGACGTCGCCCCAGAGGCCCGAGTGAGTGTTGTCGTTGTAGGCCAGGGACCCGTTCTTGGCGAACATGGCGTCGGAGACGGTCAGCGGCACGTCGAACTTGCCCTGCGGGAGGAGGCTGCTCTCTGCCGCGTCGTGGAGATGGTACTGCCCGGCCAGGCCGGAGTAGACGCTCTGGGCGGTGTTATGGACAGCATGGTCGTGATACCAAAGGGTTCGCGCCGGCTGGAAGTTGGGGTATTCGTAGTCCTTGCAGAGGCCGAGCCCGGTCAGGTCATTGGCGTACCCGTCGAATTGGGGGAGCGACGCTGAACCGTGCAGGTGGGTGGACGTATCCAGCCGGTACCCCCACTGCGGGTGGAACATCGGCAGGACGTTGTCCATTTCCAGAGTGATGCGTTCGCCCTGGTTTACCTTGATGGTGGGACCGGGGAACGTTCCGTTGTAGCCCAGAATGGGAGTGGTGAGGCCCGGCACGATGCTGACCAGGCCCACCTTCTGTTCGATGTGGTACGCGTGCTTGGTGTGGCCGTCCGCGTCGATGTAGGTTCTCTTGGGCCGGAGTACCTGCGGGACGCTCAGTTCGCGCTGGTACGGCTTGGGCATGTTGCGGGGGTCCAGCTGGCTTGCAGACTTGGCGTTCACCGAAGTCAGGGGCACGGCCAGGCCCAAGGCACCGATGATCCCCACTCCACCTATTTGCAATGCCTGACGGCGTGAAACTGACACAACTACCTCCGGCTTTTTGAAAATCCAATTGATTTAGTTAGAGGGTGTAGTACCTACCCTGCGGAAACCTTGAGTGAAACCGGGTTGTTGGCGGCCATCTTGGGTGGCCGCCCGCCGGCGTCCTGCCGGCCCTGATCCATCAGGAGTCAGAGGACAGGACGAGGTCCTGCACAGGTTCCTGGGCGGCCCGGTTGCCGGTGCCCGCGGCCGGGCGCCGGAGCGCCCCGAAGAGTACCGCCAGAGCCGCCACGGAGAGCGCGCCGGCAGCAATAATCCACATGGCAATGCCTGCCGGCTCCGCTACCGCCAGTACCGGCTGATCCCACGGCTGGCCCACAGTGATCAGCCATTCCTGACGCCGCGAATCGGGCAGCTGGTCTGCCTGTTGGGCGAGGGCCCAGCCATGCACGCCGTAGAGCGCGGCCACCGCACCAATGGTCACTAGCGTCGAAGCCAGTGACGAACCGGAAGCGGTGGCGGCCCGTGCCAGGGAGGCGGTGAAAAGGCATCCGGACAGTAATGCCAAAAGGGCCATCGCCTGGTATCCGAATTGGGTGCGTGAGGAGTACTCCAGTAGCGGCGTGTAGTACAGGGCAGCCAGGACGGCCGCCAGGCCGGCCGCGGTGACGTACGGCGCCGACGTGGTGCCCAGAACCGGACGCAGCCCGAGGGAAAGAGCTTCTGCGCCGCCCATGGTGCCGTCCTGCCTGGGCACAGCGGCCATCCTGGCCAGCGTCAGCGGGGCGGCGGGAACCAGCAGAAGCGGAACGACGGCGATGAGAAGCATTTGGGTTAGGACGTGCGCGCTGATCAGATACTCCTGGTAAACGCGGAGACCGCCGTTGGTGACCAGGAACAGCAGCGTGACTCCAACAAGCCACAGACTGGCTCGGTAGGCAGGCCAGTGCCCGCCCTGCATCCGAACCCGACGCATTCCGGCCCCATACAGGAAAACGGCAAGGACGCAGAGGAAAATCCACAGGGGGTCGGGCTTCCAGCTGCTGACTATGTCCGCAAAACCCGGAACCCGCAGGGACACCTGGGCGGGCGCGGCCTGTGAGGCCGTTGGTGGCGGCGTACGCGCCAGGGCGGCCGCCAGGCCTGAAGCGGTAGCCATGACGGCAAGCTCGGCCACAGCCAGCCTCGTGAAGGCGGTCCGCCCCTTTCCGGGGACGGACTCCAACTTTGTGAGGATCCACATACGGTGCAGCGCCCCAATTACACCAAGTACGGCCAGAACGGCCGTCTTGGCCAAGAGAATCAGGCCGTACTGCGAGGCCAGCCCCTCAACTGTTCCGATGCTCGCCAGGCCAGCCGCCACACCTGAGATTGCCAAGGCAAAGAAGGACAGCAGCGCCAGCGTCGAATAACGCCGGACCACGGCCAGCAACTCCGTTCCCAGCGTCCGCCGCAGCAGGATGAGGGCGGCCAGGCCGCCGATCCAGACGGCTGCCGAGCCCATGTGCATCACCACCGCAACCGTACTGTCGGCATGGCCGGCGCCACCGGCGGCATGGGAGTTCAGTGCCAGCGGTACAAGCCCCGTGGAAGCCAATAGGACAGTGACCGCAACTGCCCGGTGACTCTGGACACCAAAGCACAGGAGGGCCGCTGTTGCCGTGATCAAGACTGTCAGGGCACTTCGCCGGCCGGCGTCCACGTCCGTCAGGAAGCTGACGAAGATGGATCCTGATCCTTCTGAAAACAGCGGCAGGTTAGCCAGGGAGTGGAACGTCAGGACACTGATCGCGGCTGCGGCCGCTGTCCAGAGCACGGCAGAAATGCCCGCAAGACCAAGTGCCCGCGAGAAGGCTTTGCCTTTCGATGGCAGGGCAAAGAGTGCCAGGACCAGTGGCCCTATAGTGCCGGCCGCCGCGACGTTGAAAACAAGCTTGGAAGCAGGAAGCCCCCAGATGACCGCTGCGCCGGTCCGGTCGAGGAAGGCTGCTTCCTTGCCGGCCTCGGTGGAGTAGGCAACGACCAGTGCCAGTAGCCCGCAACCCAGAATTAGGGCAGCAGCGGCCACCGACTTTGTCCGTGAATTCTTCATGGTTCCCCCTCGGCGGATGCTGTCGGGGCCAGTCTTCCCACACCTCCTTGGATTTTCCCTGTGGGCTTGCGCGGTCCACACACCGCCCCAAAGCGCCGGGACTGTCCCGGTCCGCAAGTGAATGCTTGGCACACACCCCTGTGAGGATGCACACGCCGGCCTGTGGAAGGCCCCCAGCGTTAGTGGCTGGCACCGGCTCTCACCTAGAATTGCTAGAGATATGCGGACACCGGATGCTTCACCACGGGTCGCGCAGGACAACCAAACACGGACAAGAGCGGCTGCACATCGCGCCAGTGGTCGGCTCACTACAGGAGGAATCCACCATGGCTGAGCACAAGGGCGGCGGATACCGCGGCGGAAATGACCGGGGCGACTCGGGGAGCAACCGGGGACGGCAGGGGGGCCCGTTTAGGGGGACCAACAATTCTGGCGGGGATCCGCGTGGCTTCCGCGCCCGTGAGGGCGAGGGTGAACGTCGCGGTTCTGGCGGCGGCGAGCGTAAGCCGTTCGGTGATCGGGACCGTAAGCCGTTTGGTGATCGTCCGCGTCGTGAGGGTGAGGGTGACCGCCGCGGTTTTGGCGGTGGCGAGCGTAAGCCGTTTGGTGATCGGGACCGTAAGCCGTTTGGTGACCGTCCGCGCCGTGAGGGTGAGGGTGAACGCACCAGCTTTGGTGATCGTCCGCGTCGTGAGGGTGAGGGTGACCGCCGCGGTTTTGGCGGTGGCGAGCGTAAGCCGTTTGGTGATCGGGACCGTAAGCCGTTCGGTGACCGTCCGCGTCGTGAGGGTGAG
>NZ_JBFTLC010000069.1:0-4457 GCF_056396245.1 Arthrobacter sp. 05T423
GCCTCGTCGGTGAGGATGAACTCACCGGCTACGACCACCTTCATTTCGTCGTAGGTGTACGTGTACACCAGGGGTTCGGAGGCCTTCAGCTCGAAGAAGCCGGCGCTCATAACCGACCCTTCAGGGTTGTGGAGGGAGTCGCCGATTGCGGCGACCGTCCCGGGCTCATTCATTGACGGCAGACCGACGTAGCCGCCAACTACCTTATGGATGGATCCGGCCTTGCTCAGAGTTCCTACGAGGGTTTCCATGGTCGCTCCTGTGTGAATAGTTGATGTGAGTGATGTGTCAGGACTGTTCATCGTCGTCAGAACCGATCACCTTGGGGGGTGCAAGTGAGACTGTGCTGAAGATCAACCAGAGTCCGGTCAGGAATCACGGAGGATCGTCCGCTAACCCGGCATCCCCTGACTCTGAGGGTCCGGCGTGGCTCTTCTTCGAGCCTCTTCCGTGTGATGCCAGTCACTTAGTTCGTCCCCAAAACTGTGACATGGACATAGGTCTAAGTCAACGGTCCATGACGAAAGAAATCCAACTTTGCTGAAGTATCGTCCGGGCCGCGGCCATGCGAAGGCTCCCCCACTGGGCGCCTTTTCGGCCGCCCGGCGGGTGAGGGAAGTGAGACTGTTGACTAGGACGGGTGTCCATGTAAGAGTACTGGCAGGCGAAGTGATCCGCATCACGAGAACGCCAGACGAGCTTGATGACATCACCCGCAATGTGGGTTCCCACTGAAGAAATGGTTTAAGACAATGGCGACCACCACCCCTCAGCCCTCGACAGTGACGACGGGGGAAACAATCGATTTCTGGCCGGCACAGTCCATGAAGGCCATGAAGGACGAATGGCAGGGACTGAGCTGCAGGTTCATCAATTCCCATCCCTCAGCAGGCCGATGGGACGATTTCATACTTTCGGAGTGGGAGCTGCATTCCTGCGCCTGGGAGGACTTCCACCCCCACACCGAGACCAACTTCGTACTGGAAGGCGAACTCCACATCGAAAGTGACGGCAAGACCGTCATCCTGAGGCCCGGAGATGCGGCGCGGGTAAATCCCGGGAGAAAGGGCAGGTATTGGGCCCCCGTATACGCACGCATGGTGACCATTTACGGCCCCAACCCCGAAGGCCTGGAATCGCACTCCTTCCGATACTCCGAAATCTGAACCTAGAGGTGCGCGGTGCTCTCCCCAAAAACGCGGCCCCGGAAAGGTGCCGGCTGCATCCAGGACGCGCCTTCCGGCCAAGAACCACTCCTGTTCCGGGAACCGGCGAAGCGTAGTCCTGAACGCCAACGGGGACATCCGCGGTTCCCGGCAGCTTGCGGCGTATGCATAAGCCCGCAATCGACTGAACATCTCGCCGGTTGCGCGGTGGGGGAGGGGACACGCCCTTCCTGAGTTCGAAGCCGGAATCAGCCCTCATCCAGGGAGTGGTCCGAACCTCCTTATGAGGCACTTTGACCACCTTGGCACCACACCTTGAAAATCCATTCCCAGAAGCGACCAACAGCCCGACGAAAGGCAAGATCCATGACTGAAAAGACAGCCTCGATTCCAGCCCACCTGATCCGCGACGCGCGGAACGTTACGGTACTCGACGATTGGGGCCCATGCCCTGAAGCGACCGGACAGCAGATGGACACCCGCGGACGCTACCTGTGGAAAGACGACAACGGCTCGGAATCCGGCATCTGGGAATGCACCCAAGGACCCTCCCGCTGGGTCCTTGAAACAAACGAATTCGTACACGTTCTCTCCGGCTCGATGACCATCACGCCCGACGGCGGAAAGCCTGAGCTTGTTGGCCCCGGCGATACGGTCTTCATCCCCCGCGGCTGGAGCGGCAACTGGGAACTGCACGAGACACTGCGCAAACTCTATGTCATCTTCTAAGGCAGCCGGCGGCTGCATGAAGGAGTAGCAGCATGATTTTCGATCCGAAGCTAATCGTTCATGACGGCGCGGACCTGTGCGTCGGCGAGCAGATACACGCCTGGCAGGCTGGCAAGATGTTACAAACGGGAATCATTACCGACCTCTTACCCGCCATGGGGCTGTTCTGGATTCGGGAACGGACACTGGGCGAACGTCGACTGCTGGACATGAACGACCTCCAAATCACCCGCATACCGCATCCCGCGCCTCAGAAACCCGAGCCTGCAGCCGCGTGAAAAGGCAACGGGAGTCCGGCCACTCCTGCGATGGCTCATCCCGCCCAGACCTTCCGGCACTTCCTCTGTTCAGGGTCCGCGTCGGCCTGGTCGTTTTCGGCAGCATCGGTGCCGGCTGTAGACGGGAAGGGTTGCCAAGGGACCGCGGGCCATCGCAGGCAGCCAGGCAACGTCGTGCCATGCAACGCGCTGAGGCGGCATGCTCGCATCGCCTGATGTACAACCCGCCAACTGCAGCGCAACGTGCGGGCTCGTCCGGGACCGCCGATGTCGGGCCTTTTCGTGAGGCCCAAATTCTTGGCGGTTACCCCGCCCTAGAAAAAGCCCGCTGGAGCTAGGCCAAGAGCGACACTGCCTCGCGCGCACGGGCTGATCCAGCTACGCAGTGTCGGCCAGAGAATGCAGTCTTTACAGGCCAGGGGCCCGCATTCATAGCCCCTGGGGTGCCTGTGAACGGCACAGGTTCGAAAGTCGTGCCGCCTTTCGGACTCGAGGACCCCACCGAGAGATAGCTGACAAGCAGGATCTTCTATTCACGCCCTCGAATTTGGCTAGATGACAGGGGAGGAGACGGGAGGTGCCACGTTGGAGGACCGGCTTACGGGACGGTCTGGAGTCCACCCCGCCCTCCGACCAAGACTATGGCTTGGCAAGGACCTTGTCTCCCAAATGGGACTGCTGGCTGGATCAGGTCCGGGCGGTTGATCGTCAGCATCTCACCGACGTTTGCCACTTCCTGGTTCACCGCGTCCAAGGTCAGGAACAGGTCAATAATCCCCGCGTCGGGCACGATGTACAGCTCGGCCTCGCCCACGGACACTTCCTTGCCGTCGCCGCCGTCATCGCCGTCATCCCAGACCCGGCCCTTGACCCTGACGGTCAAGAACATCGGGTAGTCGTCCCGGTCATGGCGCACCCCGGGAACCCGCGGAACGTGCAGCGGTAGTCATAGGTCAGATACTCCGGGACAAGATCCGCCATGGAACTCCTTGAGGGTACGAAAGCCTCCAGCCTTTTGGGGCTTGTAGGTCCTCGGCTGAGCCGCGGACCGCGTCGGCAGTTCCCAGAGAATTGTTTCGCCAGCGCCCGGTTCACGGCCGGGATGTCCAGGAAGGCAGGTTAAAAGGTTCATCTGAACCGGGCATCTCTACCACCCACAGGAAGTGTTCCGCGTGGTCAGGATGCGACGGGTCCGCCAGGGCATCCATGATCTCCTCGTACCCTGGAAATCCTCCCGAATCTTCCAGGGGGCCCGTCAATCAGCCGGGCCGGCGGAGTGCCTTCGGTCGCGGGACGTTGCGAAACCAGCTCAAGCCGGTGCAGCCAGCTGTCTCCGAAGTCGTATTCATAAAGCGCTGCGCCGGCACCCAGCGCCAGCAGTTGGTCAGGGAAGATTCTCCCTCTGGCCTGTCGTCCGGTTCGTCGCCCTCCTGCGCTGGAAGCCACTGCAGGGCTTCTGGAATTTCGCCGTCGACGTGCCGCAGCGGCGCGAAGGGATCATCGGCTGTGAACCTGTGCAGGTGCATGTCCTCCCAGCCAAAGACAGTTTGCAGGACCTGGTGGACCTGGTCAAGAGTCTGGGAGCCGCGCACGTCCAGCTGACGCCAGATTTCTGGCTCGCTGTCGACCAGCTCCACGCGAACAACCAGGACCGATTCCGGTCGAACGTCGATCCCAGCCTCAGCACGTTTATCCATGCTGGCCATTCTTTCAAAACTTCGCTGCCGGTCTCGGAAAGATCGTGACCTCTCGCCCGAAGTCGAACGATAGCCTGACGAATCTAAATTATCGACGTTCAACCCACGGGAGCAGAAGTAGTTGCGAGAAGTCGCGGGCTCTACTCTGGTCGGTTCTGGGGCATCGGGAGAACCGTCCAGCGTGAACGGCAGCCTAGGTCAGGTGGATTCTGGTGCCGTCCAGTCGGCCCCGGTGACTTGTCGTTTCACAGCTTCGGCGACGACCTTCATCCGGATCGTAGCGGGCTGACTCCGCAGGCGGGCCACTACGGTGCGCAGCTCCGGCACGGCGCCCTGTATCCGGACGGCGGCCAAACGGTTGCCGTCGTACGTCAGGTCGTGCCGCGGCCGTTGGTGCAGGATGGAGAAGCCGTGTCCGTTGGCCACGAACGTGCGTACTGTCTACTAAGAAAACGAAGGTGACCTMCCTGGGGAAATTGGGGTGAGGTTGGGCTCGAATCCGAGCGCGAGCATTCGGCGTTGGAGGCGATTTCTGGCGCGTTCGGGGTTTGTTTTGTCGTAATGATCGATGCCGAGTTCGTCGTAGG
>NZ_JBFTLC010000070.1:0-4190 GCF_056396245.1 Arthrobacter sp. 05T423
ATCCGTGTGGCACACCCCGCACGTCAGGACGTCCACCAACGCCTCCCCCGGCCCCGGATCCGGCACCAGGATCGTCTCCACCGACACCGGAGCATCCTTCGCCCTGACAACAACTGCCTTCACTTTATGAACCATGACCTGGTGTTCCTCTCGGGTGCTCTGCGGCTGACACAGTCCACCCGTCACTTCGTGGCAGGCGCTTGGCGCCGGCTGTGCGGGGGGCGGGCGGTGGCCGGAGCTCTTCGATCGAGCTTCAGCGACTGTGGAAGCGGCTGACATTCCTTTGATATTTGTGAGATATGTAACTGATATATAAGTGATCGTATGCGCCCGAACTTGGCTTCGTCAACGCACTCGGGGCGATCTTTGGGGCCGGCGCGCCCAAAGACGGGCGGGCCAAAAAAGCCCGATGACTTACGTGGCCCTGCCTTGTAAGGTCAGTGCACCAGCTTCAAGCCGAAATGCTCTGAGCAAGGAGAGGTTATGGCCGTCAACAATGAAATGCAGATCCTGAGTGAGTGGTGCGAGGAGTTGGCGAGGGCGCTGGGGGTCCCGGACCTCGACGTCGATCAAGACCTCCTGCTGGATCTGGCCAGGAAATCTGCGGACCAAGTGATTCATGCCGCAGCACCGGTGACAGCCTTCATGGTGGGCTACGTCGCCGGCCAGGAAACGGCGCGGGGTAACGCTGGTCCCGCGGGGTCCAGGCCGGCGACTGCCCGGTTCGCAGACATCGCATTCGGGCTGTGCGAGAACCGGGAGGACAGCGGGGGCGGCCCGGTCGGTGCATCGTAGCGGTAGTTAGTCAGTCTCCGGGCCGGAACAGAAAAAGCAGCCGTGATAGTCGCAGTCATCAACGGAACGGTCCTCACTCGATTCCGTTTCAATCGTTGTCATGGTTGACGCCGGTGGTGCCATGGGAGATGCCTTTCCTAGAGTTGGCCGCGCAGGCAAACGTCAGAGCGGCCGGATCCCGGTGGTGTCGGGATCCGGCCGCGTCGTACTCAGTGCCGCTTGTCTCCGCTCGGATCAAGCTCACCCTTGGCACACCGTTCATCACATTCGTGCTTGGTGACCAGATCGAATTGGACGCCGCCGTGCTGTTCGACGCCGCTGCGGATGGAACGCTCGACGACGGAGGTGACCAGCCGCCTGCGCAGCGACAGCGGGTCCCGGCGCAGATCCCTTGTCAGGGCAAAGCACATCAGGAACATCACAACCACGAAGGGCAGGGCTGACACGATCGTGATCCGCTGCAGTCCGGCAAGCGCCTCTGCAGGCTTGTCGCCGCCCGCGAGGAGCATTACCGCAGCGACGGCTCCGGTGAGGGCACCCCAGAAGATCACGACTCCCCGGCGGGGTTCCTCAACGCCGTTGGAGCTAAGCGATCCCATCACGATGGAGGCCGCATCGGCGCCCGTGACGAAGAAGATGGCCACCAGGACCATCGCCAGGACGGCGACCGCGCCGGCAATGGCGCTGGGCAGGGGCAGGTGGTGGAGCAGATCGAACAGGGCGCCGTCGAAGGAAATCGTGGGAGTTCCATTGACGATCTTGGCCAGCCCGTCGCCGGTGTCGGGGGTGGCATCTGCCGTGGACTGGATGTTGATGGCGGCGCCGCCAAAGATGCCGAACCAGATCACGCTGACGACGCTGGGGACCAGCAGGACACCGGTCACGAACTGGCGGATGGTGCGGCCGCGGCTGATGCGGGCGATGAACAGGCCCACGAAGGGAGTCCAGGAGACCCACCAGGCCCAGTAGAAGATGGTCCAGCCGGACATCCACTTGCGCAGCGCGTCGTCGCCGACGGCCTCGGTCCGGGAGGCCATCTCGGCCAGATCCCGTGCATAGTCGCCGACTGCCGCCGGGATCAGGTTCAGGATGAAGAGCGTCGGCCCGGCCACGAAGACGATGATGGCCAGGACCGCAGCCAGGACCATGTTGATGTTGGACAGCCACTGGATTCCGCGGCTGATGCCGGAGACCGCCGAGGCCACGAAGCAGGCCGTGAGTACGGCAACGATGACAACGAGCACAGGAGTGGCAAGTTGCCCGCCGATCCAGCCGTTGGACGCCATGCCGCTGCCGATCTGCAGTGCCCCGAGTCCGAGCGATGCCGCCGTTCCGAAGAGCGTGGCGAAGATGGCCAGCATGTTGATGAGCTTGCCGATCGGGCCTTCCACCCGGCGGATACCGAAGAGGGAGGTGAAGACTGTGGAAATGAGCTGCTTGCGGCCGAGGCGGTAGGTTCCGTAAGCCATGGCAACACCCACAACCGCGTACATGGCCCACGGGTGGAGGGTCCAGTGGAAGATCGAGGTTGCCATTGCGGTTTGGACGGCCGCCGGAGTCTGGCCATTAACAGTGCCTGGCGGCGGGGAGATGTAGTGGTAGAGCGGCTCGGCCACGCCGTAGAACATCAGGCCGATGCCCATGCCTGCCGCGAACATCATGGAGACCCACGAGACCATGGAGTACTCGGGCTTCTCTCCGTCTTTCCCCAGCGGAATGTTCCCGAAGCGGCTGACCGCCAGCCACAGGACGTAGACCACAAACAGGGAGGAGAGCGCAACGAACATCCAGCCGGTGTTTTCCATGACCCAGTCAAGGACCACCTGGGAAGTGGCGGCCAGGTTCTCCCTGCCGGCAAATCCCCAGACGACAAAGGCCACCGTGAGCAGTCCGGCGACGCCGAAGACTACCTTGTCGATCCCTCCCTTGCGGAACAGTTGGCTGCTGCGCCGCGCTTCTTCGTGTTCTGATTCGGTTTTCCGCAGGGCCTGAAGGATTTGCAGGTCTTCCTGGGGAAGTTCAGGTTCTCGTACCGACGCCGGGTTCACCCCTGAGTCCCGGCCGTCTTCACTGCTTTCATCGATAGTGACGTCACTATTGATTGTCATGAGGGGTTTCCTTCACTGAATATGTGGGACGGTCCGCCGCAGCCTTAGGCGGTTAGGCCCGGCGGCGGGTTCGGCTCGTCCTCGGGGTCGATAGCCAAAGTGTCGCCGTCGACAAGTCTGGCTTCGTGAATGCGGACCGGCAGTTTCGCCGGCAGCGCCTGCTCGGCGCTGGTTCCGCAGTAATCAACACACTTCGCCTTCAGCAACAGAGTGCCGACAGCTCACAGGCGTTGTCAAGGATTCTTTGTTAGCCCCGTCACCTCTTGACAGTTAACGTGCCATGTATCACGCTGTTGCTTATCGTGATTGTTGTTGCGCATAAAGCAATTAAGGAAATGGGTGGATTATGCAGACGCTTGCAGTCGTGGGTGCCTCCCTGGCTGGCCTCTCGGCGGCCAGGGCAGCCCGTGCCCATGGCTTCTCGGGACGGTTGGTCATCATTGGCGATGAGCATCACCGCCCGTATGACAGGCCGCCCCTGTCGAAGGATTTCCTCCTCGGCACTATCACGGCCGAAGATCTGTTCCTCGAGACGGACAATGACGGGTTGAACGGTGAGTGGCTTCTTGGCGGCGGCGCGGTCGGTCTGGATGCAGCCACGCGGACCATCCACCTCCACGACGGCCAGGCCGTTACTGCCGACGGCATCGTGATAGCGACCGGCGCGCGGGCACGACAGATACCCGCCCTCGCCGGCCTGGACAATGTTTTCTACCTGCGGACCATGGCGGATGCCCAGGGTTTGATGCCGAAGTTGGTGGCGGGCGCCCGCATGATTGTGGTCGGAGCCGGCTTTATTGGCGCCGAGGTTGCATCTTCCGCCGCTTCACGGGGAATGCAGGTGACCATGATCAACAACGCTCCGGTCCCTTTCACCGCCCAGCTTGGTCACGACATGGGATCCGTAGT
Organism: Arthrobacter sp. 05T423; assembly: GCF_056396245.1. Taxonomy (NCBI): domain Bacteria; kingdom Bacillati; phylum Actinomycetota; class Actinomycetes; order Micrococcales; family Micrococcaceae; genus Arthrobacter; species Arthrobacter sp. 05T423. The sequence goes on from NZ_JBFTLC010000070.1 coordinate 3,813, forward strand.
TGCCGACCTGCATGCCGCCAACGGCGTGAATCTAATCTGCGGTACCGCCATCGACGAGTTCCACAGCACCGGGAACAGCGTGACCGGGCTTCGCCTGGCCGATGGCCGGGAGTTGGCCGCCGACGTCATGGTGGTGGGTATCGGCGCGGAGCCGAACGTTGAGTGGCTGGCCGGTTCGGGTGTTGAGGTCGACGGCGGTGTGTTGTGTGATGCGATGGGCCGCACCAGTGTTCCGGGGATTGTGGCGGTGGGGGACTGTGCTGCCTGGTTTGATGCTGCGGTGGATCGGCACCGGCGGGTGGAGCACTGGACGGGTGCTTTGGAGCGGGCGGCGCTGGCGGTGCAGGCGCTGCTGGACAGTGATTCCCCGGCGCAGCC
>NZ_JBFTLC010000071.1:0-3844 GCF_056396245.1 Arthrobacter sp. 05T423
TCGGCGGCCTTGGCCTGCTGGGTGCCGGCCTGGTCCGTGAGGTCCGACTTCGCCTGGTGCAGCAGATCCTTGGCGCTGTTCTTGGCTTCATACGCGACATTCTTGGCCTCGGTCTTGGCCGTCTCGGCCACGTTCTGCGCGGCGCCGGCTGCCTGGCCCGCCACGTTCGCGGCCTCATCCTTCGCCACGTCCTTCTTCGAGGAGCCCTCGTCCTGGTAGCCCGCGGTGCCCTGGTAGCCGGCGGTGCCTGCGCCGGGAGCGGACACTCCGGTGCCGTATGCGTTCTCGGTCATCATTGCTCGCTTTCCTTGAGGATGAAGGACCAGCGGTGCTGGATGGCACCAATCCTGATCATCCGAAATAGTAAGCACACTTGCTATTTGCTGCGCAAGCTTGGATGGGCATCAGTGGAAAATTGATAAGTATGCTTGCCAACACCATGCTAAGCATGCTTATTGTATTGGGGTGCGACGTCCTGAAGCGAGGCGTTGCGAACCCCCAAAGCATCTGAGATCCAAGGAGACGCCATGCTCACCACGGAAAACATTGATGATCTGCTACAGCGCAACGGAAACGTGCTTTCCCTGGACGGGAACAAGATCGGGTCCGTAGGCCAGGTCTACGCTGACGACACGGACGGCCAGCCCACTTGGGTGACGGTCAAGACCGGCCTGTTCGGCACGTCCGAATCCTTTGTCCCGCTGCAAGGGGCCCGTCTTGAAGGCGACGACATCGTGGTTCCCTACACCAAGGACCAGGTCAAGGACGCGCCCAGGGTGGAAACGGATGGCCATCTCGAACCCTCGGAAGAGGACCGGCTCTTCGGCCACTATGGTCTGGACGGACACCGGGACTACTCGGAAACGGGAACCCGCGGAGACGCAAGCTATGCGGAGACGGGCAATACCGCGCACAGCGGTACCGTGTCCGGGACGGCCGACGCCACCAGTACGGTTGGACGTGACACATCCGGGCCCACTACGGATGACGCCATGACCCGTTCCGAGGAACGCCTGAACGTCGGTACGGAGAGGCAGGCAGCCGGGCGGGCCAGGCTGCGCAAATACGTCACCACCGAGAACGTCACCACAACCGTTCCGGTCCAGCGCGAAGAGGTCCGGATCGAGCGCGAACCCATCACGGACGCAAACCGTGGGGAGGCCTTGTCGGGGCCGGATATTAGCGAAGAGGAACACGAGGTGACGTTGCATGAGGAGCGTCCCGTCGTCGAGAAGGAAACCGTTCCGGTTGAGCGGGTCCGTCTCGGCAAAGAAACCGTGACCGACGAAGTGACCGTCGATGAGGAAGTACGGAAGGAACGCATCGAAACCGACGGCATCGACGACGCCCGGCCGTAGCAGGAGTTCGTGAAAGCCGGGGCCGGTTGCGGCCCCGGCTTTCACTCTCTACCCGCACTCCGGGACAGAAAGGCCGCACTCATGAGTCCCAGCGACATCGAGCCGCCTAACCCCCGGGACAGCTACCGGCTGCTGATCACGGCGGCACGGCTGGTGCAGCGCCGCCAAGATGACGCCCTGGCCCCGCTGGGCCTCACACGTGCAGCCGTCATCGCCCTTGAAGCGATGGAACCAGTCCCCTTGAACCAGGAGCAGCTTGCCGGCAAGGTTCATGTCCAACCCCAGACGCTGGGCAAGGTCCTTTCGCGGATGGAGGCACAGGGACTCATTACGAGGACCCGCAGTACGGCCGACCGCCGCCAGATTCATGTCAGGCTGACTGAAGCGGGGCAGGCGGCACTGAAGGCAGCCAGGCGCGCGGAAATCGATGCCCTCGCCCTTGCAGTTGAGGACGAAAACTGGCAAAGCCTCCAGGAACAACTCGCAAAATTCGTCGCTTCCCTGCGCGTTCCCGGTCCGCCGTTCCCTTAATTTGGCCCTCTGCCAGGAGTATCGCCGGGGCATATCCCGGATGGGTAGCCCTATGACGGCTCAGGGCAGGTCAATATTTGTGAGTTCCGCCCGATTGCCGTTTGCTTCCTCAGCCAGGACCAGCGAGCTGACCTGGGGGCAGTAGTACTTGTGTTCCCGTGAGTTGAACTCCAGTGGCATCCAGTCGTCCACCTTGACACAGTCGGTGTAGGTGCCCAGTTTCGTGGTGACGGTCTGGCCTGTGTCGATGGTGTCCCGCATGTCTTCCGCATGCCCCAGGTAGTATTCCTGCCTGTAGGTGTCGCCGACGCGCTGTTCGGCCTTCATCCAAATGCCGGCCTTTGCCCCGTCCTGCCCATGGATAAAGCTGCCGGAATGACTCTGCAGTTTTCCGTCCTTGAAGTTATTTACATCTTCGCCGAAGTACCACACGTCGCCGTTCTTGTGCTGGGCCAGATAGTCCCTGGTCTCCTCGATCAGCTGCCCGTTCTTGAATTCCTTGTCCAGGTAGATGACAGTTTCGACGCCGTCTATGACCCGCGGCTCCGGCAGGATTTCGATTTCGATCCTGTCGCCGGCAGCCCGTAGGTCATTTTCTTGCCGACCGGCAGGGCGAAGTGCTTATTGGTAATTTTCGTCGTGAAATCCGCAGGGCTGATCTGCGGATTGTAGTCAGCTGTGGGCTGCAGCCGCTACCCGTTCGCCATTGAAGTACTCGAGCTCCCAGCCATCCACGGCGTGGTGGTGGGCAAGGTTGAGCGCGGCGTTGTCGATGCTTTGCAGTGTGCTGCCGATGGCACGGCTGAGGGCGAGCCGGAGGAGCGTGCCGTGCGCGACTACCAATACGCGGCGGCCGCGGAACTCCTCGGCCAGCGACTCCAGGGCGGCCAGGCCCCGGGAGCCGGCTTCGTCGTCGCTTTCCGCCCCGCGGAAGCCGCCGGGGATGCGCAGTGCCTCAAGCTCCGGCCCCGCCTGCAGGCCCTCGGCAGGCCCGAAGCTGCGCTCGGTCAGCTCTGGCACGTGCCGGGCCACTGTGAGTCCGAGACCCGCGGCGATCAGCTCGGCGGTTTCCGCCGCCCGGCTCAGCGGCGAGGAAACGATCGTGTCCCACTCCTGCCCGGACAGGACGGCGACGGCGTCGCGCGCCTGGCCGCGGCCGACGTCGTTCAGCGGGATATCGCTGGCTCCCTGCAGCCGGCGCTGCGCGTTCCAGTCTGTCTGGCCATGGCGGATGAGGGCGAACGTCGTGAGGGTCATGCCTTCCATTGTGCCCGAGAGCGGTGGGCCCACCCGGCTCATGCCCTTTCTTCGCGGGGTGCTTAGCCGAACAGGACTGCGGCTTCGTCGTAGCGCTTCTGGGGGACGGTCTTCAGCTGGCCCAGGGCTTCCTGGAAGCCTACGTGTTCGATGTCCGTTCCCTTGAGGGCCACCATGGTGCCCCAGCGACCCTCCACCACCGAGTCGACCGCTGCCATGCCCAGTCGGGTGGCCAGGACGCGGTCGAACGCTGAAGGAACGCCGCCGCGCTGGACGTAGCCCAGGATGGTGGCACGGGTTTCGAGGCCGGTCCGGGCTTCCAGCTCGGGGGCCAGCTGGTCCGCGATGCCGCCCAGACGGGGACGGCCAAAGGTGTCCAGGCCGCGCTCGGAGTGCGGATTTTCCATATGCTCGGGAACAAACCCTTCGGCCACCACCACCAGCGGTGCGCGCCCGCGGGCGTGGGCTTCCTTCACCCACTGGGTGATCTGTTCGATGCCGACCTTCTGCTCCGGGATGAGGATGGCGTGGGCGCCAGCGGCCATGCCCGCGTGCAGGGCGATCCAGCCGACGTGGCGGCCCATGACCTCGGCGATCATGCAGCGGTGGTGGGATTCGCCGGTGGTCCGGAGCCGGTCGATTGCCTCAGTAGCGATCTGCACCGCCGTGTCGAAGCCGAAGGTGTAGTCGGTGGCGTC
>NZ_JBFTLC010000072.1:0-3748 GCF_056396245.1 Arthrobacter sp. 05T423
GCCATTCACGCCGGGGAAAGGTCCCGGACCGCGGCCACCCGAAACCAGCCACACCCCAAGGCCCGCGGTCCGGAACCGCCCGGCGACAATGGACGATCAGAAGGACCAGAACCCAGCCCGGGCCACAACCCTTCACACATATCGTCTAGTGCCTGATCAATACGTCAAGGAAATGACGGCACGGCGCCCCGCAGTGACCAGGCGCCGTTTCTTTCCGTCCCGGCACACCGGCAGGAATGTTGGGGGCTACGTGCTGCTCTGTTCGTGGGTCCAGCCGCTGAGGTGGTTCAGGTAGTCGGGAGCAAATTCTCCAGTGGCCGTGGTCTGGAGTCTGTGGTCGGCGTCCGGGAAGACGACGGTCCGGTGTTGGCGTCCGGTCAGCAGGGCGGAAGCGTCGTATCGCTCCATGCTTTGCGGCGCCGGAACCAATGGGTCGCCCGAGCCCAGTATGGCAAGGGTGGGGACGGCGATTCGGGAGAGATCGGTCATCGGGTCATGACTGCCCCAGCTGCGCAGTTGGGACCAGCAGGGCTCATCCAGGATGAACCCTGCTGCGTGCAGCTTCCGATACCAGGGCTCGTTGACCACTGCGGCGACGATTTGTCGGCCGGCTGCAAGCCCCTCTCCGGCGTCGGCGGACCTGGTGAGGCGGTGCAGCAGCGAACCGGCCGCGTCCGCCTCGGAGGATGACAGGCCGCCGGATGTCAGCTGCGGCGATAAGTAATCGAACGACCCTTGAAGGGCGTCAGTTCTCGCCTTTCGGCCGCTACTGAACTGACGTACAGAGCGCAACAGGAACAACAGGGGCTCGCAGCTCCCGAGCAGCACAAGCATTTCCTCTGGATCCTGCGTGCCCGCTCCACCAGCTCAACCGTCCTGCGGACGGCTTCGCAGTCGATGGTTGTGCTCGGCGCTGCGCTTATTTCCTCACACAATCCCACCGCCGCGTGCCGTTCGGGTTGCGCCGGTGCCGTGGGCACAGCTACGCGATGCTCCGCCAGCAGGCAAAAAACATGGTGGGGAGAGCGGGGTTCTTTCCAACGCGCCGCAGCGTTTGTCATATTCAGGTAAGGCTAGGGATCATGGGGCACAATCACGGGATGACGGATTCCGGACAGCAGGACATTTCACGAATCGGCGCTCCCTCTGCCGTTCTCGAGGCCGGGGCACCGGCCCAGCGTGGGGCATGGGAACGCCCAGCCGGGGCCAAAGTCCCGGAAATCACCGCCTGCTTCTGGATGGCCAAGGTGCTCACGACCGGGATGGGCGAAACCACGTCGGATTTCCTGGTCCATAACATCGACCCGGCCGTGGCGCTGTGCCTTGGTGGGTGCGCTTTGACCGCTTCTATTGTTCTGCAGTTCGCTGTCCGCCGCTACATTCCATGGGTCTACTGGCTGGCGGTGGCCATGGTCAGTGTCTTCGGGACCATGGCTGCCGATGCACTGCACGTCGTGCTGGGCGTCCCATACCTCATGTCCGCGGTGTTCTTCCTCGTCGGTCTCTCAGTCGTTTTTCTCCTTTGGTACCGGTCCGAGAAGACCCTCTCGATCCACAGCGTGGACACGCGGCGCCGCGAGGCGTTCTACTGGACCGCCGTCCTGACCACGTTTGCCCTGGGCACCGCGACCGGCGACATGACTGCGTACAGTTTGGACCTTGGTTATCTCGTTTCAGGCGCCGTGTTCGCCGCAGCGATCGCCGTGGCCGCATTCTGGTACTGGCGCGGCTGGCTCGCGGCGATACGGTCCTTCTGGTTCGTCTACATCCTGACCAGGCCGCTCGGGGCATCCTTCGCCGATTGGACAGCGGTTTCCGTTGACCGCGGCGGCATCGGCTGGGGGACCGGGCCTGTCAGTCTGGGCCTCGCGGCCTGCCTGGCGGGCTTGGTTATCTATCTGTCAATCGCGGGCAAGAAAAACGACATTCATCGCTTACGCTAGTGAACCTGCCCAGTTTTTCGGGCAGTTGGTGCTGATAAGAACCCGTATGCCAGGCTGAACCCTGCGTATGTATCTGATGGATCAATCCGCCCCACTCCCCAGCAAAGGTCAGCTTCGCCACTGGGCCTCTCACATGTGTCTCTCACTAGTGATGAACAAGCCGATTCGACCTGAAGGTTACGAGACAGTTTCGAGAAACGCCGGTCGCTATGGAAGTTGCACGACTCTGCGAAGGTCAGACGACAGCACTCGAGGCGATTGTTCGCTCGGGTGAGAGGGCTCGTATCCCAAGGGATATGAGACGTCTCAGCCCTTCGCTGAGGGCGGTCGTGACTCCGCTGGTGGGGTCGCTTTAGGCGCGCGAAGGTAGCGAACTTGATTTTTCCGGAGTGGTGCGGCGATCGACGGGATCAGTTCATGGTAGACAGAGCAGACCATGAACACTGGGGGGCGTTGTGATGGAACCGGTTAGATTTACTGATCCGTTTGAGGCTGAGGAACCGGGGTCGGTGGCGTCTGTCCCAAAACCAGCCCCCGTCCCTGGTCCTCCTGCCAGACCGCCGGAGGCTCTTCTCTTTTCTTCCCAGGGCCGTGAACGCGAAGTGCAGCGACTCATCCACGACCTCGCCATCCTGGCGACCGGGCAGCAGCGTCCGCCCGGCGGGTAGGGCCCGGGCAGTTGGGTTCGAAGTGAGATGGATGATCCCCGGACGGTAGGTCTTCTCGTGGTGTTTCTGGGCACGTTCACGGTAGCGGCGCTGATGTTCCTGCTCTATGTCACTGCTCTGTGCGTCTTGCTCGCTCTGGCGGGGACAGGCCAACTGCTCACCTGGGTCTTCAGGGCCAGCAAGCCGGCATATCAAGCAGGTAGGCCAGAGCGCCCGCTGGCCGTCACGCAAGAGGGGCGACACTACCGCTCGACGGGAGCTGGAAGCAACAAGATCAGATAGACACTTCGCTTCGATTCCCGTCATGCGGGGTCGGCGAAGGCGCCCATTGGGACGTTGCACTGAAGGCCCCGTTGGCGGCTGCGCTGATGAGTTGCGGCAGCGACGCTTGAGGGTATCCCTTGCGGGCGGCCAAACCCTTCTCCTAACCGAGGTGTGTCTCCTAACCCACGCGGCTCGAAACGCAAGGGTTGTGAGACATTGATCCGTGCGGGTCAACGTTCTAAAACGACAGTCTGACAAGATGTCAGCACGGATAGGGAGACATCGCCTGGTGGCGACGGCCGCCGGTGCCATGATTGCAGGTCTCGGCGGGGCCTTGATCGCCGGACGCTACAACCGCAGGAACCCCGCCAGCACGATCGCGGCGGCTGCATCGACTGTCCAGGCGCAGCGAGAGCACGACCGGGAACTGGAACACTCTCAATGGCTTCGCGATAAGAAGGTCGAGGTGTACTTCCGATATTTCACTGAACTACGCGAACTCGAGCAGCTAGTCACGTCTAGTTGTATTGACCACGGACGTTAGGAACGCTCGGCGTGGTTAGGTGACAAAAAGAAGACCTCCGAGTGGAGTGGGGCTTGTCTAAGAGTCCGATCCACAAGGAGGTCTTCAATGTCCCATGCTAACGCGCTCCTGACGCCGAAGGGCAGGCTTCTGCTGGCCCGGTGCGTTGTCGATGACGGGTGGACCCTTCGCCGGGCGGCTGAACGGTTCCAGGTGTCGGTTACGACAGCGGCGCGCTGGGCCGCCCGCTACCGGGACCACGGTGAGGACGGGATGCAGGACCGTTCCAGCCGGCCCGTCAGCTCCCCGCAGCGGACGCCGGTGCGGCGGGAGCGGCGGATCATTGCGAT
>NZ_JBFTLC010000073.1:0-3590 GCF_056396245.1 Arthrobacter sp. 05T423
GTCCCGCCGCTGAACGAGGTGCGCCGCCAGCTCCACGACTCCACCGGCGACGGACAGCTTGCCCCGTACACCAGCTGGGCTGACTACGGGCAGAACATCAAGCACCCCGAGTCGCTGATCAACTTCGTGGCCGCGTACGGCACCTACCCGAGCATCACCAGCGCCGCCACCCTGGCGGACAAGCGCGCAGCCGCGAAGGCGATCGTGGATCCGGGCCCCGGCGCCACGCCTCCCACCGCGGACATGATCGACTTCATGAACAGCTCCGGAGCCTGGGCGAACCAGGAGACCGGCCTGAACAAGGTTGACCTGTGGGTCGGCGGCCTGGCGGAGAAGACCAACCTCTTCGGCGGCCTCCTCGGCAGCACGTTCAACTACGTGTTCGAGAACCAGCTCACGGACCTCCAGAACGGCGACCGGCTGTACTACCTGGCCCGCACCCCCGGCATGAACCTGCGCACCCAGCTCGAAGGCAACAGCTTCTCCGAGATGATCATGCGCAACACCGAAGGTGTGAACACGCTGAAGGCTGATGTGTTCGCGACGGCGGACTGCAAGTTCCAGCTGGGCAACCTCGCCGGCACGCCGGCTGGGTTCACCGCATCGGGACCATCCGTTGCCGACGACGCCACAACGACCGACTGCAACGAGAATGCGCTGCTCATTCGGAAGCCTGACGGCACCATCCAGTACCAGGAGAAGAACACCGTCGATCCCTCCGGCATCAACGGCCAGTCCGTCTACAACGGCACTGACGGCGTGGACCGGGTTACCGGCGGCAACGACAACGACACCTTCTGGGGCAACGCCGGAAACGACGTCATTGAGGGCAACGGCGGCGACGACGTGGCGCTCGGCGGCGACGGCAACGACAGGATCACCGACCTGTCCGGAGCCGACGTGCTCAAGGGCGGCCCGGGCAACGACTACGTCAATGCCGGCATCGGCAACGACATCACGATGGGCGGMGACGGCCAGGACTTCATGAACGGCGGCGCCAACGACAACGAGACGTTCGCCGGACCCGGCAACGACTTCATCCGGGCCGGCGACGGTGCGGACGCGGTGTTCGGCGACGGCGGGGACGACTGGATCCAGGGCGGCTCCGGCCAGGACCTGCTCCAGGGCGACCACGGTGCCCCGTTCTTCGACGATCCGGCACAGACCAAGCCGGGCAACGACATCATGGTCGGCCAGGTCGGTGAGAACGACTACGACGCTGAAGGCGGAGACGACATCATGGCCGCCAACGCCGCGATCGACAGGTTCGCCGGTGCGGCCGGATTCGACTGGGCCATCCACCAGTACGACACGGTGGGCGCCAACGATGACATGAAGATCAACCAGAACCTGGSCGGCCTGCCGCTGCAGATTGTGGTCAACAGGGACCGGTGGCAGGAAACCGAAGCCAACTCCGGATCCGCGTTCGACGACGTGATCAAGGGTGATGACCGGGTGCCCAGCACCGTGGGCGGCGCCGGCTTCAGCGGCTGCGACGTCCTCGACCAGACAGGCATCGACAGGATCGCCGGCCTGGGGAACATCCTCCCCGCGCCCAGCACCCCGCTCGAGCCGGTGGCGGCGATCTCCGCAATGGGGGCCTGCCCCCTCACCGGTCCGGTCTGGGGCGACGGCAACATCCTGCTCGGCGGCCTCGGCAGCGACCGGCTCGAAGGCCGCGGCGCCAACGACGTCCTCGACGGCGACCGGTACGTCCAGGTACGGATCAGCGTCCGCACCAACCCGGACGACCCGGCCACCGARATCGGCAGCRCCGACCTCATGGAACACACCTACCAGGCGGGCAACCCCCACACCCTGGAGGCCGATGTCGCCGCCGGCATCATCGACCCCGGCAACCTGGTGGCGGTCCGTGAAGTCATCACGCCGACGGCCGCACAGACCGCAGGCAACATCGACACCGCAGTGTTCTCCGGCCCGGAGGCCAACTACACCGTCASCACCACCGGCGGCGACGGCACCCTCGGCTCAGCCGGTTCRACGACGACGGTAACCGACAACGTCGGCGCCGACGGAACCGACACCCTGCGGAACATCGAGSMMCTSGCCTTCTCTGACACGGTTGTCACCAATGCTCCGGCGATCGGCGCAGCAACCGCCGGCAACGCCCGGGCAACGGTCACCTGGACCGCGCCGACCATCGGCGTCGCCAGCAGCTTCAACATCAAGACGCTGGATGTGACGACGAACGCGGCCGGCGTCCAGGTGGGCGGCCTGCTCACCGCGGCAGGAACGGACACCAGCCTCGTGGTACCGGGCCTGACCAACGGGAACAAGTATGTGTTCCAGGTTTCGGCCACGAACGCCCAGGGCACCAGCCCGTTCTCGGTAGCATCCAACGTGGTGGTTCCGGCACCAACCGCCGAACCCGCCCCAGCCGCCGCGCCCGGGGCTCCAACCGCGGTCACTGCAACGGCGGCCGATGGAACGGCTACCCTGACCTGGACCACCCCGGCCTCCGACGGTGGGTCGCCCATCACCGGGTTCCAGGTGCGGGCCTTCGACGGAGCTGCTGTGGCAGTCACGCAGCAGGTCACCGGTAACGTGACAACCGCCGTCGTGACGGGGCTCACAAACGGTACTGCCTACACCTTCGATGTCGCCGCCGTAAACGCGGTGGGCACCGGAGCGGCCTCGACCGCCTCGGCAGCCGTAACTCCGGCGGCCGCAGCGGTGACGCCGGCAGCGGCCGGAAGCGTTAGTGCCGTGGCCGGCAACGCCCAGGTTACCCTCAGCTGGACCGCCCCGGCCTCCGACGGCGGTGCACCGATCACCGGTTACGAGATCCGCACGTTCGTCGGTGCCGGGACCACCCCGACACGGACACTGACCGTCGGAACCGGCACGGGGGCCGTCGTGGACGCGCTGATCAACGCCACCGGCTACACGTTCGACGTGGCTGCGATCAACTCGGCCGGCACCGGGGCCAGGTCAGCCCGGACGGCAGTTGCGACGCCTCGCTCGGAATTCGTCCTCCCGACGATCACGGCCCGGACCCCTGCAGTTGGGGCAAAGTCGGTCAGCCAGGCCAACAACCTGACTGTCACCTTCAGTGAACCGGTCACGAACGTCACCGGCGGAACAGTGGTCCTGCGGCTTGGAACGGCCGTGATCCCGGCAACGGTAAGCTACAACAACGCGAACCGGACGGCAACACTGAACCCGAGCGCGAACCTCCTGACGGACCGGACCTACTCCATGGCAGTGTCCTCCATCCGTGACACGGCTGGGAACACGATGGCATCAACATCGTGGCAGTTCACCACCGGACCGGCTCCCACGCTGGTTTCCGTCAGCCCGGCGATTGGTGCACGGGGCGTGGCCCGGACGGCGAACGTGACCGCCCGATTCAGCGAACCGATCACCGGCGCCAGCACGGGAACGGTGGTGCTGCGGCTCGGCACAACGATCATTCCCGCCGTCGTGAGCTACAACAACGCGACCCGGACAGTGACGCTGAACCCGTCGGTAACCCTGGCGGCGAACCGGACCTACACCATGGCCATATCGTCCGTCCGTGACCTGGCGAACAACCCGTTCCTCTCGCGGAACTGGACCTTCACCACCGG
>NZ_JBFTLC010000074.1:0-4689 GCF_056396245.1 Arthrobacter sp. 05T423
TCATTTGGAAGTTCTTCGGGCCGTTCTTTTCGAAGTCCTGCTTCCAGGTCGCGTACCGGTAGATGTCCGGCACCGACGTGTCGAACGGCGCCGCGTTCGGGTCCGTGATCGCGTTGAGCGAGGGGATGTCCGAGCTGGCGTGCAGCTGGAGCGCCGGGGTGAAGAGCTGGGACGGGTCACCGCCGGCCATCGTGCTCTTGGCCGCGCAGTAGTATTGCTGCCACGTCGCGCCGGCCGGCTTTCCCTCGCCGTACTCGAACTCCCCGTAGTTCCTGGCGGTCTTGCCCGCGGACTGGATTGAGGTCCAGAGGAAGCCGGAGCGCTGGTGGCCCAGGACGTCCTCTTCGGTGTCGTAGGAGCGGGTGTACTCACCGGCGCTGGTTTCGGTGTAGGCCGGGTTGTCGCCCTGCATCATCCAGTTGTGGCCCTCGGCCGAGTTCGTGCCGATGTCGTAGGTGTTGTCGTAGAGGCCGAACTGGCTGGCCAGTGCGTGCTGGTTCGGGGTGACCTTCGCACCGAACTGTGCGAGCGAGGCGTCGCCGTTGCCCTGTTTCATGTCGCCGTAGACCTGGTCGTAGGTGCGGTTCTCCTTGACGATCAGGAACACGTGCTTGATCGTGGACGGGTCCCCGATCCGCTTCGGGACGGCCACGGCCGGGATCTTGGCGGCGTCCGCGGCTGCCGCTTCCTTCACGGACTTTCCGTCCCAGCCGTTCTGCTCGAACACCGTCTCGGTGTAGTTCTGGATTTTCTCGTCGCCGGGCAGGGTGAACCTGGTGAGCGAGGCCGTGGTGGAGTGCGTACCGTGACCGGTCGCAACCGTGGTGCCCTGGCCCTTGTTGAAGCTCAGTTCCGGCCCGCGGGCGTCGATGCCGCGGGTGTTCGTGACCACGATCTGACCGTTCACGGCCGCGACGTTCCCGGGGAAGTAGTCCGTCGGCAGCAGCCCGATGTAACCGGCAGGGTCCTTCGGGTCGTGCTTGTTGACCTTGTAGACCGCGATCGCGTTCGCACGACCCAGCGAGACCAGCAGGTGGTCGCCCTGCATGGCGATGGCGGTCGGCTCGTAGCCCACATGTGAGGAGGCCCATGGCTGGGTCGCGATGGTCTGCACGACCTTGTTGCTCGCCGTGTCCACGACCGAGACGGTGTCGCTGTTGGTGTTGGCCACGTACAGGTTGGAGCCGTTGAGGTACATCGCGGTCGGGTGCAGCTGGACGCCGATTGAGGAGACCGGCGCGGAGGCGTTCGCCGTGTCGATGACGCTGAGGGTGCCGGTCGTGGAGGTGCCGAGGTACGGGTCCGCGGGAACCTGCGTGCCGTAGGAGCCCATGGTCGCCTCACCCGCGGCGGCCTGGCGGCCGCCCTCGTTGGAGACGTACAGCTTGGTGCCGGCGAACTTCAGCTGCCGGGGCGCAATGCCGGTGTTGAAGGTCTGCTTCACCGTCCCGGCGGCCGGGTCGATCGCGACGACCGCGTTCTGGCCGTTGACGGCAGCGTAGAGCGTGGAGCCGTCCGGGGAGAACGCCATGCCGGCGGTTAGCGCCTGCTTGCCGCCCGCGGTCGGGATGCTGATCTTCGTGCCAGCGCCCGAGGGTGCCCGCCGCGGCGACCGGCTTGTAGGTCTTGAGGTCAAAGACCTGCAGGTCGACCGAGCGGTCGGCGCTGGTCCCCACCAGGTAACGGGCATCGGGGCTGACCGTCGAACCCATGATCTTGCCGAACGGGGTCATCAGACGGTCGCCGATGGGCTTGATCACCTGATTCGAGGAGATCTGCTGCCCGTCCTTAGTCTGGGATCCGACCTGCTGCTGCCCGAAGGCGATGGTCGACGCGGCGGCCACGCCACCGCCCACCAGGGCAAGCATGCAGCTCGCGGCCACGATCGCGCGCGGCTTGTGACCGATCACCGCCGTCGACAGCCGACGCAGGCCGAAGAGACGGGGGTGTTGCTCATCGAGGGATTTTCCGCTGGTTGTTGAGGGTCTCGTCATGCAGGTCAACGTATGGTCGCCAGCTGAACCACATCTGCCTCTCAGCTTAATTCCATTGCCGACTTGGGTGACGTTTCGGTTTCCCCGGGCAACTAGTGGCAAGCCGGGACGCGGCGCCGACGGCGTCCATATTGAGGGCGTCGTGCTGATTGAGGGCGTCGTGCTGATTGAGGGCGTCGTGCTGGCGATCCGGTCGCCGTTGGCCTGGAGTCAAAAGCCGCTGCGATGCACACGGCTTAGCCGTCCTCTTCTGGTGCTGCATTTCTTCGCGTGTCCTGCGCCCTGGCCGGAGCTCCCCTGCCGGGACGCCGGGCCATTTCTTGCCGCCGTTGTACTTACGCTGCAGCCGCTTCAGTTCCCGCAATGTGGCGGCCTCAACGAGGTCGGTGATCGACACGTACCCCTCGAGGTGGCCAACGGCTTTGACTGCCGCCCGGATCTGATTCGTGTCGGTTTCCGTGAAGTACGGAGAGACTGACTTCTTCTTGCTCACCGCGCGGTCTGCGACTCCGGCCAGGGGCGGTGGTCGTGGATGACCAGCGGTGTGTGGACATGATGCGCAGGTTCCAGGAAAGCAACCCGGACTTGTGGGCAGAGGACATCGCCGAGTAGAGGCCGGGTGGTCCGTCTGGACAGGTTCGGGTCCTCGCCACGGACCGCGGAGCCTTGGAAGGCTCGGTGAAATCGAGGACGTCCTGCGCGTCATCCGGGGATGACGTGGTCAATGCGAAGGACATCGGTGGGGTTGTGCCCGGCCGCGTACTGGTCACCGGGTGAGGCGTCCTGGTCTTCGGCGCCGGGCTCGGGGTGTCGGCAGGGGGTTCGCACGTCTCCCCTGCTGCCTAGGGCGACGCGCTCTGGTTGAGGCGTCCGTGGACGCAGGACGCTGCCACATTCGCCGGGTTCAATCCGTTCCGGCTTTCCTGTCCTCCTGGCCGGTTCCCCATGAGGGTCCGTTCCAACGTCTACTTAGCTCCTTGCCCAGACCGCGACCCAGGCCACCTGCACGTGGCCGGCGGTCCCGGGCCGGGGGCACCCGGTCAGGCAGGACTCGGTTTGCAGGATGTAATGCATGGGCTTGACGGGTGTGCCTGTCGTGATCGTGCCCAGCGGCTTCCCGTCGAGGAGGAAGGTGACCCGTCCGGGTGTCCATTCGGTGGTGGCCGTGTGCCAGGACGTGAAGAGGGTCCGTGAGGGGACCACCTCATAGATGTTCCGCGATGATCCGCTCCGGTGGACCGCGCCGAAAAATGGGCCGGCAAGGTCCCCTTCCGGGTAGTCCAGTTCACCGTCCCTGGGCCAGACGCCGCTGTCGGGCCACATCAGCCAGGCGGTTTTGAAGCCCGGAAGCGAGTCTGCCTTGAAGCGTACCGAGTACCGCCCGTACAGCTGGCTGTTGGGGCGGTGAGGGCCGGTGCTGGTGTTCGCGATGATGGGGGAAGGGGCGGCGCCCATCGAGATTCCGTGTTCGGAGTGCAGATACCAGTCCAGGACCCCGTTCCTGACGCTGAGGACCTTTGTGGGGTAGTAACCGGATTTGCCCCCGCTGACCTGCCCGGCCGTGTCAGGGGTCCCGTCGGCGTAACCCGCGCTCCATCTCACGCGGTAAGCCGCCCCGGGGAATTCCCCGATGGGCACATCGCCGTGGATGAAATCGCCGGCGAATACCTGCCGCCACCCCGGCAAATCACCGACCGGCAGGCGTTGCCCGGAAACGGACGTGTCATCCGGGGGTGAACTGGACGCTCCGGCCGGGCGCGGCGCGTGCGTAGGGTTGGGCGCGTGCGTTCCGGGACCGCCCGGAGACGGGGTGTCCGCTGTGCCGGCATCCTGCGTCCCGGGGCCCGTGACTCGGGATCCGGCAGGACCGGCAGCGGCGGATCCTGCCGGGACCGGGACCGACGGAGCTGCCGTAGTGTCGGTGAAGATCCGGGCCGGGCTTGCCTCCGGGGAGACCACCGCCTGCCGCGGCGCCGTCGGGTCGCACCCTGCGACGGGGACTGCCAGAGCCGCCAGGCAGCCGAGAACCATCAGCGTGCGGTACTCACCGCAAATCTTCCCCTTGAGCTGTCCCAACACCCGGAGCATTGTCAAACCATACCTACGCCGCCGGAACCTTGAAAAGGAAAACGGGCAGGGCGTCTCGCGGCTGTGGTGCTTCGATGGGCCCCGCAGGGGCGCGAACGCTTCAGCAGCGACTGCTCCGGCCCACCGAAGCGGCCGAGGGGCCATGGACGCTTACGCTCGTCGATTGGCGGGCCGTGGTCGCGAGGATGCCCAAAACGCGCTGCTCATTGCATGAGACGGGGGCGAGTACACGTCGACCATCGGGAGGGGCCACAGGGGCGCAGCAGTCTGACGCTGCCGGCCCAGCTGCGAGTCCCGGGCAGGGCACGTTACAAGGCGCACGGCGTGTGCCTGCACAGCGCAAACCGTCCAAGGTTTTCCCACGCTCCCCGGGCTAGGTTTTCAACGTGCCAAGACTCGGCCCGGCACACCAATTGTCCGCGTCCCGGCAGGTGCAATCATGAGCACACGTTCCACACGGGCCGCCGCCGCGCTGGCTGTTGCCCTCCTGATGGTCCTGCTGGTGGGCTGCGTCTCCACGACGGGCCCTTCGACGCCGTCCACCCACTACTACGTGAGTGCCGTGGGAAGCGACACCAACTCCGGGACGTCCCCGGATTCGCCATGG
>NZ_JBFTLC010000075.1:0-3411 GCF_056396245.1 Arthrobacter sp. 05T423
TCCCTCCACAACCCTGAAGGGTCGGTTATGAGCGCCGGCTTCTTCGAGCTGAAGGCCTCCGAACCCCTGGTGTACACGTACACCTACGACGAAATGAAGGTGGTCGTAGCCGGTGAGTTCATCCTCACCGACGAGGCGACGGGCGAAGTCACCCACGCCAAGGAGCGCGATGTGCTGTTCTTCCCGAAGGGAACGACAGTCAAGTTCGAGACCCCCGAGTACGGCCTGGGGTTCTTCACCGGCCACCGCTCCTTCGCACCGTAAGGACCGACCATGCGTTCCGCGTCCATGCCGCCGGCAGCAGGCACAGGCCTGGAACCTGGTTTCCGCGGTGTCATCTGTGCGTCTTTTGGCGCCACAGGTGACTCCGCGGGTCAACACACCGGTGTCCAGCCCAGGCATGATCTCCGTTTTCAAGCTGCAAACCACGAGGCCCTCTCGGAGCTGAGGTCCGCACTCGGACGTTCGCACGTCGGAGTCCGCCTCGTCCTCGCCGGTCCCCCGGCGGACATCCGTGCAGCCGCGGCCACCGCCGCCGAATGCGGTCTGCAACAGGATGAGCTCACCCTCCTGAATGACGAGACCGCGCCACGGCTAATCTACTGCCCGCATTGCCATGCCACCACACCAACCGACAGTGCAGCCGGTTCCGAGGTGCAGTGCCAGGGATGCGCCACCAGCCTGGCCACCACCGATCACTTTTCCCGCCGAATGGGCGCGTACCTGGGGTACTCAGCCCACGCCGAGGAGGCATCATGACTATCACGGCGCTCCCGATCACTGCCCACCCGGCGGTGGAAGGTGGCCTCCACTTGGAGGTGACAAACGTCAGTCCCCAGACGGCATCGATCGTCAGCATCACGTTGGCCGATCCGTCGGGGGCACGCCTGCCGTCCTACGTCCCGGGCAGCCACCTTGTTGTCCAGTACGGTAGCGGCGTCAATGCGTACTCGCTTACAGGTTCAGGCAACGGCCCGTCGGAATACAACATCTCGGTTCTCCGGGTCGAAGACGGCTCCGGCGGTTCTGTGGCCATGCACCAGCTCTCAGTCAGCGACCGTGTGTACGTGTCGCGTCCCCGCAGTGCTTTTGCCCCGGCGTCAACAGCCACCCACCATTTGCTGATCGCTGCTGGAATCGGCATCACGCCGGTGCTGTCGCACGCCCGGGCGGCGGCCGAACGGGGCAACACAGCGTCCCTGATCTACGTGCACCGGCACGGCGCGGGGGCCCATGTGGGCGAGGCGCAGGAACTGCTGGGACAGGGGCTGAGCGAGCTGATCGAATGTACGGATCGCGGCAGTTTCCAACAGGTTCTGACGGATGAGCTCAGCACCCAGACAATCGGAACCCACCTCTATGTCTGCGGCCCGGCTGCCTTCATGGATGCAGTCCTGGATCAGGCGCGGGAGCTGGGATGGTCATCGGCGAGGCTGCACTCGGAAGCCTTCGGTGCGGCCGAACTGGAGGAGGGCGAGCCGTTCACGGTGAACCTGGTCCGCAGCGGCTTCAAGTTGGACGTGCCGGCCGGTGTTTCGCTGCTGGAAACTCTCGAAGGGGCAGGGAAACGCATCCCCAACATGTGCCGTAAAGGCATCTGCGGCGAATGTGTGCTCCCGGTCCTCCGGGGGACCCCGCAGCACCGGGACCTCTACCTGACCGAGCAGGAAAAGGCCGAAAACACCACAATGATGTGCTGTGTTTCACGCAGCAAAGACCCAGAATTGGAGTTGGACCTTTGAGCATCACCATCGACAAAGACACTGACACCACCACCCTCCCGGAACGCATCAGGCGCTTTCCCTTCCCTTTTACCGGTGACAGCTACCGCTACAGCGCCAACGTCGAACCGGCCAACAAAAACGTGCCGACGGACGCCGGCGCCTGGGGAGCCGGGCTCATCGACATCGACGAGTTCTACCTCCAGGAACTGGCGGACCGCGACCGGATCCTGACCCGCGATTCCTCGCGGATGCAGGTCCTGCCCCACATGCGGCCGGCCGTGTGGGACACCATCGCCACCCTGCTGCCCACCATGGCCGAGGAATACCCGGACATCATGTCCTTCCACCGCGAAGGGAACGCTTGCCGCTGGCAGAACAAGCTGCAGGGCCTCGACGTTGAGTTCACCGTCGGCGACGACGACTCGTTGCCCATGGGCCCCATGCGGTTCCTGGGAAGCCAGATCCAGGACGACGTCGTTCTCCTCGACATTCGGGATGACACGATGTGGCTCGACGCCGGCCTGGTCACCTTCGCCGCGGACTGGTCCTTCAGTTTCGACGTCGGCATGAGCTTCCTCGAAATCCACGGCCCCGTGCCGCGGGTCAAGGAAGAAAACATCATCAGCCGCGCCGAGAAGTTCCTCATGCGCCTGCAGCCCGGAGAACAGTTCCGCCGCACCAACTGGACCATGACCATCGGCAACCGCCTGGACACCTCCACCGAAACCTACCCCGAATGGGGCCCGGACCGTGGAACCATCGCCACCGACCCCGACATGCCCGACAAGCTCCACCTCCGCGTCGAGGTCCAGCACCTGATCCGCCTCCCCCACACCGGGGTCCTGCTGTTCCTGATCCGGAGCTACCTCCTGCCCCTCAGGGACATCGCCCGGGTACCCGAGTGGCGCGAAAAGTTCGGCCACGTACTGGCCGAGCTCCCGGACGACATGGCCGAGTACAAAGGCATCATCCGCTACCGCAAAGCGGCCTCTGACTGGCTGCTGGCCGGCTAAAGCCGCTCCCCCGACCCAAGGTATTAACTGCAGTCTTACCGAACTAACCCACAAAAAAGGCTGGACTAGAGGATTTGCATGGCGTAGCTTTTTCTACACGGCCCGAATGTACGTGGCCGGCGTCACGCCGGCCGGGCTTGGAGCAGAGCCTGGCCGGACCTTTAGCAGCAGCAACCAGAGATGAACAGTTCTGACGAAGACGAACAGTTCTGGGAATCCCGGGACCTTTGGTCCCGACAGCACACCACACAGGCATCCTCATCCTTCAAGGACTTATTAAGGAGAAAAAGCATGACTCTCGAGATTGAAACTTCAGCTGTTGTTGGGGTGGCGCACCCTTTGGATCCGTTGTCGCGGGAGGAGATTTCGCGTGCGGTGGCGGTTTTGCGGGAGGGGCTGGCCGCGGCGGAGTCGTTCCGTTTTATCAGTGTTGAGTTGCGTGAGCCGTCCAAGGAGGACCTGCGCAACGGTGTGCAGGTCGTCCGGGAGGCGGACGCTGTCCTGGTTGACCGTGCCGAGGCTCGTTCGTACGAGGCGGTTGTTAATCTTGATTCGGGCACTGTTGATGCGTGGAGGCAGCTCGCTGCCAACGTTCAGCCCCCGTTCATGCTTGATGAGTTTGCCGAGTGTGAGGAAGGGTGCCGGAAGGACCCGGGTGTTATTGCCGCTCTTGC
>NZ_JBFTLC010000076.1:0-3353 GCF_056396245.1 Arthrobacter sp. 05T423
CTCTACACCGGGGACAGCGGCCTGGTGGCACACGAGTGCATCCTGGACCTGCGCGAACTCACCGCCCGGACCGGCGTGACCGCCGAGGACGTCGCCAAGCGCCTGATCGACTACGGCTTCCACGCCCCCACCCTGGCGTTCCCGGTCGCGGGCACCCTGATGGTGGAGCCCACCGAGTCCGAGGACCTGGCCGAGATCGACCGGTTCATCAGGGCCATGATCGCCATCCACGCCGAGATCGAGCAGGTCGCCAACGGCGACTTCACCGTGGAGAACTCCCCGCTGCGCAACGCACCCCACACGGCAGCCGCCGTCGTCAGTTCGAGCTGGGACCGTTCCTACCCGCGCGAACAGGCCGCCTTCCCCGTGCACACGCTCAAGCAGGACAAGTACTTCCCGCCTGTGGGCCGCATCGACGGCGCGGCAGGCGACCGGAACCTGGTCTGCTCCTGCCCGCCTCTCGAAGCGTTCGAGGACAACACAGAAGATTTTGAAAACTAAGGATTCCGCAATGACCGAGAACTACACCGCCCTCTACGACCAGCACAAAAAGGCCGGAGCCTCCTTCACCGACTTCGGCGGCTGGCAGATGCCGCTCAAGTACACCTCCGAGCTCGCCGAGCACCACGCCGTGCGCAACGCGGCCGGCCTGTTCGACCTCTCCCACATGGGGGAAGTCTGGGTCACCGGCCCGGACGCCGGCGCCTTCCTGGACTACGCCCTGGCCGGCAAGCTGTCCGCCATCGCCGTCGGCAAGGCCAAGTACTCGCTGATTTGCGACGCGGACGGCGGCATCATCGATGACCTCATCTCGTACCGCCGTGGCGAGGAGAAGTATCTGGTGGTTCCCAACGCCGGCAATGCAACGAAAGTCGCTGCTGCCCTCGCCGAGCGTGCCGCGAACTTCGACGTTGCCGTCGAGGACGTCTCGGCAGAGATCTCGCTGATCGCCGTACAGGGGCCCAACGCGGAAGCCATCCTGCTCCAGCTCGTCCCGGCCGAACAGCACTCCCTGGTGACTGAGCTGAAGTACTACGCGGCTATTGAGGTAGCGATCACCGTCGACGGCACTGCTCACGACCTCCTTCTTGCGCGCACCGGCTACACCGGCGAGGACGGCTTCGAAATCTACGTCCCCAACGAGGATGCTGCCGCGTTGTGGGGGGCGCTTCTGGACGCCGGTGCCGTGCACGGGCTCATCCCGGCAGGCCTGGCCTGCCGCGACTCGCTGCGGCTGGAAGCCGGCATGCCGCTCTACGGCAACGAGCTCTCGCGCCGCGTCAATGCGTACGCAGCAGGACTGGGTCCGGTGGTTTCGCTGGCCAAGGAAAGCGACTTCGTGGGCAAGGAGGCCCTCTCCGCCATCAAGGCAGCCGGCGTCGGTTCCGCCATTGGCCAGAAGCTGGTGGGTCTCAAGGGCCTTGGCCGGCGCGCCGCCCGCGGCCACTACCCGGTCCTCAAGGACGGCACGCTGATCGGGGAGGTCACCTCGGGCCAGCCCTCCCCCACCCTTGGCTACCCGGTCGCGATGGCGTATGTCAACGTCGAGTATTCCGAGGTTGGCACGGTTCTGGACGTTGACCTGCGCGGCAAGGCCGAGCCGTTCGAAGTGGTCGCACTGCCGTTCTACAAGCGCTCCAAGTAACCCACCCAGACCTCAAAGGAAAAATCACATGAGCAAAGTTGTTTCTGAACTGAAGTACTCCGCCGAGCACGAATGGGTTGCCGTCGACGGGTCCGGCCCCGTGGGGATCGGGATTTCGGCCGTCGCGGCCGACGCCCTCGGCGACATCGTGTACGTGGACCTGCCCGAGGTCGGCTCCACGGTCACTGCCGGCGAAACCTGCGGCGAGGTGGAGTCCACCAAGTCCGTCTCCGACCTGTACGCACCCGTGACCGGCGAAGTGACCGAGGTCAACGACGGCGTCGTCGCCGACCCGGCCCTGATCAACAGCGACCCCTACGGCGCGGGCTGGCTGTTCAAGGTGGCCGTCACCGACGAGGGCCCGCTGATGTCGGCTGAAGAATACGCGGCAACAAATGGCGGCGAACTCTAGCCTGCACCTCCCTCTTCCCTCCCGAGGATGGAGTTTTTGTCCAGATGTCGCGACTTCGAGGCTCTTTTGCGGCCATTATCTGGACAAAAACTCCGCCTCCACCCGCAGCAACTCCACCTCCCCAGCCCGAACCGACCACAACTACTTAGTTAGGAACCGACCATGGCTGTTGGCGTCTTTGACCTCTTCTCGATCGGGATTGGCCCTTCGTCCTCGCACACCGTTGGACCCATGCGGGCTGCGGCGGTGTTTGCCGAGGAGCTGGCATCTTCCGGTGTGCTGGAGCAGGTGGCGTCGCTGCGGGTGGACCTGTACGGCTCGCTCGCGGCAACCGGGCACGGGCACGGAACCATGACGGCGATCCTGCTGGGGCTGGAGGGGTACCACCCGGAGCTGATCCTCCCCGAGGAGGTTGAGGATCGGCTGGCGTCGATCGCGGAGACCGGGACCTTGCAGCTGTCCGGGTCGGCGCCCTTGCCCTATGGCGTGGCGGACATGGTGCTGAGGCCGCTGACCGTGCTGCCCCGGCACACCAACGGCATGACCTTTACCGTTTCGGATGCCGACGGCGGGGTCCTCCACAGCGCCACGTTCTTCTCCGTCGGCGGCGGGTTCATTGTCCGGGAGGGCGAGGAGGATGCGGCCCAGCAGGAGCTCGCGGAGTCCAAGAAGGAATTGCCGCTGCCGTTCCGGACGGCCGCTGAACTGCTGGAGCACTGCAGCGCCCAGGCCCTATCCATCGGCGACATCATGCTGGTCAACGAGCGCGCCTCCCGCTCCGAGGAGGACATCCGGGCAGGTCTGTTGCACATCTACTCGGTCATGGAGAGCTGCGTCGCCGTCAGCCTGAAGCGCGAGGGGCTGCTGCCTGGCGGACTGAAGGTCCGCCGTCGCGCCCCCGACTGGCACGAGCGCCTCCTGAAGGAGGACAAGGACCGGGACCCCAAGTATTGGCAGGAGTGGGTCAACCTGATCGCCCTGGCGGTGAACGAGGAAAACGCTTCCGGCGGCCGGGTGGTGACCGCACCCACGAACGGCGCCGCCGGAATCATCCCTGCCGTGCTGTACTACGCGCTGCACTTCGCCCCAGGGATGGACCAGGCGAGCCAGGAAGACCGCGACGACGTGGTGGTGCGTTTCCTGCTCGCGGCAGGTGCCGTCGGGGTGCTGTACAAGGAACAGGCGTCCATTTCCGGCGCGGAGGTGGGCTGCCAGGGCGAGGTGGGTTCGGCGTCGTCGATGGCCGCCGCCGGGCTTGCGGAAGTCATGGGCGGCACGCCCGCGCAGGTGGAGAAC
>NZ_JBFTLC010000077.1:0-2762 GCF_056396245.1 Arthrobacter sp. 05T423
CACGTGCCGGTGGAGGCCAACTTCTTCCAGGACCTGGGCGCGGACTCRCTGGTSATGGCGCRGTTCTGCGCCCGGGTKCGCAAGCAGCCGGACCTGCCAGCGGTGTCCATCAAGGACATCTACCAGAACCCAACGATCTCGGCGCTGGCYGCRGCCCTGGCACCGGCGGAAGAGRCGAMGGCACAGGTGCAGGTTCAGGTGCAGGTGCAGGAACGGCTCGCGGGACTGCTGTCCGGCGTGCTGGACGTCGAGCACGTGCCCGTGGACGCCAACTTCTTCCACGACCTGGGCGCGGACTCGCTGGTCATGGCGAAGTTCTGCGCCCGGGTCCGCAAGGAGCCGGACCTGCCGGCGGTGTCCATCAAGGACGTCTACCACAACCCGACGGTCGGCGCTCTCGCCGCGGCTTTGGCTCCTGCGGAACCAGTGCCGTCCGACCCGCCTGTGGTTGCCAGTACACTTACCTCGCGGTCAGCGGGACCGGAAGCGTCATCCGCTGCCGCACCCAAGGCGACCTCTGCGAACGAGGCGGGACGAGGGCGACACAGGGCTCTCCCAGCTGGGGGAATGTCGGCCACGACGACCGAGTACGTGACATGTGGGATGCTGCAGGTGCTGATCTTCCTTGCCTACACCTATGTTTTCGCAGTGATTTTCGAGAATGGGCTGGAGTGGGTCTGGGCAGGCAGCACGCTGCTTGACCAGTACGTAAGGAGCGTCGGCTTCGGGACCTTCACGTTCGTCGCCATGTGTACGCTGCCTATTCTGGCTAAATGGGTGCTCATAGGCCGCTGGAAGCCCCAGGAGATTCGCATCTGGAGTCTGGCGTACGTGCGGTTCTGGTTGGTCAAGACGCTCGTGATGGCCAACCCGCTGGTCCTTTTTGCGGGCTCGCCGCTTTACCTGCTTTACCTGCGCGCCCTGGGAGCCAGGGTAGGGAAGGGGGCGGTCGTCTTCACCCGGCACATGCCTGTCTGCACCGACATGCTCACGATTGGCGAGCACACGGTCATCGAGAAGGACAGCTTCCTCAGCGGCTACCGCGCCATCAACGGCGTGATTCAAACCGGTCCGGTGTCGATCGGCGGGAACGTCTTGGTTGGAGAGAAGGCGGTGCTCGATATCCGCACCTCGCTTGGCGACGGGGCCCAATTGGGCCACGCCTCGTCACTCCACGAGGGCCAGGCAGTACCTGCTGGAGAGAGCTGGAACGGTTCGCCGGCGAGGCGCACGAGCACCGACTATCGGATCGTTCCCCCGGCTCCCTGCGGGACCCTCAGGAGGGTAAGGTATGTGGCCCTGCAGCTGGCGAACCGCCTGCTCCTAACGGTGCCAGTGGTCTCCACATTACTGGCTGTGGTCGTCGTCGATGTGCCCTGGACCCGAGAGATCTTCGAGACGCCGGGCCTGACACTTGCCAGCTGGTCTTACCTCAGCACCGTCCTCTGGTTGTCCTTGGCGTTATTCACAGGCGCCATGATCGTGAGCCTGATCTTCGTTACGACCATCCCACGGTTACTGAACCTCGCGCTCAAACCGGATCGCGTCTATCCGTTGTACGGGATCCACTACTTGATGCACGTGGCGATCGGGCGTATTACCAACCGTAAGTTCTTCCATGAGCTGTTCGGCGACAGCTCCTTCATCGTTCATTACCTGCTGTCCCTCGGTTACAGGCTCTCCCCCGTAGTGCAGACCGGTTCCAACTTCGGCACCGAAGTAAAGCATGACAACCCGTATCTGAGTGCGGTCGGCCGGGGAACTGTCATCGCCGCTGGGATCTCGTTCATTAACGCCAACTACTCCAGCACGTCTTTCAGCGTGTCGCGGAGCGCTGTGGGCGCAAACAGCTTCCTCGGCAACGACATCGTCTACCCCCCGCAGGGCAAGGTTGGGGAGAACTGCCTTATCGCGACGAAGGCCCTCGTCCCGATCGACGGAGAGATCCGGGAGGGCATCGGCCTGCTCGGATCGCCTGCCTTCGAAATTCCCCGGACTGTGCAACGGGACAGCCTGTTCATACGCATGGCGCATGACGAGGAGTTCCCTAGCCGGCTCGCCGCCAAGAACCGGCACAACTTGGTGAGTATGGTCCTGTTCCTCCTGTCGCGCTGGTTCTACACCTTCGTGATGCTGCTGTCCTCGCTGACCTCGGTGGACCTGATGCAGCAATTCCGCGTCTTCGCGATCATGGGACTGCCCCTTGTGATCGTGGTTTTCACTGTGCTGTACTTCGCGTTCGTGGAGCGGGCTTCCACGGGATTCCGCGGAGTGCGGCCAAAGCACTGTTCGATTTATGACATCGATTTCTGGCGCACCGAACGCTTCTTCAAGCTGTGTGCCCGGGCCAACGTGCATCGGCTGCTCAGCGGCACACCCTTCAAGGGGCTCGTGTGGCGGCTCGTCGGCGTCCGTGTGGGTAAACGGCTATTCGACGATGGGGGCGGGATGTCCGAGAAGAACATCGTCACCTTGGGAGACAACGTGATCCTCAACGCCGGGGCGTACATCCAGTGCCACTCCCAGGAGGACTACGCGTTCAAGTCCGACGCCACCACGATCGGTTCGGGCTGCACGCTCGGCGTTGCGACGATGGTGCACTACGGGGTCACCATGGGCGACGGGGTGGTGCTCGCGCCGGACTCCTTCCTGATGAAGGGCGAGGAGATTCCCGCTTTCGAGCGTTGGGGAGGCAATCCTGCCGAAGCATTGCCCGCTTCGACCTTTGGCCGGCCGGTGCGGCCTCTCGGCACTGCCTTACC
>NZ_JBFTLC010000078.1:0-2655 GCF_056396245.1 Arthrobacter sp. 05T423
GATAACCTGAAGGTCACCACCTCGTTCCCGTCCAGCGCGCCGAACACCTTCCAGGGCCTGTCCTCCACCATCGGCTTCGACTTCACCGGCACCCAGCGCACCGGAACCACCAAATAACCCTGCACCGGTAACTCCCACCACCCCGGGCCGGTGCCGGCCCCCGGCACGAACAGCACCGCCACCGCAGCGTCAATGAGAGACCACGATCATGAGCACCACACTGGACCTGGCCACCGCCGGCACCCCGGACACGGCGACCGCAGTGCCGGCCCCCGGCCTCGCCCGCCCCAGCCGGCAGAGGCAGCCCGCCGGCACGCCGGCCCCGGCGGGGTTCACCCGGGTCCTGCAGCGCACTGGAAAGGTGCTCAGCACCGTCCTGGTCGTCCTGGCCATCGCGGCGTTCGCGCTGCTGGCCCTGGGCCCGAGGCTGCTGGGATACCAGACCTCCACCATGCTCACCGGGTCGATGGCGCCGCTGATCAATCCCGGCGACGTCGTGGTCACGGTCCCGGTGCCGGTCAAGGACATCCGGGTCGGGGACATCATCACCTACCACATCCCGGTCGAGGACCAGCGGGTCGAAACCCACCGGATCATCGAGATCACCACCACCCCGACCGGACAAACAGCCGTGCAGACCAAGGGCGACGCCAACAACGGCAAGGACCCCTGGGTTGCCACGCTCTCAGGACAAATGGTCGACCGGCAGGTCACGACCATCCCGTACCTCGGCACAGCGATTCGCACCCTGCGCGAACCAGCCGTCAGGAACACCCTGGTGTATGGTGCACCGGCCGTCCTCGTCCTGGGCCTCCTCACCTCCATCTGGCGCAAAGACCCCAAGCACCCCGACGCCGACACCAGCGGCACCGGACAGGCGCAGGCCTCCTCCCGTGCCTGACGCACCTGTCCTGTACCCGGTACTGGACCTGTCCCGGATCCGGACCCTTGCCCAGGACCTCGGAACCCCCGTCCCGGCACTGCGGTTCCTCAACGACTACATCAGCATGCTCCCCGGCCGGATCCACCGGATCCGTACCGCCCTGCAGGACCAGGACCCCAAGACCAGCATGGACGCACTCCTCAGCCTCAAGGTCACCTCCGCCATGGCCGGTGCACTGGAAACCGAAGCCCACTGCCGCGCCATCGAAACCCTCATCCGCGAGAACCGCTACGAACACGCGCTCCGTGCGGCAGAGCGGCTGACCACAGCAGAGACCAGCACGCACCGCTGCCCACCGTAGGCCGGTGTCTGATTCGGGCACGGTCCAGCAACCGGCGCAGGCCCGCGCGGGCCCGTTCCCGCCACGGTGGCGGGACACAAGGCTTTTCCCAAGGTCAGTCCCTAGGCTGGTAAGGGAAGCGATGAACCCCGGCAGGGGGACGTGCCGCCACCGGCATGAGAGCGCCGCCGCGGAAGGGCATGATCCGCCCGCGCAGGAGCCGGGTGAGGGAAGGAGCAGGGCAGTGTCTCAGCATTTCGTGGTGCAGTTAGTGGATGATCTGAACGGCGAGGTTGCACAGGAAACAGTCAGGTTCTCCCTTGACGGGGTCCAGTACGTCATTGACCTCACCGACAGGCACGCATCCGAGCTCCGCCAACACCTGGCCCCCTTCATCGATCACGCCCGGCAACAGCGCAGCGGCGCCGCCAATGCCCGGCAGGCCGCCGCACCCGTCAACCCCCGCCAGGCACAAGTGGTCCGGGACTGGGCCAGGGAAAACGGCTACAAGCCCAACAGCCGGGGCAGAATCAGCAAACCGATCATGGACGCCTTCATCGCATCCCAAAGACGCGCAGGCAGGTAACCTGCCCGCCCATCCATCGCCGGCCAACACCCCGCCTGTCAAACAGGACGCTGCCGGACCCGTCCCTGGCCTGCGGCACGACTTCAGCGGTGACCTCCTCGACGACAAACCCTCCGCCCCGGGTAACCCTTCGTCCATCGCATCGGTCTCGTCCAGTTCCCGCACGACGCTGCGCGCATCCGGTGCGCTGGCGGCCTCGAGCGATTCCTGGGATCCGTCGGTGTTCCTTGACCCCGGCCCACATCCGGTCAGTCCGGACTTCATCGTCACCGGTCGCCCACACGACTGATTCCCTTTCTGCATCGCTGGTGCCGGAGCTGCAAAAGACCCCACAGCCACCCCCGTTTCCCCCAGCCCCCGTGCCCTCGACCGCCCGGCAGGACAGCCGGACCCGGCAGCTCCCCCAGATAGCTTTCTGGTCCGGCAACCCAAACCCGGCGACGCACCAGTCATCCGGAAACCCCGAACCGGAACCCTGAACGGCTCCGCTGGGTGCCCGTGCGGCGCGGGGCGACCCTGTGCGGCGGGCACTCCATCCGCCGTCCCACCGTGCTGCTGCCCAGAGTGCTCCTGCCCGGCAGGCCGTGATCAGGTTACTCCCACACCGGCGCGCGTCACAGCGTTCCGGCGCACAAGCGTCTCCGCTGGCCTGCCGGGACCGTGCCGGCGGCCTGGCACGTGGCCGGATCGCAGCTGTTCAAGTCTTGATGGGATCTTGACGGTTCCCAGCCTGGGTTCTTGATGGTGGCCGGGCAAAGTCGTTCCTGTCAGCCAAACAGGGCTGGAAAAGGTTTGCGGCCGGCCCACTGGGGGTGGGCTTCCCCGAAAGGAAACAAGTGCCATGGG
>NZ_JBFTLC010000079.1:0-3810 GCF_056396245.1 Arthrobacter sp. 05T423
GGTAAGGCAGTGCCGAGAGGCCGCACCGGCCGGCCAAAGGTCGAAGCGGGCAATGCTTCGGCAGGATTGCCTCCCCAACGCTCGAAAGCGGGAATCTCCTCGCCCTTCATCAGGAAGGAGTCCGGCGCGAGCACCACCCCGTCGCCCATCTTCGCGCTGTATAGGATCATCGCGGAGACGCCGACCGTGCAGCCCGAACCGATCGTGATCGCGTCGGACTTAAAGGCGTAGTCTTCTTGCGAATGGCACTGAACCCAGGCCCCAGTGTTGAGGGCAACATCGTCGCCGAGGGTGATGAGATTTTTCTCCGCCATCTGTGCGCCGTCATCGAAGAGTCGCCTGCCGACCTGTACACCCAGCATCTTCAGGATCGTGCCCTTGAACGGCGTGCCATTGAAGAGCGGACTCACCTCAGCTTCGAGCTTGAAGAAGCGTTCCGTCCGCCAGAAGTCAATGTCGTATATCGAGCAGTGCTTGGGCTTCAAGGGTTTGAATCCCGTGGATGCGCGCTCAATGATTGCGCCGTAGAATAGACTGAACAGCAGTGTGGACACCGTGAGCAGTATGATTGATGCGGCTCCTACCATGTCGTTTAGGTCTATCGCCAAGAACCCGAAGAAGGTGACCGCAAAGGCGTGGAACCAGCGTGCCATCAGGAACAACCCGATGGTGACGAGATTGTGCCGGTTCTTTGCTGCGAGCCGACGCGGGAACTCATCGCCGCCGGCCATACGGATAAATTCGCTGTCCCGAAGCACTGTGCGGGGGATCTCGAAGGCCGGTGAGCCCAAGAGTCCGACGCCCTCGCGGACCGGCCCATCGATGGGTACGAGAGCCTTCGTGGCAATGAGGCAATCTTGGCCGACCTTGGACTGCGGAGGGTAGAGGATCTCATTTCCCAAGAAGCTGTTGGCCGCGATCGAAGTCCGAGAGACGCTGAACGAGGTGCTGGAGTAATTGGCATTGACGATCGAGATGCCGCTGGCAACCACCGTTCCGCGGCCGACGGAGCTGAGGTATGGATTGTCGTGCTTGATTTCCGTGCCGAAGTTCGACCCGGTTTGAACCACCGGGGCGAGCTTATACCCAAGGCGCTGAAGGTACGGGGCGATGTAGGAACTGTCACCAAAGAGGGTGTGCAGTAAACGCCGATTGGACAGTCGCTCGACAGCTCGGTGGCACGCGAAACGGAAACCGTATAGGGGATATGCCTGATCCGGTCTAATAAAGAGGTTGAGCACACGAGGGACAGTCATGACAAAAAAGAGACTGAGGAGGATGCGTCCGAAGAAGACGATCACGGAGGTTGCCAGCACGAGGCCGAAGAACGCTGCGCCGGTGAACGAAGCCCCTGGCGCCGCCAGGAGGGTCGACAGCCACGGCACCTCAATGCGGAGCAATGCAAGTCCGCCGAATGCCAACGGGAGCGTCACGCCCAGATGGAGCATCAGTTGGAGAATGCCGTACCGCGCCCGCTTCCAAGGGCGGCATTCAACCGGTGCGACAGCACGGTAATCCGAATCCGTGCGGCGCCCGGGCGAGCCGTGCCAATGCTCGCCGGCGGGAACGGCCTGACCGGCGTGCAGGGAAGAAGCATGGCCCAACTGGGCCCCGTCCCCCAGTGAGGTGTCGATGTCCAGCACCGCCTTCTCACCGATGAGGACGTTCTTGCCGATTGACACGTACCCGGTCTGGATCACACCGCTGACGGCTCGGTAGCCGAGGAGGAAGGTGTCCTTGCCGACGACGGTGTGCTCACCGATGGTGAGCATGTCAGTGCAGACAGGCACCCGCCTGGTGAAAACCACAGCGCCCTTCCCGACTTTAGCTCCCAGAGCACGCAGGTAGAGCAGATACAGTGGTGAACCGGCAAAAAGGACCAGCGGGTTAGTCACCACCAGCGTCTTGACCAACCAGAACCGCACGTAGGCTAGACTCCAAATTCGGATCTCTTGGGGCTTCCAACGGCCGACGAGAACCCATTTGGCCAGGATAGGAAACGTGCATATAACCCAGAAGGTGCCAGCCCCGAAGGCGGCACTTCTCAGGTAGTCCTCAAGGGGAGTCTGGCTTGCCCAGATCCACCCCAGGCCACTCTCGAAGATCACCGAAAACAAAGCAGTGTAAGCCAGGAAGATCAGCACCTGCAGCACGCCGCATACGACGTAGTCGAACGTACTGGCCCGTGCCCGTTCCCCGGGGAGAGCGCGGTAGCGCCCGCCGCGAGATTTCCGCGCAGAGGCTACCGCAGGTGTGCCGGCCAATGGCGTATCCGTTGTTGTTGCGTTTGAGGCCGGCGTGCCTGCCACGACCGGGCTGCCCGAAGCCAACGAGCCGGTACTACCCAGCGACGCGGCCAGCGCCGAGATCGTTGGGTTCTGGTAGATGTCCTTGATGGACACCGCTGGCAGGTCCGGCTGCTTGCGMACCCGGGCGCAGAACYGCGCCATSACCAGYGAGTCCGCGCCCAGGTCCTGGAAGAAGTTGGCCTCCACCGGCACGTGGCCATGACCAGTGAGTCCGCGCCCAATTCGTAGAAGAAGTTGGCGTCCACGGGGACATCGTCCTTCTTCACCACCGACGCGAGCAGATCCGCCAGCCGGCGCTCCAGGACCACGTCCGCACCCGTGGCCGGCGTGGCTGCAGAGCCGTCCCCGGCCGGAGCGGCGGTTGTCTCAGGAATGGGGGAATTGACGGGAGGTGTGGAACGCGGAGTCCCCTGCAGGTTGTCGAGTCGCATTTTCACTTCAGGAAATTCCCTAGTGCGGCGGTGGCCACGTAAGCGGCCACCGGTACGCGTGCCGGGTGCTGTGGCTCCGGCACCGGCTCGGCCCCTCGGCCCGTCGCCCCTGTCAAATCGGCGGATGCCAGCGCTGCGGCCCCGAAATGATCGTGCACCCAGTCAGGGTTGTAGATGGTGTCCAGGTAGGGACGGCCCATGTCCGGGGAAATGGCCACCGCCGTCAGGTCCTGGGCGTCGTGGTCGGCGAGCCAGGACGTGGCGCCGTGGACCACGGTCCCGGTGGAGCCACCGAGCATGAAGCCTGCCGCCGCGAGGCGGTGGCAGGCGCGCACCGTGTCCAGTTCTTCGACCATCACCACGTCATCGATCAAGGACTCGTCGAGCTGCGGCGGCCGCACGCTCATGCCGAGTCCCGGGATCAGGCGGGTGGCCGGCTGGCCGCCGAACGAGACCGATCCTGCGGCGTCGACCGCGACGATCCGGACATCGGGCCGGTGCTCGCGGAAGTACCGYGCGCAACCCATCAGGGTGCCCGTTGTCCCGGCTCCCACGAATAGCACGTCCAGGTCCGGGAACTGATCGGAGATCYCGGGGGCAGTCCAGCGGTAGTGCGCTCCCCAGTTGCCGGGATTGGTGTACTGGTTGAGCCAGATGTAGCGCTCGTCGGACGCGCACAGGTCCCGCACGTGGTTGAGCCGGGCTCCGAGGAAGCCGTCGACGGGATCGGGTTCGGTGACCAGGTCCACCTGTGCCCCGAGCGACTCCATAAGTTGCCGGGTTGCCGGGTTGCAGCGCGGATCGATCACGCACACGAAGCGGTACCCCTTGCTGGCGGCGATCATGCTCAGCGCGACCCCGAGGTTGCCCGAGGAGGACTCCACGAGGACGGAGCCGGGGCCGATCAGCCCCTCCCGCTCGGCGCGCTCAACCATCTCCCGCGCGGGCTTGAGCTTGATTGAACCGGCGAAATTGAACCCCTCGATCTTCAGATAGAGGCGGCAGCCCAACACCCCTTCCAGGTCGACGAACAGGCTCTGCTCGTTGAACAGGTGCGGATCCTTGATAAT
>NZ_JBFTLC010000080.1:0-2336 GCF_056396245.1 Arthrobacter sp. 05T423
TGGTGGGATTCGCCGGTGGTCCGGAGCCGGTCGATTGCCTCAGTAGCGATCTGCACCGCCGTGTCGAAGCCGAAGGTGTAGTCGGTGGCGTCGAGGTCGTTGTCCACGGTCTTGGGAACGCCGACGATTTTCAGCCCGGCGTCGGTGAGGCGCTTGGCGGCAGCCAAGGTTCCTTCGCCACCGATGGCGATGATGGCGTCGATCCCCAGCCGGTCCATGTGGGCTTTGATGACGTCCGGTCCGCCGCCGTTCTCGAACGGGTTGGTCCGGGACGTGCCCAGGATGGTGCCGCCCTGCTTGGCGATGCCGCGGACAACAGTACGGGGAATGGGGATGACGTCACCCTCAACCACGCCGCGCCAGCCGTCGAGGAACCCTACGAATTCATGGCCGTGGACGGCGATGCCCTTCAGTACGGCGCCGCGGATAACCGCGTTCAGTCCGGGGCAGTCACCACCGCTGGTGAGGATTCCAATTTTCATGTTCGGCTCAAATCCTGGGAGGGTTACGGGCGCAAGGCTGTTGAGTGAGGGACGACGGATGCTAGGCCGATCCCACGGCGGCAAGCACCGACATGGCCGCCTCAACGACGTCCGCCGCGGGGAATGAAGGCCGGTGCACGCCGGCCATCTCCTCCAGGACACGGACCACCTGGCAGCTGTAGCCAAACTCGTTGTCGTACCAGACGTAGAGCACCAGGTTCTTGTCGTTGGAGATGGTGGCGAGGCCGTCGACGATGCCGGCGTGGCGGGAACCCACGAAGTCGGTGGAGACGACTTCCGGGGAGTCGATGTAGTCGATCTGCTTGCGCAGGTCCGAGTGCAGCGCCATCTCACGCAGGTAGTCGTTGACCTCGTCCTTGGTGGTGCCGCGTTCCAGGTTGAGGTTCAGGATGGCCATGGACACGTCCGGGGTGGGAACCCGGATGGAGCTGCCGGTGAGCTTGCCCTGCAGTTCGGGCAGCGCCTTGGCCACCGCCTTGGCGGCGCCCGTCTCGGTGATCACCATGTTCAGTGCGGCGGAGCGTCCGCGGCGGTCGCCCTTGTGGAAGTTGTCGATCAGGTTCTGGTCGTTCGTGAACGAGTGGACCGTTTCCACGTGGCCGTGCACCACGCCGTACTTGTCATTGAGTGCCTGCAGGACCGGAGTGATGGCGTTGGTGGTGCAGGATGCCGCCGTGACGATCCGGTCCGCCTCGGTGATGTCGCGGTGGTTGATGCCGTGCACGATGTTCTTCAGGTCACCCTTGCCCGGAGCGGTCAGGAGGACGCGGGCCACGCCATTGCTCAGCAGGTGCTGGCCGAGGCCCTCGGCGTCGCGCCAGCGGCCGGTGTTGTCCACCAGGATGGCGTCCCTGATGCCGTAGGCGGTGTAGTCGATGGTGGCCGGGTTGTCCGAGTAGATGACCTGGATCCGGACGCCGTTGGCCGTGATGGTGTTGGCGTCGGTGTCCACCCGGATGGTTCCTTCGAAGGAACCGTGGACGGAGTCGCGGCGCAGCAGGCTGGCGCGCTTGGTCAGGTCGTTGTCCGAGCCGCGCCGGACCACAATGGCGCGCAGGCGCAGGCCGTGGCCGCCGCCGGCCTGTTCGATCAGGAGGCGCGCTACCAGGCGGCCGATCCGGCCGAACCCGTACAGCACGACGTCGGTGCTGGCGCGGCCGCCACCGCCGCGCTTGCCCACTACCTCAGCCAACTCGGCGCGGAGGAATTCCTCCAAAGTCTGGCCCCCGCCGTCGGACTTAAACTTCTGGTTCAGCCGGGCAATGTCGATGGCGGCGGCACCCAGGTCCAGCTGTGCCAGCGTGTTCAGCAGCGGCGCGGTCTCCTCCAGGGGCAATTCGTCCTTACTGATCCGGCGCGCGAAGCGGTGCGCCTTCAGGATGTTCATGGTGGACTTGTTGATCAGGCTGCGGCCGTGGATGCTAGTCACCACATTGTTTTCGCGGTAGAGCCGGCCGATCACCGGGATCATGGCCTCGGCGAGGGCCTCCCGGCCCATCCACGCATCTAGACAAGAATCTGAGGTTTTTAGCATCGGGCTGCCTTTCCAAAAGGGTGGGTCTGTTTTAGCTTCAGCTCCTGAGACGGTCCAAAGAGGGGCTTGCCATCTATCGTCCTGCCATTCTCGGGTAGGGGAAACGCTAATTCGGGATGGTTTTAACGATCCTTTTGGGTAGGCCATTGAGGTTATGCGGTCGTGGTGGCGGACATGAGGGCCATGGTGGTGGCGCCGAGGGCTTCGAGTGCGTGTTCTGTGCGGGTGGAGCGTCGTGTATGCCCTGGGTGGTGGGGAGCGTTGGTGGCTTGCCGGCCGCGGAGGAGGAGGATCAGGAA
>NZ_JBFTLC010000081.1:0-2220 GCF_056396245.1 Arthrobacter sp. 05T423
CTGGTGCTGACCGCCCTGATGGGTGTGCCGTACGGGTCGGTGAGCATCGCCTCCAACCAGGGGCTGTACATCTCCGCCGCCCCCGAGGACAGGGGAGTGGCCGCCGGGATCTTCCAGACTTGCCGGTACGTCGGCGCCATCAGCGCCACCGTGATGATCGGCATCTTCTACGGTACCGGCGTGAACCAGGAGAACTGGGGCCGCGTGGTGCTGGTGATGCTTGCGCTGAGTGCTGTGACGTTCGTGGTGTCGCTGCTGTGGCGGGATCGGACAGGGCAATAATTCTTTCGGGTCCCCGCCCTTCGTGGACGGGCTAGGCATGGAGGTGCCATTAGAGGCTGGATAATGCCCTCATGGAAGAAATGGACGAAGAATCTACTGTCGTTGGGGCGGCCACGGACGAGGACATATCGGGGGTTCCTTCAAAAGAAGAGCAGCTTGGAAGGAATCAGGAACAGGGGCAGAGTCGGGCCGCGCCGGAAACCACGACGGAGCTCGGGTCCGAGAGGGAACAAGCGCTTCGGAAAGTCGTTCCGCAGGAGACGTTGGCGGCGTTTGCAGAGCAGTTTGGACGGCAGCAGGAGCAGGTGCTTCGGAATGTGGTTCCGCAGGAGACGTTGGCGGCGTTTGCAGAGCAGTTTGGACGGCAGCAGGAGCAGGTGCTTCGGAATGTGGTTCCGCAGGAGACGTTGGCGGCGTTTGCAAAGCAGTTTGGACGGCAGCAGGAGCAGCTGCTTCGGAATGCGGTTCCGCAGGAGACGTTGGCGGCGTTTGCAAAGCAGTTGGACATTCAGCGGGATCAGCTCTATGAGTCAGTCCGATCTACTTACGCCAACCTATCTGCCGCACGTTCTCTCCATTACCCCGCTCTGAAAGTTGTTGATGCCAACAGGACGACCGCCTACTCGCCGGAAATGACAAAATATTCGACATACTTTGAACAGTATGAGTCGGTGGTTGACAGCTTCGAGGAATTTCACGGGGAGTGCTCAAGACTGATGGACAATCATCCTGAGTTTAGCTTTCTGTGGCGAGGCCAGCGGGATGCTGATTGGCCACTTCACAGTTCGTTATTTCGGGAACTGTGGGCCGCGAACGGTGTTCGGGGACCTGAAATCAAACATAGATACGAAGAATCATTTCCTACAGAGGCCGATATGGTTGCAGCTGAAACGGCAATTCTTGAATACATCAGAGAAAACTGGCGATTTGATGATACCGGAGCCCTCTCGACCTTCGCCCGACTCCAGCATTTTGGCGCCCCGACAAGGTTGCTGGACGTATCACGTAATCCCCTGATAGCCGCCTGGTTCGCTACCGAAGCGCACGAGGAGACGGACGAAAAGGATTGCCGTCTTTTTGCGCTGGCTACGGCGACCAGTTCAGTGACTGAGGGAGAACGCGAGCAGCAAGTGCGTAGTAGCCGGGTAGGACCTAGGGATGCCGGCACGGAGTTGCCCTTTTGGCATGCTCTGGAGAGCGACGAAAAGAGGGAAGAGTATCAGTGGGGAACAGGAAGACTCCGCCGCTTCTGGGTGCCTCCCCTTTACGAAAGTCGAATTTCCGCACAGAATGCTGCTTTTATCTTGGACGGAGTTCCTCTAGACTCGCCGTCGCTCGATAAATACTTCCTTAAGCCAGGTGTCAAGGTTCCGTGGAAGATAACTGACCGACTGGCCAGCAGTTCCATAAGTGTGAGGTTTTCACGAACAAACCGACCCGTGAGTCAAAGAATTTCGAAACAACTTCCTCCAACTTTCACTATCCGAATCACATCCAATGCCAAGCGCGAGATACGAAGGGTTTTGAAAGATCGGTACTCTTATCACGGCGCCACCATTTATCCCGACATCCAAGGAGCGGCGCAATCCATACGCTCGGACTTGCGAGGTCTGATAGCTGCGTATAGCTAGAAGCCAGTCTGCAGACTCTAACCACACCGCAAACTCATTTTCACGCAATTGTGGGGCAGTGGCGGTCTCTGTTGGGCATATTCACGCCGCCCGCGGCGAAGGCGATGGACCGGTGCGGCATGCGGAGGGTGCTGATTGTCGGCGTCGTTCTTCGTTCCGCTGGTGCTGACCGCCCTGATGGGTGTGCCGTACGGGTCGGTGAGCATCGCCTCCAACCAGGGGCTGTACATCTCCGCCGCCCCCGAGGACAGGGGAGTGGCCGCCGGGATCTTCCAGACTTGCCGGTACGTCGGCGCCATCAGCGCCA
>NZ_JBFTLC010000082.1:0-2161 GCF_056396245.1 Arthrobacter sp. 05T423
TCCTCCCACAGGAACATGTTCTTGACGAGCTGCTGGGGGATGGTAGACCCGCTGGGGTCTGGTTCACCACGCATGTAGGCCGCGGCACGGGCTTGCAGGTCCGCCCAGTCGAAGGCGCCGGCGCGGGAACCGAGCCGCTCATCCTCGTGGGCGATCGTGGACGCCAGCAGGAAGCGGCTCATGTGGTCCAGCGAGACGAACTGGTAGACGACGTGCTCCTTGGACTGGAGCATGTAGGCCGTCCTGGGGGCGGTATATCCGGCCTCGACGATGAACGCATACACCTGGAGAAGGAGAACCGGGGCGAGCAGGACAGCGAGGATCCTCCACAGCCACCGCGGCCATCGCTTTCTCTTGGTCGGGGGCTGGTCGGCTGCAGGGTCGGGTCGATGCTCTGGAACTGCCGGGGGAGTCGCCCCTGGCAGGGGCTGGACGCTGACGGGCGGGAGGCCCCCTGCGGGGGCGGGCCGGGTCGCCGGGGGCTGAAACCCAGGAACCGGCCGCTGCCCCGGGGGTTGCCCAAACAACGGTGAGGTGGTGGTTGTGGTCGGTGCGCTGTCCATCGGCCTGCCTCACTGAATCTGCATCTCTCCCGGTCGGGGAAGGGGGTCCACTGATTGTAATCGGCCGCCCTGCCCGTTCATGATGCCGCGCAAGTCCGGGCCTGAGATCCGGTTGTTCAGTGACTGATGTTCGGCCGCTGTCCAAAGGTGGTCCTGTTTTCCTGCGGCGCAGTCTTCGCGCCTGCCGCACTCAGGGTGTAGACGCACTCCCACTCAACGATTGCGGCACTTGCGTGCCGCAATCGTGCTTATACGTGTCCGGTGTCAGGACTACGGGTGGGCTGGGTTACCAGATGCGGATGTTGGCGGTGGGGCTGGTGTCCTGGTCATAAGTCCAGGAAGAGCCGTGCTTGGAATCGTCCTTGAAGCGGATTTTGACCGTTTGGTAGACCTTTACGGACCTGTCGTTGTGGTCGGCCCATACCTTCGCGTGGGTGGAGAGGTATGTGGTGCCACGGACCGATACTGAACCGTCGGCAGACCCGATCTGCTTGTACCACTTGCCCTGTTGCTGGAACATTTTTTGGTTGAAGTAAACCTTCGTGTAGGTGTCGCAGTGGATCTTGAATGAGAAATCGACCTTCACGAACTTCCGGTCGTGCTTCGTCTTGTCGGCGTCCGGCTTCTGCGCCGTGACGGTGCAGGTGTCGTGCTTCGTATGATCTGCAGCCTGGGCCGGTGCCGCGAAGGCGATGGGGCCGGCAAGCAGCCCGAGTGAAACAGTGGAAACCAGCGCGGCCTTGGCCTTGAGTGGCCGTGTTGGTTGGATCATAGTCATTTGTTGCTCCCGCATCGTGTTGGGGCAGCACTGGCGATCACGTGACGCGTGGAGACCTATCAACCACTTCTGTCCGCGTTTTTGATCAGCCATCCGCAGACTGCGGGTGGCTGGACCGGGCCGCTTCGAGGGCAACTGTCCCGGCGCCCCGGTACTCCAGAATCTACGTCGTGATGCTGGGCGTGAGCTTGGAATTCGCACCCAGATCCCGGTGTCTGGGTTCTCCAAAGCCAGCATCCCAGGCCCGTCCCACGCCACCTAAGAACAGCTGCACGGACTCTGTCGGGATCGTCGGATAGGTGTGCCCTGCGGTTCGTCAGGCCGTGCACGGGAAGCGCTATTTCCGGTTCTCCATGCCCTGGACGCACTCGTCAACGCACCCGCCTGACACCCTTGGCGGAAAGACCAGCAATCAAGGTTCGCAAACTCCTCAATTTCCGGGGTGGTGAGCTGGTCGCTGATGTCTAGCTGTATTGACCACGGACGTTAGGAACACTCGGCGTGGTTAGGTGACAAAAAGAAGACCTCCGAGTGGAGTGGGGGCTTGTCTAAGAGTCCGATCCACAAGGAGGTCTTCAATGTCCCATGCTAACGCGCTCCTGACGCCGAAGGGCCGGCTTCTGCTGGCCCGGTGCGTTGTCGATGACGGGTGGAGCCTTCGCCGGGCGGCGGAACGGTTCCAGGTGTCGGTTACGACAGCGGCGCGCTGGGCCGCCCGCTACCGGGACCACGGTGAGGACGGGATGCAGGACCGTTCCAGCCGGCCCGTCAGCTCCCCGCAGCGGACGCCGGTGCGGCGGGAGCGGCGGATCATTGCGAT
>NZ_JBFTLC010000083.1:0-3465 GCF_056396245.1 Arthrobacter sp. 05T423
TCGTACGAGGCGGTTGTTAATCTTGATTCGGGCACTGTTGATGCGTGGAGGCAGCTCGCTGCCAACGTTCAGCCCCCGTTCATGCTTGATGAGTTTGCCGAGTGTGAGGAAGGGTGCCGGAAGGACCCGGGTGTTATTGCCGCTCTTGCCAGGCGGGGCCTGACGGACCTGGACCTGGTCTGCTTCGAGCCGTGGTCGGTGGGGTATTTCGGTGAGGACGCCGAGGGCCGGCGCCTGATGCGTGCCCTGGTCTTCGTCCGGGACGAACCCGAGGACAGCCCGTACGCGCACCCGATCGAGAACTTCATTGTCTTCTATGACCTGTCCTCCGGTGAGGTCGTCAGGGTCGAAGACGACGAGGCGATCCCGGTCCCGGCCGCGCGGGGCAATTACCTGCCCAAGTACGTCGGTCCGGCCCGCACGGATCTGAAGCCGATTGAGATCACCCAGCCCGAAGGCGCCTCGTTCCAGGTCACCGGGAACCATGTGCAGTGGGCCGACTGGTCCTTCCGGGTCGGGTTCACCCCGCGTGAAGGCCTGGTCCTGCACCAGCTGAAGTTCCGTGACCAGGGCGTGGAGCGTCCGGTGATCAACCGTGCCTCGCTCTCGGAAATGGTCGTCCCGTACGGTGACACCGCCCCGGTGCAGGCGAAGAAGAACGCGTTCGATTCCGGTGAGTACAACATCGGCAACATGGCCAACTCCCTGACCCTGGGTTGTGACTGCCTGGGCGAGATCAAGTACTTCGACGGCAACAGCGTGGATTCCCACGGCAACCCGTGGACGATCGAGAACGCGATCTGCATGCACGAGGAAGACGACTCGATCCTGTGGAAGCACTTCGACTTCCGCGAGGGCACCGCCGAAACC
The DNA here is from genome assembly GCF_056396245.1 of Arthrobacter sp. 05T423. Taxonomy (NCBI): domain Bacteria; kingdom Bacillati; phylum Actinomycetota; class Actinomycetes; order Micrococcales; family Micrococcaceae; genus Arthrobacter; species Arthrobacter sp. 05T423. The sequence goes on from NZ_JBFTLC010000083.1 coordinate 871, forward strand.
CGCCGGAACCGCAAGCTCGTGATCTCCTTCATCGCCACGGTCGCGAACTACGAGTACGCCTTCTACTGGCACCTGTACCTGGACGGGTCCATCGAGTTCCTGGTCAAGGCCACCGGCATCCTCTCCACCGCCGGCCAGAAACCCGGCCAGAAGAGCCCGTACGGGCAGTCCCTGAACAACGACGGGCTCTACGCACCCATCCACCAGCACATGTTCAACGTCCGGATGGACTTCGAAATCGACGGGGTCAACAACGCGGTCTACGAAGTCGACATGGAATACCCCGAGCACAACCCCACACACACCGCGTTCAAGGCCGTGGACCGGCTCCTGGAAACCGAACAGGCAGCGATCCGCAAAACCGACTCCGCCAAGCACCGGTTCTGGAAGATCGCCAACCGCGAGTCCAGGAACATCGTGGACGAACCGGTCGCCTACCGGCTGATCCCCACCGACGGCATCCAGCTCGCCGCCGGCGAGGACTCCTACGTCTCCCAACGCGCCCAGTTCGCCCGGAACAACCTCTGGGTCACCGCCTACGACCGGACCGAACGCTTCGCCGCCGGCGAATACCCGAACCAGTCCACCGGCGCCGAGGACGGCCTGCACATCTGGACCAGGCAAGACCGGAACATCGTCGATCAGGACCTCGTGGTCTGGTACACCTTCGGCATGCACCACGTCGTCCGCCTCGAAGACTGGCCCGTGATGCCCCGCCAGAACATCGGCTTCATGCTCGAACCCCACGGCTTCTTCAACCAAAACCCCACCCTGAACCTCCCCACCGAAACCAGGGGAACCACCACCGGACACTGCAGCACATCACGGTGATGAGCGGTAACGTCCCGATTTCGGTCGGCTTCGGTGTCGGCACCGGAACCCCGGCAACATATATCTGGGCAACGGTGATCCTGTCGGTCTTTGCGATCGCCTATGTCACGATGGCCCGCTACGTGACCTCTACGGCCGCGTTCTACGGCTTCATCTCCCGCGGTCTGGGGCGCGTGCTCGGCCTCGGAACCGGTTTCATGGTGACCTTCGGCTACATCGTCTTTGAAGCCAGCATCATCGGTATCTTCTCCTACTTCGGTCATCTGGCCTTCAAGGACCAGCTGGGCCTGGACATCCACTGGGTAGTCTTCGCCGTGGGCGGCCTGCTGATCATCGGCTTCCTGACCTTCTTTGAGATCAGCATGGCCGCGAAAATCCTGACCCTGCTGTTGTTCACGGAGATCGCAATCCTGGCCATCATGGCCTTCGGCGTCCTCTTCCAAGGCGGCGGCCCCGACGGGCTGATGCCAGAGACACTGAACCCAGCCATTGCGTTCTCACCCAACGGGCTGCAGACCGCCGCGCCCGGGCTGGCCATGTTCATCGCATTCTGGTCCTGGACCGGCTTCGAGTCGACGGTGATGTACGGGGAGGAATCCAAGAACCCGAAGAAGATCATCCCGATCGCCACCATGATCGCGGTCACCGGCGTCGGCGTCTTCTACACGTTCGTCTCCTGGATGTCCGTCGCCGGCAACGGCGCGAAAGGCGCGATCGCCCTGGCGCAAAGCGCCAACCCCCTGGACATGTTCTTCCACCCCACGGACGTCTTTGTCGGCCACGGCTGGGTCCTGGTCATGGAATGGCTGATGATGACCGGATCCTTCGCCTGCGCCATGGCCTTCCACAACGCAGCATCACGCTACATGTACTCCCTCGGACGCGAAGGCATCCTGCCCGGCGCACTTGGCAGGACCCACAAGAAGCACGGATCGCCCCACGTCGCGTCGTTCCTCCAGACAGGTATCGCCATCCTGTGGATCCTCGGATTCTGGTTCTTCAACAAGGACCCCTACCTGGATGTTTTCGCCCTTCTGGCGATCCTTGGGACATTCATGCTGGTGATTGTGCAGACCGTAACCATGGCGGCAGTGTTCAACTACTTCCGCAAGCACCATCCGGAGGAAAACTTCTGGCGCACCAAGGTTGCTCCCATCATCGGCGGGGCGGGGATGCTCGGGGTGGTCATCATGATGTGCCTGAACCTGGACACGGCTGCCGGACCCGCATCGTCGTCCCTGCTGTTCAAGCTCATCCCCTACATCGCCGGCGCGCTCTTCGTCACCGGCGCAGGCCTGGCACTCTACTTCCGTAAGAACGACCCGCTCAAGTACGAAACCATCGGCCACGTCGTCCTCGCCGACGACGGCCACGGCCCCGTCCTGGACGAAGAGGACCCCGCGCCGCTACGCCCGATCGACCTCGAGGCCGTTCGGGACATGGAGCGGCAGCATGCCTCCGGTGACCTGGACCAGGAGCTCGATGAACTGGAGCTGGGAAAGAAACTGGAGTTGGAGAAGGAATAATGCTGACAGCCGGCCCCCGATACTGCCCACGGGCAGTATCGGGGACCGACTCTTTTCCCCATCCAAAACCAAACCCGACCCCCGTAGTGAGGGCGTGATCCGCGTGTTCAATATCCCCGCAATGACCTGGACCCTCACCGCCGTCCTGCTGGCCGGCGGCGGCTACCACCTCTGGCAGGCGGTACGGTCGCCCCACCCCACCGACCGGGTCAACAACAGCCTCCACACCCTCATGAAC
>NZ_JBFTLC010000084.1:0-1866 GCF_056396245.1 Arthrobacter sp. 05T423
GGCGCTCCTTCGTCGCTGATTTCCTCCGGGAATTTCCCGCCCCTTGCCCTGCGGGTAGACAGGCCTCCGTCGGCCACAGCTCCGCAAGCTTCGCCAGCAGCCAAAACAACGGGGGAGAGGGGACGCTGGCCGGTCACCTAAGCCGCCCCGACCACCCATTCCTCAGCAAAGGACTTTCAACATGAACGACGCAATCCGCATCTCCAGCCCCGCCGACATTCTCGGTTTCATCCCGCACTCGCTCGGGTTCGTACCGCGGGAATCCTTTGTGTTCCTGACCATGCGGGGCAAGACGCTGGGCGCGACACTCCGCGTCGACGCCCCCGCGTTCGCGGAACCAGCCGGTTTCGCCCGCTCCATGGTGGACTACCTCGCACTGGACACTCGGGCCACGGCGGTACTGCTGGCCATCTACACGGCCAGCACCCCCGACCTCGGGCAGCCCCGGCCCTTCCACGACCACGTCGAGGCCGTCATTGAGGCGTTGGACAGCGCAGGTACCCCGCTGCAGGACGCGTGGCTGGTCACCCCGTCGCACTGGCAAAACCTTTTGTGCGACAGCGACGCCGGGTGCTGCCCGCCCGAATCGTTGGAATCCATCACGGACGGGCAGCTGAACGCGGAACTGGTGTTCCGTGGCAGCAGCTACGAAAAGACGCCCGGCACCAGTTACGCGCCGTTTGCAGGCCCGGCAGACAGGGAGGAACAGATTCGCCACGCGCTCCCGGGAGTGCTGGGCGCGGAGCTGCGTCCGGGCCGGGAACTGTGGGCAGAGGCCCTGACCCGGGACGGGTGGACGGATCCGCAGACAACGGTGGAGCTGCTGGCGTGCTTCCAGCGCCCGGACCTGCGGGACACGTTGTTTTGCAACGTGATCGACCCGGAGCTGCCGGACGCCGAGGGAAGCGGGAATCTGCTCGTGGGGGAGGGTATCGCCCCGGACTGGAACCGCGTGGACCGGGCGCAGGAAACCGCCCGGGACCTCATCGACGCCGCGCCGGAAGGCTACCGGGCGCCCCTGCTGACCTTGATCGGGTGGTTGGCGTACCTCAAGGGTCAGTCGTCGGTAGCTGCGGACCACTTCAAGCTTGCTCTGGCTGATACCCCGGGCTACAGGCTCGCGGGACTGATGGACCAGCTGGTGAGCCGGGGAACCATCGCCCCGGTCGCGAAGAACCAGGCAACCGCCTATAAGCGGCACCGCTAAGAACAACGGGGCCGGACCGGGAAAGCGGTCCGGCCCCTTGGGTGCGGCGGCGGCCTCCCCCGCATGCGCTCCTCCGGCCGCCGATCACGCTGCCGCGGGCGCAGCACCATAAGCGGGCAACGGCCGGACGCCGGGCTACAGTGGAAAAGGAACACGATCCACTAGAGCCTGGGGGCAGCACATGAGCCACGAGTACATCCTGACGGACGATGACGCAGCACCTGCCGATGCCACCCATGCCCAGGACGTTCTCGAGCTCTCGATGTTGACCATGCCGCAGTCAGGCGCCCCCATCGTTGATATCTCCTGGGAGAAATCCCCGCTGGACCTGTAAGTTGCTGCAGCGATGACGCTGCAGCCCTAATTTTCCTTTCGCTGAGGGAAAACTGAGGCCGGCCCCAAGGGGCCGGCCTCAGCCCTTTAAACCCTGAAAAGGGCCTCGCTTCGCTCGGGCTGTAGAAGCGCTTTTCAGTTTTGGCTGCTGTCCTGACGGATTGTACGTGTCCGCTCCGGCCGGTCGAGCCCCTCCTTCGTCGGGGCCTGCGGTTCAGTAAATGTCCCTGCGGCGCTCCTTCGTCGCTGATTTCCTCCGGGAATTTCCCGCCCCTTGCCCTGCGGGTAGACAGGCCTCCGTCGGCCACAGCTCCGCAAGCTTCGCC
>NZ_JBFTLC010000085.1:0-1722 GCF_056396245.1 Arthrobacter sp. 05T423
CTGGAGCGCTGCGGGCAGCGACTCACCGAAGTTGGCGAACCACTCCTCGATCGAGGCGAGCTCGGTCTTCCATTCGTCGGCGTCGACGCGGACGGCGTCCTCCACCTGGGCGGGGGTCATGTCCAGTCCGGTGAGGTCGATGGAGTCGCCGGTCGGGACGAAGCCGATGGGGGTCTCCACGGCGTCGGCCTTTCCTTCGAGCCGCTCGATGGCCCACTTCAGGACGCGTGCGTTGTCCCCGAAGCCAGGCCAGGCGAAGCCGCCCTCAGCCGTGCGGCGGAACCAGTTGACCAGGAAGATCTTGGGCAGSCGCTCCGGGTTGGCCTTGGCCGAGAGGTTGACCCAGTGGTTCAGGTAGTCGCCGGCRTCGTAGCCGATGAACGGCAGCATGGCCATGGGGTCGCGGCGGACCACGCCGACGGCACCGGCCGCAGCAGCGGTGGTTTCGGACGACAGGGTGGAGCCCATGAAGATGCCGTTGGTCCAGTCGCGGGCCTCGGTGACCAGCGGGATGGTGGTCTTGCGGCGGCCGCCGAACAGGATSGCGGASAGTTCCACACCRTCCGGGYTGTGGTACTCCTCGGCCAGCATGTCGATCTGGTCGATCGGGGTGCAGAAGCGCGAGTTCGGGTGTGCTGCCGGCTTGCCGGACTCAGGWGTCCAGGRGTTGCCCTGCCAGTCGGTMAGGTGCGCCGGGGTCTCCTCSGTCATGCCYTCCCACCAGACTCCGCCGTCGTCGGTCAGTGCAACGTTGGTGAAGATGCTGTTGCCCTTGGCGATGGCGCGCATGGCGTTGGGGTTGGTGCCCCAGCCCGTGCCGGGAGCCACGCCGAAGAGGCCGGCCTCGGGGTTGACGGCGCGGAGCTCGCCTTCCTTGCCGAACCGCATCCAGGTGATGTCGTCACCCAGAGTCTCCACCTTCCAGCCATCGATGGTGGGATCGAGGAGGGCGAGGTTGGTCTTGCCGCAGGCGGAAGGGAAGGCGGCCGAGACRTAGTAGGTCTTCTGTTCCGGCGAGGTCAGCTTCAGGATGAGCATGTGCTCGGCGAGCCAGCCCTCATCATGGGCCATGACCGAGGCGATGCGCAGGGCGTAGCATTTCTTGCCCAGCAGCGCGTTTCCGCCGTAGCCGGAACCGAAGGACCAGATGGAGCGCTCCTCCGGGAAGTGCACGATCCACTTGTCCGGGTTGCACGGCCACGGCACGTCGGCCTGGCCGGGCTCCAGCGGAGCACCCAGGGAGTGCAGGGCCGGAACGAAGAAAGCGTTGGTTTCGGTGATCCGGTTCAGGACATCGGTGCCGATGCGGGCCATGATGCGCATGGAGGCGACCACGTAGGCGGAGTCGGTGATCTCCACGCCGAACTTGGGGTCCTCGGCGTCGAGGTGGCCCATCACGAATGGGATGACGTACATGGTCCGGCCGCGCATGGAGCCGGAGAACAGCCCGCGCAGCTTCTCCTTCATCTCCGCCGGGGCCATCCAGTTGTTGGTGAAGCCGGCGTCGTGCTCCTTTTCGGAGCAGATGAAGGTCTGCTCTTCCACGCGGGCCACGTCGGCGGGGTCCGAGAACGCTGCGAAGGAGTTGGGGAACAGGTCCTGGTTCAACCGCTTCAGGGTGCCGGCCGCGACGAGTTCGTCAGTGAGGCGGGTGTTTTCTTCCTCTGAGCCGTCGACCCAGTGAATCCGGTCCGGCTGGGTAAGCCCAGCGACCTCTTCAAC
>NZ_JBFTLC010000086.1:0-1565 GCF_056396245.1 Arthrobacter sp. 05T423
GTCTACTAAGAAAACGAAGGTGACCTCCCTGGGGAAATTGGGGTGAGGTTGGGCTCGAATCCGAGCGCGAGCATTCGGCGTTGGAGGCGATTTCTGGCGCGTTCGGGGTTTGTTTTGTCGTAATGATCGATGCCGAGTTCGTCGTAGGCGACTCCGTCGTGGAGCATGTTCCAGACGATGACGAGCAGCGTGCGTTGGAGAGCAACTACGGCACGCAGGGCACCGGCATGGGATTGAATACGTCGGTACTTCACGGCGAGATAGGTCGTTTTGGATCGGGAGACGGACATCGCCGCGATTCCCAGCGCGGCTTTGAGGTAATGGTCGCCGGGTCGGGTTTGGGTGGATTTGATTCGTCCAGCGGACTCGTTCTGGCTCGGACACACTCCCGCCCACGATGCCAGATGGCCCGCCGTGTCGAACACGGTCATGTCGACGCCGGCCTCGGCGATGATGACGTTAGCGACATTCTTTGATATCCCCGGGACGGTCATCAGCAGCTCCCGGGCTAAGGAAAAGGGCTCGATCAGTGAGTCGATGCGGCCGTCGAGGACTTGGAGGGTCGCCTCGATCTGGTCGATGCGGTCCAGGTGCAGTTGCGCCATGAATGCGTGGTGGGCGGTGAAGCGGCCTGTGAGGGCTTCGACCAGGGCCGCGGATTTGCGGTGCATGGAGGCGTGCGCCAGCGAAGCTAAGGTCTGTGGATCACGTTCTCCGGATATGAGTGCATCGAGGATGCTGCGGGCGGATTTGGTGCTCAGCCGGCTGGCTACCGAGGACAATTTGATGTTGGAGTCCTCCAGTCCTTTTTCCAGTCGTGCGTATTCGCGGGTGCGTTCATGAGTTAGGTTCGACCGCGTGCGGGTCAAATCCCGCAGCTGGCGGACGGGCTCGGGCGGCACGAAACTGGCCCGCAGCAGGTTGTGGGCGGCGAGCTCCGCCAGCCACGTCGCGTCTGAAACATCGCTCTTCCGCCCCGGGATATTCCGCGCAGCTTTAGCATTGACCAGTTGCACATTCAGCGACTCCGACAGCAGGAAGTAGAACGGTTTCCAGTAGTCGCCGGTGGCCTCCATCACCACCACCGTCACCGCGGCCGCCTCCAGATCACGGCGCAGGCGCACGATCTCATTCGTCGTAGCGCCGTACGTGGTCACTGTCCTAGTGGACGTTCCTACCCGCGCTCCCGGTATCCGGATGCAGACCTTCGCATCACGTTTGGAGATATCCATTCCCGCGGCACGCTCGTGCACGATGTCCATCGTCTACTCCTCGGATCTGGTCCAACAACGCCACCGGCTGGTGGTGCCAGGTGCCGCGGGAAGGGCGGGGAAAATGATTCAGGAATCTACTAAACGGGCTCATCAAACCCGATGCTGCTGGGCTTGCGGCACCAATCCACGGTTCCCGTGGAAGCCCTCCACACCACGCTCGAAAACAGGCTCTAAGCACTAAGACACAGCGGCGTCGACCGCGGCACCGCCATCATCCGCCGCTACCCAACCCAACCACAAGGCCGTTTTCTCAATTCCACAACGCCGCGGAGCGGCTCCGCAGCTCGAAAC
>NZ_JBFTLC010000087.1:0-1540 GCF_056396245.1 Arthrobacter sp. 05T423
TAGCCCGGGGTTTTCACGGGGCGCTGGCTGCGAGGCGTGTTTAAGCAGGGAAAGGGTGCTCTGAGCTGGGAAAATAGTGGTTGTCGAGACCGTTATTTGCCTTGCGAAGGAGCACCCTTTCGATGCAAAAGTATAGTCGCATGTTCCCGTCCTTGCCGGTCAGTTTCACCGGCCAGTCGCTGATCTCCCATGCCGGGGTTTCGGTCCTCACCGGKTTCATGGACGCGCTTGGATTCGGCAGGCTCTGCGAAGAGCGGCTCGGCCAGTTCGTTCCCTCCGGCGCACGGCATCGGCCTGGCCGGCTGGTTGGTTCCCTGACTGCGATGCTCGCCTCCGGCGGCGAACATGCCTCGGATCTGGACATCCTGCGTTCCTCACCCGGGGTCTTCGGTCAGCTGCCTTCGAACGCGACCGTGTCCCGGTTCTTCGAACGCATCGTGGTCAACCCGGAACTGTTCGGCTACGGTTTTGAAACCTTCACCCGGGAGCTGCGCACCCGGGCCTGGAAAGCCGCCGGGAACCGGAACCCTGGCTTGTCCGCGACGGCCGCGGACCCGCTCATTATCGACATCGACGCCACGCTCGTGACCTCGCACTCCGATAAGGAAAACGTTGCCGGGACCTACAAGGGCGGCTACGGCTTCGCCCCGTTCATCGCCTCCTGTGATTACGGCACCGGTCACGGCTCCGGGGAAATCCTCGCCTGCGTGCTGCGGCCCGGCAACGCCGGGGCGAACAGCGCCGAGGACCACATCCGCGTCTTCCACACCGCCGCAGCCCAACTGCCCGAGACCTTCTACGACGGAACCGGGGCCCTGGCCGGGGAGAAGGTGCTGGTCCGCACCGACAGTGCCGGGGCCTCGAGGAAGTTCCTCTGGCACCTGCACAGCCTCGGCGTGCAGTTCTCCACCAGTTACACCCTCCCGCTCGGCAAGGCCCACATGATCGACTGGATCAACGACAAGACGAACTGGCAGCCGGCCCTGGACCAGCACGGGGCCGAACGGACCGACGCGTGGGTCATCAACGCCACCGACGTCATCCCGCTCACCGATTACCCGCCGGGCACAAAATTGTTCCTGCGGGCAGAGCCGCTCCACCCCGGCGCGCAGCCGACCCTGGTCGATGTCGACGGCCACCGGATCACCGCGCTGTTGACCAACTCACCGCGCTGGCACGGACCATTCCTGGACGCCAGGCACCGTGCCCGGGGCCGGTGCGAGAACCGGATCAAAACCCTGAAAAACACCGGKCTGGGAAAACTGCCCTTCTTCGACTTCGCMGCGAACCAGGCCTGGGCGAACMTCGCCKCCCTCGCCTTCAACCTGGTCTCCTGGCTCCAGCTCGCTACCCTCCCGGACGGCCATCACGCCAAAGCCTGGGACATCAAACGCTGGCGCTACCGGCTCTTCGCGACCGCCGGGAAAATCATCACCCGCGCCCGCCGCAACCAGCTCCTCCTGCCCGAAGCCGCACCCGAGAAAGACCTTCTGAAACTGCTGCTGGAGAACACCATGCGCCTCCAACAGCCACCGCCCGC
>NZ_JBFTLC010000088.1:0-1484 GCF_056396245.1 Arthrobacter sp. 05T423
GGGGTGTCTGGCCGGGTGGTCAGCGTGTCGTTGGCGACGGCGTGGTCAGACTAATATGCGCGGGTTGATTACCGCAGGGCGAAGGTGTTCGGCTGGAGCGTATCGCTTCTCTAGAGTCGGGCGCGGCCGTTGGGGGCTGCCCATAGGCTTGACGCGAGTTCACTCCACGCGCTGCGAGACACCAGGGYCAGACATCCCGGAGTTTTTCAGGGCCGCGGGTTCGCGGCGGCGGTTTGTGCTTCGCTGGCCAGGGACCAGCACCGTCCTGCCAGTTCCCGGGCGATGGCGACGTTCGCGACCACGGGCCGTTTCCTGTGTTCCAGGTAGACGAGCCAGCGATCGTGCAGGCGGTCGTTGCCGGCTTGTCCGCGGGTCCGGGCCGTGGGGGTTGCAGCTTCCCAGCGGGTGCGCATCACTATTGATGGGTGTGTGTAGGGTCTGCGGTGGTGCCAGGCGGCTTCGATCAGGAGCCGACGGGCGTGGGTGTTCCCGGTCTTGGTGATGCCGCCTTGGGAGCGGCGTTGGCCTGAGGAATTCTCCGTAGGTACCAGGCCCAGGTAGGCGCCGATGGTACGGCCGGTGAAGCGGTTCCAGTCGCCGATCTCCACTGCCAGCCCGAACGCTGTGAGTGTGGATATCCCGCGCAGGCATTCCAGCGCCCTGACCACGGGGGTGTATTCGCTGTCGTAGGCGATTTTCGTGATGGCTGCGTCCAGGCGGTCGCGTCGGGCCAAGGTTTCGGTGACGGTCTGTAGGGCCAGGTCGTAGGTCAGCTGCAGGGCCGGGGAGTCGAAGCCTTGCCGGGAGAGCCAGAACATGTGGGCCTGGGTCCAGGTGTCCCCGCCGCTGTAATGAATGCCCTGGCGCAGCAACAGTTTCGAGACCCGGTGCCGGGCCCGCATCAGSTCCCCGCGGGTATCTTCCCTGGCCCGGACCAGATCCCTGACYGCTTCCTGCCCGGGATCCGGAACGGTGACTTCGGTGATCTCACCCAGTTTCAACAGCCGGGCCAGGTGCAGGGCGTCGTTCCGGTCCGTTTTCACCCTGTCCCCGGGCGGGCGTTGAAGCTTGGACGGAGCCGCGACCACGCAGTCAATACCGGACTTCCGCAAGAACCGTGCCAWCACGAACCCTGTCGGTCCGGCCTCATAAACCACCCGGCACGGACCAGGCAGGCCCTGGAGCCAGGCCAGGATCTCGCCGTGATCCGGTGTCAGCCGGGCCCGGAGAATCTCACCCGTCTGACCATCGATCGCGCACGCAACAACCGACAGGGCGTGGACATCCAGGCCGACGTGAGTACGCTCGTGCATAGCTGGAACCTCCAAACTTCAAATGTGGCTCTGCCCCAATGGATTARGTCTGGGAACAACCCACGCGAGATTGAAGAGAAGGTTCCAGCCCACCACTTTCTGGTCCTTCTGACAGAGGCCATTCACGCCGGGGAAAGGTCCCGGACCGCGGCCACCCGAAACCAGCCACAC
>NZ_JBFTLC010000089.1:0-1399 GCF_056396245.1 Arthrobacter sp. 05T423
ACGATCCTGGTGCCGGATCCGGGGCCGGGGGAGGCGTTGGTGGACGTCCTGACGTGCGGGGTGTGCCACACGGATCTGCATTACAAGCTCGGCGGGATTGGCGATGAGTTCCCGTATCTGCTGGGCCACGAGGCCACCGGTGTGGTCTCCGCCGTGGGTGAGGGTGTGACGGAGGTCGCCCCCGGGGACCGGGTGATCCTGAACTGGCGTGCGGTGTGCGGGCAGTGCCGGGCGTGTGCGAAGGGCCAGCCGCAGTATTGCTTCAACACCGCCAACGCCACCCAGAAGATGACCCTGGAGGACGGCACCGAACTTTCCCCGGCACTGGGCATCGGCGCGTTCGCGGAGAAGACGCTGGTCGCTGCGGGGCAGTGCACCAAGGTCGACGAGGACGCGGATCCGGCCGCTGTCGGGCTGCTCGGCTGCGGTGTGATGGCCGGGATCGGCGCGGCGATCAACACCGGTGAGGTCAGGCGCGGGGAGTCCGTGGCCGTGATCGGCTGCGGCGGGGTGGGGATCGCCGCGATTGCCGGCGCGAAGCTCGCCGGGGCGACGACGATCATCGCGGTGGACATCGATGAGAACAAGATCGAGATGGCCAAAACCCTGGGCGCCACGCACGGGGTGAACTCCCGCAGCACGGACCCGGTGGAGGCGATCCGGGAGTTGACGGGCGGGAACGGCGCCGATGTGGTGATCGAGGCCGTCGGCCGCCCCGAGACGTATAAGCAGGCGTTCTACGCCCGCGACCTGGCCGGGCGTGTGGTCCTGGTGGGTGTCCCGACGCCGGAGATGGTCCTTCAGCTGCCGTTGCTGGATGTCTTTGGCCGGGGCGGGTCGCTGAAGTCCTCCTGGTACGGGGACTGCCTGCCCTCCCGTGACTTCCCGATGCTCGTGGCCCAYTACAAGGCCGGCAACCTGGACCTGGACGCGTTCGTCTCCGAACGGATCACCATCGACCAGGTCGAGGAGGCCTTCGAGAAGATGCACGAGGGCAAGGTCCTGCGCTCCGTCGTCGAAATCCAGCCCGCCGCCGACGTTCRGGGGGCCTCCGCATGAGCGTCACGATCGAGAACCTGGTCACCTCGGGCACGTTCTCCCTGGACGGCGGGACGTGGGATGTGGACAACAACGTCTGGATCGTKGGCAACGAGGAGGAGTGCGTGGTCATTGATTCCCCGCATGACGCCGCCGCGATCATCAACCAGGTCCGGGGCCGGAAGGTGACGGCGATCCTGCTCACACACGCGCACAACGACCACATCGGYGCCGCCCGCGACCTCGCCCAGGCCGTCGGCGCCCCGATCCACATGAACCCGGCGGACCAGGTCCTCTGGGAACAGGTCTACCCCGGCACGAAACCGGACCGGGAGATCGCGGACGGGGACGAGTTCCCGGT
>NZ_JBFTLC010000090.1:0-1398 GCF_056396245.1 Arthrobacter sp. 05T423
CATGCCGGTGAAGCCTTCGCGGGCTTCGGCGATCTCGTGGATGCGTTTGCGGCAGGCGTACCAGCCGGCCACCATGAGGGCGATGGCGATGAGGGTGACCAACAGTGTCAGTGGTGAGTCGATGAAGACCATGACGAGCACGCCGATGAGGAAGAGCAGGGAGAGGTAGCCGGTGTAGGGGGCGCCGAACATCCTGAAGGAGGGGCGTTTGAGCCAGCCCTTGTCGGCCCAGCGTTTGAGTTGGATCTGGCACAGGACGATGGTGGCCCAGGTGACGACGATGCCGACGGARGCGATGTTCAGGACGATCTCGAAGGCTTGTGAGGGGACGAGGTAGTTCAGCGGGACCCCGAGCAGGGAGACGCCGGCGGTGATGGCGATGCCGCCGTAGGGGACGCCGGCTTTGTTCATGCGCTGGGCGAACTTGGGGGCGGAGCCGGCGACGGACATGGAGCGCAGGATCCGGCCGGTGGAGTAGAGGCCGGCGTTCAGGGAGGACAGGGCGGCGGTGAGGACGACGAGGTTCATGATGACGTCCACGCCCTGGATGCCGATGGAGCCGAAGAAGGTCACGAAGGGGCTGACGCCTTTTTGGTAGGAGGTGAAGGGCAGCAGCAGGGCCAGGAGGATGACGGATCCGACGTAGAACACGGCGATGCGGAAGACGACGGAGTTGATGGCCTTGGGCATGATCTTTTCGGGGTTTTCGGTTTCGCCGGCGGCGGTGCCGACGAGTTCGATGGAGGCGTAGGCGAACAGGACGCCTTGCATGAGGATGATCATGGGCAGGATGCCGTTGGGGAAGATCCCGCCGTTGTCGGTGATGAGGCTGAAGCCGGTTTCCTGGCCGGGGACGGGGGTGCCGAAGATGACGAAGTAGGTGCCGATGAGCAGGAACGCGACGAGGGCGGCGACCTTGATGATGGCGAACCAGAATTCCATTTCGCCGAAGACCTTGACGGAGACGAGGTTCAGGCCGAGGACGACGATGAGGGCGGTCAGGGCCCAGGCCCATTGCGGRACGTCGGCCATCCAAGGGACGTAGTGGCCGAAGAAGTTCATGTAGAGCGCGGCGGCGGTGATGTCCACGATGGTGGTGGTGGCCCAGTTGATCCAGTAGAACCAGCCGGAGACGAAGGCTGCCTTTTCGCCGAAGAATTCGCGGGCGTAGGAGACGAAGGAGCCGGAGGAGGGCCGGTGCAGGACGAGTTCGCCGAGGGCGCGCAGGATCAGGAAGGCGAAGAAGCCGCAGACGGCGTAGGCGATGACCAGGGACGGCCCGGCGGCGTTGAGCCGGCCGCCGGCGCCGAGGAACAGGCCGGTTCCGATCGCGCCGCCGATGGCGATCATCTGGATCTGCCGCGGCTTCAGGCTCTTGTGGTAGCCCTTGTCCTCGGC
>NZ_JBFTLC010000091.1:0-1254 GCF_056396245.1 Arthrobacter sp. 05T423
ACGTTCTCCTGGAAGATCACCACCACATGTTTGATCGGTGTGGTGGTGGACTCGTGGCTTTCGACGGCGGAGGCCGGGCCTGCGGCGACGCCCACCAGTCCGGCGGTCAGGGCCGAGGCAGCCAGGGCGGCAACGCCGGCCGCAGCCGCTACTCTTTTGCCGGTGAATCGTGGTGCTGGATAAGGCATGGGGTATCCGATCGTTCCTGGTGGCAAGGAGGGGTGGCCCGCCGTCGTAAATCGACGCGGGGCCCCGGGGGTAACGGGTATTACCTGGCGGGGGTGCTGCTTGGCCGGCATGCGCCGGGCCCGTGCGGGGTTCTCTGTCGGGTCCGGCGCATGGCGGGGTGTCTGTGGTCGGGGGCACCGGTCAGGGGTCGGTCAGTCGTCGTCGTGGTTGGCCGAGCCGGCGGGGATACCGGGCACGTTGTTGGGGCCGTAGATCTTGGCGTCTCCGGGGTACGGGGAAGACCAGTTGTGGGTCTGGTACCAGGTCCAGCGGTTGAACAGGTAGGGGTTCGCGTAGTCTTCCTTCGCGCCGTTGCCGGTCAGGTGCTGCTGCTGGGACCAGTCGTCCCACTGTTCGGCGGTGTCCTGCATCGGGGCCGGGACGCCCACGGCTTTGGCTGCGGCGTTGTTCACCGCCGCGGCGGCGGCACCGGTTTGGCCGAGCGTGTCGGGGCCGCAGGCGGGGGCGGTCTTGACGCCCTCGGTCAGCGGGACCTGGTTCGGGACCGCCGTGTACGGCGTGAGGTCGGCTTTGTTGGTGAAGGCGTCGATCATTGGGGTGGCCGCGGCGACCTTTTGGTTCAGGGGCTGGGCGCCGAGGATCTGCTGGATGGTCCGGATCATGTTGATCTGGGAGTAGAAGGTGCTGACGGTCCGGCCGTGCACCGCGTACGGGCTGATGACCTGGACCGGGGCGCGGTGGCCGTCGACGTGGTCGGCGCCGTTCTGGCTGTCGTCCTCGGCGATGAAGATCGCGGAGTCCTTCCAGTACCGGGAGTGTGAGATCTCGTCGACGATCTTGCCGACGGCGAGGTCGTTGTCGACGACCTGGGCTTCCGGGCCGGCGGTGCCGCCGGTGTGGTCGCTCGAGAGCCACATCATTTGGAAGTTCTTCGGGCCGTTCTTTTCGAAGTCCTGCTTCCAGGTCGCGTACCGGTAGATGTCCGGCACCGACGTGTCGAACGGCGCCGCGTTCGGGTCCGTGATCGCGTTGAGCGAGGGGATGTCCGAGCTGGCGTGCAGCTGG
>NZ_JBFTLC010000092.1:0-1192 GCF_056396245.1 Arthrobacter sp. 05T423
CCGCGGTCTATGGCCGGGCTGCCGCTGGTGAGGTGGAGATCGTCGGGGGGATTCACGAACTGGGCGGATGCGGTCGTCGAACTGTTGTCCAGCGGGACGTTGCTGGGGCCGTTGACGACGTTGGACTGCTCCGTCCAGCCGGACCCGTCCATCCACAGGGCGTCACGCACGGCCACCAGGATGTTGGCCCGGATCACGGTCGAGGAGGGGCAGAGCGCGTGGCAGACCACACCGCGGGAATGGCTGCCGTTGAGCCACACCGTGTTGAATTCGAAGGTGGTGCTGTTCGTGGGGCCGAACTTTGTGTCCGGGCCGCGAATGATCAGGCCCTGGGCCTCGGCGCATTCCGCGCCGCACGAGGCCCGGATCAGGTTGTACCGGAAAACATTGCCGTCGGCGGGTTGGTCGGAGCGCCCGATTTCAGAAAACACGTTGTTGTCGATGGCCTTGTTGTGGTGGATGTTGTTGCGGCTGCCGTTGTAGATCTCAAAGGCGCTTCCGTCCCGGCTGAAGTCATAGGATGCGGCCGTGGAACCGGTGACGGTGTTGCCGGAGAACTCGTTGTCGTTGCCGTTGATCAGCACGCCGAACGCACCGGAATCGTCCGTGCAGTTGGCTGCCTGSGCTGTGCCRCACYTCGTTCCCGGGGTRTTGACGTTCATGACGTTGTTGTCGGTCAGGACGTTGTTCGAGTAGTTTCCGAAGTCGGAGCCCGTGCCTACCTTGATGCCGGCGGTGTTSTCGGAGGCCTCGGAATTCTTCACYACCACGTGGTCGCCGTAGACGTTGAAGCCCGCGTAGCCGCAGCTGGTGGCGCGGAGCCCGTCCACTTCRATGTAGCTGCCGTTCAGCCGGAAGCAGTTTCCGCCTTCCCCGCTGGTTATCGTTGGGATGTTCCCGTTTCCGTAGCTGTTCAGTTTGATGGCCGACGCCGGCGTTCCGCTCTCGTCCAGCTGGACGTTGCCGATCCACTCGTCACCCYTGCGGAAACTGATAGTATCGCCGGCGTTGAAGGCCGTTTCGTTGATTTTCATCAGGGACTGCCATGGCGAATCCGGGGACGTCCCGGAGTTGGTGTCGCTTCCCACGGCACTCACGTAGTAGTGGGTGGACGGCGTCGAAGGGCCCGTCGTGGAGACGCAGCCCACCAGCAGGACCATCAGGAGGGCAACAGCCAGCGCGGCGGCGGCCC
>NZ_JBFTLC010000093.1:0-1140 GCF_056396245.1 Arthrobacter sp. 05T423
GCTTCTCCTGTGGGCGGGACGTCGCCGACCAGTTCGTGGATCCAGTCGTGGAACGCGCCGATGTGGTGCTCGCTCGGAACCAGCACGCCGCCCTTGGCGTAGGACTTGGAGCCCATGCCCGGCTGGCAGCGTTCGCACGCGTCGAAGTCCTGCATGTTCACCCGGTGGAACAGCTCCACCGACGCCGTGACGTCCTTGCCGGACTCGACGACGGAGGGCAGGTACAGCCAGTCGCACTCAACGATCGTGTGGTCAGCGGACATCGGGAACATCCGGTGGATGATCACGTGGTCCGGGACCAGGTTCACGAACACGGTCGGCTTGATCGTGATCGCATAATAACGCCGGTCCTGGTCCTCGCCCACGCCCGGAATCACATCCAGGCCCTCRGAGCCGTCCACGGTGAAGCCCTTGATGTCCTCACCGAACTCCGCMCCGTGACCCACAAAGTACTGCGCGGCCAGGCCGTCGGCGAACTCCGGCAGCACCTCGGTCAGCTCCGGGTGGATCGTGGCGCAGTGGTARCACTCCATGAAGTTCTCAATGATGAGCTTCCAGTTCGCCTTCACGTCATAGCGGATCCGCCGTCCCACGGACAGGTTGGCCACGTCGTACCCGTCGATCGCGTGCACGTTGCCCAGGCGCTCCTCGATCGCGCCCATCACGTCTTCCTCGAAGGACGGCGGTTCCTCGGCCAGGCACACCCAGACATAGCCCAGGTACTCGCGGATGTGGACCTTGGACAGGCCGTACTCGTCACGGTCGATGTCCGGCATCTTGGTCAGGTTCGGGGCCGCGATCAGCTTGCCCTCGAAGTCATACGTCCAGGCGTGGTAGGGGCACTGGAAGTTCCGGGCCGCTTCGCCCTTTTCCTCCATGCACAGCTTCACGCCACGGTGCCGGCAGACGTTGTAAAACGCCCGGATCTCACCCTTGCGGGTCCGGGAAATCAACACCGATTCCCGGCCCACCTGCACCGTCTGCCACGCCCCGGGCTTGTCCAGGTCCGAGGACCGGATCGCGCAGAACCACATCTGCTCGAAAATACGCTCCTGCTCGGCCCGGAAAATAGCCGGATCCGTATACAGATGCCCGCCCAGCGTCGGGATCAGGCTCGGAGTGGTTACCTCAACAGACAAT
>NZ_JBFTLC010000094.1:0-999 GCF_056396245.1 Arthrobacter sp. 05T423
CGGCGCCGCTGATCAGAAGTTCCCCCGCTACACCACGCCGGTCTTCAACGATGCAGACCCCGTGCCCGCCGGTTTCGGTCCCGCCGGCCCCACCTCTTACAAGCAGAAGAGCGGGAACGTTTTCGACAGCAAGCCGCGCGACATCAGCAACCTGATMGTGGACCAGACCTCCACCAACCCTGCAGCCGTGGCTGCCGCGGGGTTCCCGGTCCGCACCCAGGGCGAYSYRGGCGTTCACCCCTGCACCACCGACCCGGATCCGCTGGCAACCCCGCCGGTAGTGGGCGTTCCGGCCGGCTGCGTGCCGTCGCACAACACTCTCTTCATCCCGAACGTCACCACCGACGTCGGGCTTTCGCCACCCTACAACTCGATGTTCACGCTGTTCGGGCAGTTCTTTGACCACGGCGTGGATCAGACCGTCAAGAGCGGCGGCAACGTGTTCGTGCCGCTCCGSGMCGACGATCCGCTGGTTGCAGGGCCGGACCACGTCTTCGGCAACGCCGATGACCTGCCCGCCAACCAGCGCTTCATGGTGCTGACGCGTGCGCAGAACCAGCCCGGCCCCGACGGCGTCCTGGGCACCGCGGACGACGTGCAGGATGCCTCCAACACCGACTCCCCGTACGTGGACCAGTCCCAGACGTATACGTCGCACCCGTCCCACCAGGTCTTCGTGCGCGAATACGTCAACAACACCGACGGCAAGCCGGTCTCCACAGGCAAGCTGCTCGGCGGAACAGCCGGAACCAAGGCGGCAAACGGCATGGCCAACTGGGCCAACGTCAAGGAACAGGCCAAGACCCTGCTCGGCATCCAACTGCTGGACAAGGACGTCCTGAACGTGCCCCAGCTCGCCGTCGACCCCTACGGCAAGTTCATTCCCGGTCCCGCCCGCGGCCTGCCGCAGTTCGTGACCGCCAGCGGACTCGTCGAGGCGAACCGCGCCGACAACGGCGGCCTTGGCACMCTGGTGCCGGCAGATGTCAAATACTTCGA
>NZ_JBFTLC010000095.1:0-917 GCF_056396245.1 Arthrobacter sp. 05T423
TACCGCAAGGTCTACGCCGCGTACAAGGCCGCGACCGAATTCAAGGGCAAACCCACCGTGATCCTGGCCAAAACGGTCAAGGGCTACGGCCTGGGCCCGCACTTCGAAGGCCGCAACGCCACCCACCAGATGAAAAAACTCACCCTCGACGACCTCAAGAAGTTCCGCGACCACCTGCGGATCCCGGTCACGGATGAGCAGCTGGAAAAGGACGCGTACCGTCCGCCGTATTACCACCCGGGCACGGACGCGCCGGAGATCAAGTATCTGCTGGAACGCCGCGCTGCCCTGGGCGGTTCCGTTCCGGAACGGCGCTCGAAGCACTCGGACATCGAACTGCCCGAGGCGAAGTCCTACGAGGTCGCCAAGCGCGGTTCGGGCAAGCAGCAGGCCGCCACCACCATGGCGTTCGTCCGCCTGCTCAAGGACCTCATGCGGGACAAGAGCTTCGGCAAGCACATCGCGCCGATCATCCCGGATGAGGCGCGCACGTTCGGCATGGACGCGTTCTTCCCGACGGCGAAGATCTACAACCCCAAGGGCCAGAACTACCTGTCCGTGGACCGGGACCTGGTCCTGGCCTACAAGGAATCCGCGCAGGGCCAGCTGATCCACCCCGGCATCAACGAAGCCGGCGCCGTGGCAGCGTTCACCGCCGCCGGCACCGCGTACGCCACCCACGGCGTGCCGCTGGTCCCGGTCTACGTGTTCTACTCCATGTTCGGCTTCCAGCGCACCGGCGACGCCTTCTGGGCCGCCGCCGACCAGATGAGCCGCGGCTTCATCATCGGCGCCACCGCAGGACGGACCACCCTCACCGGCGAAGGCCTCCAGCACGCCGACGGACACTCCCCGCTGCTGGCCTCCACCAACCCCGCCGTGGTCACCTACGACCCCGCCTACGGGTACGAAATGGG
>NZ_JBFTLC010000096.1:0-917 GCF_056396245.1 Arthrobacter sp. 05T423
TACCGCAAGGTCTACGCCGCGTACAAGGCCGCGACCGAATTCAAGGGCAAACCCACCGTGATCCTGGCCAAAACGGTCAAGGGCTACGGCCTGGGCCCGCACTTCGAAGGCCGCAACGCCACCCACCAGATGAAAAAACTCACCCTCGAGGACCTCAAGGAATTCAGGGATTACCTGAGAATTCCCATTTCCGACGCCAAGCTCGAAGAGGATCCTTACCGCCCTCCGTATTTCCACCCCGGTCCCGACGCACCCGAGATCGCCTACCTCCTGGACCGACGAAAGGCACTGGGCGGCTCCGTACCCGAACGTCGTTCCGGCCACGGGGCGGTGGAGATGCCGGAGCCTAAGACGTTCGACGTCGCCAAGCGCGGTTCGGGCAAGCAGCAGGCCGCCACCACCATGGCGTTCGTCCGCCTGCTCAAGGACCTGCTCCGCGACAAGAAGTTCGGGCACCGTATTGTCCCCATCGTGCCTGACGAGTCGCGGACCTTCGGCATGGACGCGTTCTTCCCCACTGCCAAGATTTACAACCCGGGCGGCCAGAACTACCTGTCCGTGGACCGGGACCTGGTCCTGGCCTACAAGGAATCCGCGCAGGGCCAGCTGATCCACCCCGGCATCAACGAAGCCGGCGCCGTCGCAGCCTTCACCGCCGCCGGCACCGCCTACGCCACCCACGGCGTGCCGCTGGTCCCGGTCTACGTGTTCTACTCCATGTTCGGCTTCCAGCGCACCGGCGACGCCTTCTGGGCCGCCGCCGACCAAATGAGCCGCGGCTTCATCATCGGCGCCACCGCAGGACGGACCACCCTCACCGGCGAAGGCCTCCAGCACGCCGACGGACACTCCCCGCTGCTGGCCTCCACCAACCCCGCCGTGGTCACCTACGACCCCGCCTACGGGTACGAAATGGG
>NZ_JBFTLC010000097.1:0-895 GCF_056396245.1 Arthrobacter sp. 05T423
GGGTAGGTGCCGTACGCGGCCACGAAGTTGATCAGCGACTCGGGGTGCTTGATGTTCTGCCCGTAGTCAGCCCAGCTGGTGTACGGGGCAAGCTGTCCGTCGCCGGTGGAGTCGTGGAGCTGGCGGCGCACCTCGTTCAGCGGCGGGACGCCGGCTTCGCGGGCACGGGTCATGTTGATCGTCGCGAGGTCCAGCGGCAGGCCCAGCAGGTTGTTGCGGAGGGTGTCCGTAACGAACTCGTCGAGCTCGTTGCCCGTCTGGTCGCTCATGCCCATGACGACGGCTCCCGCGGCCTGCTCGGAGGTGAGCTGTCCGCCATGGCCGTCGTTGGTGTACGAGGGCGGGTTAAGGAAGCCGTTCAGCAACGGGATGGAGTTGTCACTTCCATCCGGGTTGGTGCGGGCGATGGTCTCGGTCAGCATCGAGTGGCCGAACCGGTACACCGCGTGCGCGAACTCGGCGTGGATGGCCGGGTTGATGTCCGAGTGGTAGACGTGGAACGGCTGGATCGCGGGCTGGACCTTGCGGGCGAACTCCTCGAACACCAGGTGCTGGTATTCCATCTCGGTGACGAAACGGGCGGCCTGGAAGAGGCGCTCACCGTTCCAGCCGTCGGTGGTCCCCAGGGCCGACTTCCACTCGGCCAGGGCCGCTACGCCGGTGACCGAGGTGTCGTTGGTCAGGGTCTTCTTGAAATCGTCCACCAGCCGGTCGTGCTCGGAGTGGAAGATCTGGTGGATCGTGGACAGGCCGATGTTCTCGTTGACGCGGCCGTCACCGGCGATGAAGTGCGCGTCCAGCATTTCGTCGTCGTAGGTGCCGGGAGGCTGGCTGGCGAAATCTGCCGAGGCGACCGTGTCGGCGTCGGGCGCCGGTGTAACCGGCGGGGTTGCCG
>NZ_JBFTLC010000098.1:0-895 GCF_056396245.1 Arthrobacter sp. 05T423
GGGTAGGTGCCGTACGCGGCCACGAAGTTGATCAGCGACTCGGGGTGCTTGATGTTCTGCCCGTAGTCAGCCCAGCTGGTGTACGGGGCAAGCTGTCCGTCGCCGGTGGAGTCGTGGAGCTGGCGGCGCACCTCGTTCAGCGGCGGGACACCGGCTTCACGGGCACGGGTCATGTTGATCGTCGCGAGGTCCAGCGGCAGGCCCAGCAGGTTGTTGCGGAGCGTGTCCGTAACGAACTCGTCGAGCTCATTGCCCGTCTGGTCGCTCATGCCCATGACGACGGCTCCCGCGGCCTGCTCGGAGGTGAGTTCGCCAGCCGTGCCGCCGTCCCTGTACGAGGGCGGGTTAAGGAAGCCGTTCAGCAACGGGATTGAGTTGTCACTTCCATCCGGGTTGGTGCGGGCGATGGTCTCGGTCAGCATCGAGTGGCCGAACCGGTACACCGCGTGCGCGAACTCGGCATGGATAGCTCCATTGGTGTCCGAGTGGTAGACGTGGAACGGCTGGATAGCGGGCTGGACCTTGCGGGCGAACTCCTCGAACACCAGGTGCTGGTATTCCATCTCGGTGACGAAACGGGCGGCCTGGAAGAGGCGCTCACCGTTCCATCCGTCGGTGGTCCCGGAGGCCGACTTCCACTCGGCCAGGGCGGCTACGCCGGTGACCGAGGTGTCGTTGGTCAGGGTGTTCTTGAAATCGTCCACCAGCCGGTCGTGCTCGGAGTGGAAGATCTGGTGGATCGTGGTCAGGCCGATGTTCTCGTTGACGCGGCCGTCACCGGCGATGAAGTGCGCGTCCAGCATTTCGTCGTCGTAGGTGCCGGGAGGCTGGCTGGCGAAATCTGCCGAGGCGACCGTGTCGGCGTCGGGCGCCGGTGTAACCGGCGGGGTTGCCG
>NZ_JBFTLC010000099.1:0-801 GCF_056396245.1 Arthrobacter sp. 05T423
GAACGGTTCCAGGTGTCGGTTACGACAGCGGCGCGCTGGGCCGCCCGCTACCGGGACCACGGTGAGGACGGGATGCAGGACCGTTCCAGCCGGCCCGTCAGCTCCCCGCAGCGGACGCCGGTGCGGCGGGAGCGGCGGATCATTGCGATCAGGGTCAACCGCCGGTGGGGGCCGGCCAGGATCGGCTTTCTGCTGGGCATCCATSCCTCCACGGTGCACCGGGTCCTGTCCAGGTTCGGGCTGGCCCGGCTGTCCTGGCTCGACCGTGCCACCGGAGGGTGATCCGCCGCTACGAGCACCAAAGCCCTGGTGACCTGGTCCACGTCGACATCAAGAAACTCGGACGCATCCCTGACGGCGGCGGACACCGGAGCATCGGCAGGGCCGCCGGAAACCGCAACAAGACCGGCACCACGGCGAACCGTCGACCGGGCTACGCTTTCCTCCATAACGCCGTCGATGACCATTCCCGGCTCGCTTACACCGAGATCCTGACCGATGAGAAAAAGGACACCGCCGCCGGCTTCTGGGAACGCGCCAACGCCTACTTCGAATCCTGCGGAATCACCGTCAAACGCGTCCTGACCGACAACGGATCCTGCTACCGCTCCCACGCCTTCAAAGACGCCCTGGGCAGGGAAATCAAGCACAAACGCACCCGCCCTACAGGCCGCAGACAAACGGCAAAGTTGAGCGATACAACCGCACCATGCTCGATGAATGGGCCTACGCGAAGCCCTATGCGTCAGAAAGCGAGCGTGTTGCCGCATTCGCCGACTGGCTCCATCACTACAATCATCA
>NZ_JBFTLC010000100.1:0-788 GCF_056396245.1 Arthrobacter sp. 05T423
TCAAGTCTTGATGGGATCTTGACGGTTCCCAGCCTGGGTTCTTGATGGTGGCCGGGCAAAGTCGTTCCTGTCAGCCAAACAGGGCTGGAAAAGGTTTGCGGCCGGCCCACTGGGGGTGGGCTTCCCCGAAAGGAAACAAGTGCCATGGGTATCAGCATGAAGACCACGACCGGTAAGATCCTCGCGTCCGTGGCGCTGGTCGGTACCGCCGCTGCGGTGGCCGGCATGGGCACCTATGGTGCGTTCACGTCCACGACCTCCGCCTCCCAGGTCACCACCGCAGGGACCACCGTGATCGCCCTGGGCTCCGGCGCGGCGAACACCCTGAACGTCCCGGTCGCGGGGCTGCTGCCCGGTGACAAGGTCGAGAAGCTGGTCACGCTGTCCAACACGGGCAACTCGGACCTGAACGCCGTCACCCTGACCACCTCCGCCGGTGCGACCGGGTCGTTGCTGACCACCGACCCGGCCAACGGGCTGCAGCTGACCATCGAAAACTGCACCAGCGCCTGGGCCGGGACCGCCGCCCCGTACACCTGCCCGGCCGGCAGCACCAAGACCACCGTGCTGGCCGCCACCCCGATCATCGGCGCGAACACCGCCCTGGCCAACCTCACCGCCGTGACCGCGGGCAAGACCGATAACCTGAAGGTCACCACCTCGTTCCCGTCCAGCGCGCCGAACACCTTCCAGGGCCTGTCCTCCACCATCGGCTTCGACTTCACCGGCACCCAGCGCACCGGAACCACCAAATAACCCTGCACCGGTAACTCCCACCACCCCGGGCC
>NZ_JBFTLC010000101.1:0-747 GCF_056396245.1 Arthrobacter sp. 05T423
CCACCTGCGCGGCATCGGCACGGGCTTCGCCGCGGCCTTCAGCCGCATCGGAGCCGCACTCGGCACCTTCGCCCTGCCATGGGCGATCAGCAACATCGGCATGGGCCCAACCATGGTCGTAGCCGCCGCCGTCGCATTACTCGGCGCAGTCCTCTCGCAACGGCTCGCGCCCGAGACGAAGGGCCGCACACTCGCCGAGATCTCAGCAGACTTCTCCCACTGACACCGGGACTGCACGGTGACTTCGAAGCAGAGCTAAGGCCCTCGGGCGGATCATTGTCAGTTGGCAAGTTCGCGCTTTGGGTGCCGGCCTCCTGGGAGGAAGGATCAGATACGTCAAGCAGGCACAGAAGTCGCGGGATGGTTGATTGCCTTAAATTCAGCCGGTCCACAGTTGATCCCGTGATCAGATAGTTCGAGATCCCGCAGGCTCACGCCCTTAAGCCGGTTGCTCACCGCTCTACACATTCGACCGCGGCACCCGGATCCCGATCAATACGGCAATGCACGTTTACCCCGCACGGTAAGCATGCGCGCTGAACGGGGGTCAACTGCAACTGCCTGTTCCGTCTCGAAACCCTAGCGTTTTGAGGCACCGGGGTTTCGAGCTGCGGAGCCGCTCCGCGGCGTTGTGGAATTGAGAAAACGGCCTTGTGGTTGGGTTGGGTAGCGGCGGATGATGGCGGTGCCGCGGTCGACGCCGCTGTGTCTTAGTGCTTAGAGCCTGTTTTCGAGCGTGGTGTGGAG
>NZ_JBFTLC010000102.1:0-728 GCF_056396245.1 Arthrobacter sp. 05T423
CGGCAGGCCGCCGACCGCTCCGAATCGGTCGCTTCCTGGCTGGACAACCGGGATCCGGGCTCGCTGCTGAACGAGGTCAAGTCCTTCGCCCGCCAGCGGCCCGGCACCTTCCTGCTCCTCGCGGCAGGCGCAGGACTCGTGGCCGGACGACTGGGCCGCAGCCTGCAGGCCGGCGCCCCCGAAACCGGCACCGCAACAGGCTACGGATCAACAGCCGGCGCCGTGCCCCCGTATCCCGCGCAGCCGCCGGCAACCGAAGGCAGCCTGGATGCCGGGGTCGGAGCACCGCTCTATGACCACGCCGAACTGGGCGAGCCTGCCTACACGCAGCCGGCCTACGGTGAACCCATTTATGGAGAACAGCCCACCGGCCAGCCGGCGTACGGCGCACCGGCGATCGGAGAGCCGGCTTACGGCGAACCCGCCACGGGACAACCCGCCTATGGCCAACCCGCCTACGGCGAGCCGGCGATCGGTGAGCCGGCGTATGACGAGCCAGAGTATGGCGAGCCGACGCGGCKGGATACTGATGACACTGAGGGTGGGGGGCGTCCTCTGTGAGCAGCCAGATACCCGAGACCCCGCATACGGCCGCGCACGTCAAGGCCGACACCACCTCCCTCGGTGACCTCCTCGGCGAGGTMACCCGGGACCTGTCCACCCTGATCCGGCAGGAAATCGAACTCGCCAAAGCCGAACTCAAACAATCCGGCACCCGCGCCGGCAAG
>NZ_JBFTLC010000103.1:0-722 GCF_056396245.1 Arthrobacter sp. 05T423
GTTGAAGAGGTCGCTGGGCTTACCCAGCCGGACCGGATTCACTGGGTCGACGGCTCAGAGGAAGAAAACACCCGCCTCACTGACGAACTCGTCGCGGCCGGCACCCTGAAGCGGTTGAACCAGGACCTGTTCCCCAACTCCTTCGCAGCATTCTCGGATCCTGCCGACGTGGCCCGGGTTGAAGAGCAGACCTTCATCTGCTCCGAGAAGGAGCATGACGCAGGCTTCACCAACAACTGGATGGCCCCGGCGGAGATGAAGGAGAAGCTGCGCGGGCTGTTCTCCGGCTCCATGCGCGGCCGCACCATGTACGTCATCCCGTTCGTCATGGGCCACCTTGACGCCGAGGACCCCAAGTTCGGCGTCGAGATTACCGACTCCGCCTACGTGGTCGCCTCCATGCGCATCATGGCCCGCATCGGCACGGACGTCCTGAACCGGATCACCGAAACCAACGCCTTCTTCGTTCCGGCCCTGCACTCCCTGGGTGCTCCGCTGGAAGCCGGCCAGGCCGACGTCCCGTGGCCCTGCAACCCGGACAAGTGGATCGTGCACTTCCCCGAAGAGCGCTCCATCTGGTCCTTCGGCTCCGGCTACGGCGGAAACGCGCTGCTGGGCAAGAAATGCTACGCCCTGCGCATCGCCTCGGTCATGGCCCATGATGAGGGCTGGCTCGCCGAGCACATGCTCATCCTGAAGCTGACCTCGCCGGAACAGAAGAC
>NZ_JBFTLC010000104.1:0-691 GCF_056396245.1 Arthrobacter sp. 05T423
GGTTATGCGGTCGTGGTGGCGGACATGAGGGCCATGGTGGTGGCGCCGAGGGCTTCGAGTGCGTGTTCTGTGCGGGTGGAGCGTCGTGTATGCCCTGGGTGGTGGGGAGCGTTGGTGGCTTGCCGGCCGCGGAGGAGGAGGATCAGGAAGACCAGTGCTGCTGTTCCGAAGAGTACTGTCAGCAGGATGCCCGGGGCGGGCGGGTGGCCGAATGCTGGCGTTGCCGCTGTTGCGGTGGTGTGGGGTGTGGTTGTCATCGCGTGGTGGCTGGCCGGCATCGGCATCGGCATGGATGTCTGGCCGGCGGGGTCGGTTCCGTGGCCGGCGGGGTGGGTCATCATGGTGATCATGAGGGCTGCTGCTGCCATGGTGAGGGCGTGGTAGGCGCATTTGATCCGGCCGTGGGTGCCGGTGCAGAGGAKTTTGAATTCGGGGCGGGCGAGGGCCTGGATGATGAACCAGAGTGCCGCGCCGGCGAGGAGRGCGATCTGGGCGAGCAGGGTTGATGGTGCGAGGTTCCAGAGCATGGCTGCCATCAGGGCGTTCATGAGGGTGTGGAGGCTGTTGTTGACCCGGTCGGTGGGGTGGGGCGACCGTACCGCCTGCCAGAGGTGGTAGCCGCCGCCGGCCAGCAGGACGGCGGTGAGGGTCCAGGTCATTGCGGGGATATTGAACACGCGGATCACGCCCT
>NZ_JBFTLC010000105.1:0-679 GCF_056396245.1 Arthrobacter sp. 05T423
TCCAGGAACCGGAAGCGGTACTTGCGCCGCTTCACCTCCATCACCGGGTAGGCGGTGCCGTTCACGGTGAAGATGTCGCCCACGAACCCGTGGTTGGGGAAGTGCTTGTAGAAGGTCTTGCCCCACCATTCCGGATGCTTGGCCGGGTTTTTGGCGTCGGGGAATTCGTTCTGGGCATCGTGGATGTCCTTGTGCATGGTGACGCCGTCGTCCAGCCGGCAATCGTAGAAGGCCAGCGGGATGTCGTAGTCGACGTCGAAGGAGCCGTCCGGGTTGTTGGTGCGGACACCCGGGAGCTTCAGGCCCTGGCGCTCATCGCCCATGTCCATGCCGTCCTTCGGGTCGTAGATGGGGTAGAGGCCCACCATGCCCTTGTAGACGTTGGATCCGGTGTGGTCCATCCGGTGGTCGTGGAACCAGAAGAAGCTCTGCTTCTCGCGGTCATCATTGCCCGCCGGCCAGTTCAGGTAGAGGTTGTCGCAGTAGGTCTTTGGCAGGTAGCCCGGGAGCTTCGGCCCGGCCACCATCGAGTAGTGCGGGTTGCCATCGGACTCCGGTGCGGTGTGGCCGTTGTGGAGGTGGGTCAGGAACGACCAGTCCGGCGAGCCGAAGTCCTGGCGGTCCAGGTTCATCGGGTTCTCGTCCAGGTGGTTCTCGAACCGGACCAGCGCCGGCTTGC
>NZ_JBFTLC010000106.1:0-679 GCF_056396245.1 Arthrobacter sp. 05T423
TCCAGGAACCGGAAGCGGTACTTGCGCCGCTTCACCTCCATCACCGGGTAGGCGGTGCCGTTCACGGTGAAGATGTCGCCCACGAACCCGTGGTTGGGGAAGTGCTTGTAGAAGGTCTTGCCCCACCATTCCGGATGCTTGGCCGGGTTCTTGGCGTCGGGGAACTCCTTCTGGGCATCGTGGATGTCCTTGTGCATGGTGACGCCGTCGTCCAGCCGGCAATCGTAGAAGGCCAGCGGGATGTCGTAGTCGACGTCGAAGGAGCCGTCCGGGTTGTCCTTGCGGACACCGGGAAGCCGCAGGCCCTTGGTCTCATCGCCCATGTCCATGCCGTTCTTGGGGTCATAGATCGGGTAGAGGCCCACCAAGCCCTTGTAGACGTTGGATCCGGTGTGGTCCATCCGGTGGTCGTGGAACCAGAAGAAGCTCTGCTTCTCGCGGTCATCATTGCCCGCCGGCCAGTTCAGGTAGAGGTTGTCGCAGTAGGTCTTTGGCAGGTAGCCCTCGTACTTCGGCCCGCTCACCATGGTGTAGTGCGGGTTGCCATCGGACTCCGGTGCGGTGTGGCCGTTGTGGAGGTGGGTCAGGAACGACCAGTCCGGCGAGCCGAAGTCCTGGCGGTCCAGGTTCATCGGGTTCTCGTCCAGGTGGTTCTCGAACCGGACCAGCGCCGGCTTGC
>NZ_JBFTLC010000107.1:0-636 GCF_056396245.1 Arthrobacter sp. 05T423
GAGTTCGATTTCCTGCCGGATCAGGGTGGACAGGTCCCGGGTGACCTCGCCGAGGAGGTCACCGAGGGAGGTGGTGTCGGCCTTGACGTGCGCGGCCGTATGCGGGGCATCGGGTATCTGGCTGCTCACAGGGGACGCCCCCCACCCTCAACGGCTCCGGCCCCAACGTAGGGATCGTCAATGTCCCGCAGCGCTCCGGCCGATGACCCGGTGGGAAGTGACTGCGTGGATACAGGTCCTGTACGGTAGATGCTCGGCTCGCCTGCGCCAGCCGTGACGGTGCTCTCCGTCGCGGCAAGCCTGGCTGGCTGGGAGGGCGTGAAGCCGGTTGCGGTTGCCGTGGGGGCGCCTGTTGCGGTGCCGGTTTCGGGGGCGCCGGCCTGCAGGCTGCGGCCCAGTCGTCCGGCCACGAGTCCTGCGCCTGCCGCGAGGAGCAGGAAGGTGCCGGGSCGSTGGCGGGCGAAGGACTTGACYTCGTTCAGCAGCGAGCCCGGATCCCGGTTGTCCAGCCAGGAAGCGACCGATTCGGAGCGGTCGGCGGCCTGCCGGATCAGGTCCGCGGCCACCCCCTGCTGGTCMGGSGCGTCGGCCATGGTGCGCAGCTGYGAGGAGATGGTGCGGATGCCTTCGGCGGCC
>NZ_JBFTLC010000108.1:0-627 GCF_056396245.1 Arthrobacter sp. 05T423
TGTGCTGCCTGGTTTGATGCTGCGGTGGATCGGCACCGGCGGGTGGAGCACTGGACGGGTGCTTTGGAGCGGGCGGCGCTGGCGGTGCAGGCGCTGCTGGACAGTGATTCCCCGGCGCAGCCGTTGAAGCCGCCGTATTTCTGGTCCGATCAGCACGGGGTGAAGATCCAGTTCGCCGGCCACTCCGCCGGCTACGACCGTGTGGAGATCGAGACCGGCGATCCGCAGGAACACAATTTCCTCGCTGTTTATTACCGGGGCGAGGATGCGGTCGCTGTCCTGGGCATGAACCAGCCGCGGCTGTTTACAAAATGGCGCAGGAGCCTGGCAACGCCGGCACCCAAGCCGGCAGCCGCCGTCGTACCCGTCGCGTCAACCGTGCCCTAGACGAACCCAAGGCACCAGGAAATGGCGCCAACAACTGAGTTCATGACACACAATTTTCTACCCACCCATGGGTGCTGTTCTGAGGAGGAACATTGTCTGTTGAGGTAACCACTCCGAGCCTGATCCCGACGCTGGGCGGGCATCTGTATACGGATCCGGCTATTTTCCGGGCCGAGCAGGAGCGTATTTTCGAGCAGATGTGGTTCTGCGCGATCCGGTCCTCGGACCTGGACAAGCCCG
>NZ_JBFTLC010000109.1:0-622 GCF_056396245.1 Arthrobacter sp. 05T423
TGTGCTGCCTGGTTTGATGCTGCGGTGGATCGGCACCGGCGGGTGGAGCACTGGACGGGTGCTTTGGAGCGGGCGGCGCTGGCGGTGCAGGCGCTGCTGGACAGTGATTCCCCGGCGCAGCCGTTGAAGCCGCCGTATTTCTGGTCCGACCAGCACGGGGTGAAGATCCAGTTCGCCGGCCACTCCGCCGGCTACGACCGCCTCGACGTCGAGGCGGGGGATGCCGCCGAGCACAGCCTGCTGGCCGTGTACTACCGGGAAGATGTTCCCGTTGCTGTTCTGGGCATGAACCAGCCTCGGCTGTTCACTAAGTGGCGCAGGAGCCTGGCGACGCCGGCACCCAAGCCGGCAGCCGCCGTCGTACCCGCAGTACTGATGACGGCGGACAAACCTGCCCTTGTCGGTGCTGGCGCGGCGCTGTAGCCCCAACTCTTCTTGTAATTCGTGTTGTTTGCTGTTTGTTAGGAGAACAAATTGTCTGTTGAGGTAACCACTCCGAGCCTGATCCCGACGCTGGGCGGGCATCTGTATACGGATCCGGCTATTTTCCGGGCCGAGCAGGAGCGTATTTTCGAGCAGATGTGGTTCTGCGCGATCCGGTCCTCGGACCTGGACAAGCCCG
>NZ_JBFTLC010000110.1:0-617 GCF_056396245.1 Arthrobacter sp. 05T423
TCGAAGTATTTGACATCTGCCGGCACCAGGGTGCCAAGGCCGCCGTTGTCGGCGCGGTTCGCCTCGACGAGTCCGCTGGCGGTCACGAACTGCGGCAGGCCGCGGGCGGGACCGGGAATGAACTTGCCGTAGGGGTCGACGGCGAGCTGCGGCACGTTCAGGACGTCCTTGTCCAGCAGCTGGATGCCCAGCAGCGTCCTTGCCTGGGCCTTGACCGTGGCCCAGGTGGCCATGCCGTTCGCTGCGTTGGTGCCTGCTTCTCCCCCGAGCAGCTTGCCCGTGGAGACCGGCTTGCCGTCGGTGTTGTTGACGTATTCGCGCACGAACACCTGGTGGGACGGGTGCGACGTATACGTCTGGGACTGGTCCACCCACGGGGAGTCGGTGTTGGAGGCTTCCTGCACGTCGTCCGCGGTGCCCAGGACGCCGTCGGGGCCGGGCTGGTTCTGCGCACGCGTCAGCACCATGAAGCGCTGGTTGGCGGGCAGGTCATCGGCGTTGCCGAAGACGTGGTCCGGCCCTGCAACCAGCGGATCGTCGTCCCGGAGCGKCACGAACACGTTGCCGCCGCTCTTGACGGTCTGATCCACGCCGTGGTCAAAGAACTGCCCGAACAG
>NZ_JBFTLC010000111.1:0-599 GCF_056396245.1 Arthrobacter sp. 05T423
GCCGGCAAGCCACCAACGCTCCCCACCACCCAGGGCATACACGACGCTCCACCCGCACAGAACACGCACTCGAAGCCCTCGGCGCCACCACCATGGCCCTCATGTCCGCCACCACGACCGCATAACCCCGTACACAACCAGAAAAGACAACGGCGGCACCCTTTCGGGTGCCGCCGTTTCGCGTGCTGCCGTGTTTCCGAATGTTTCCAACATGTTAACTGGGGTGGGAATTTATGGTTCGGAATTTCTCACGTAAATCTTTATGAATTACTCGCCTAAATGAATTCACTGACGTAGTTTTGCTTGTGAAAGGAATGCAGGTGACTGGCATCACACCTACTCATCTGCACCGGAGATGAACAGTTCTGCCAAGGACGAACAGTTCTGAGAATCCAAGGGACCCTTTTCTGCCTATCGCGCCCACCGGCAACACCACCAGGCTTCCCGGCCGCAGGCATCCTCATCCTTCAAGGACTTATTAAGGAGAAAAAGCATGACTCTCGAGATTGAAACTTCAGCTGTTGTTGGGGTGGCGCACCCTTTGGATCCGTTGTCGCGGGAGGAGATTTCGCGTGCGGTGGCGGTTTTGCGGGAGGGGC
>NZ_JBFTLC010000112.1:0-584 GCF_056396245.1 Arthrobacter sp. 05T423
GAGTTCGATTTCCTGCCGGATCAGGGTGGACAGGTCCCGGGTGACCTCGCCGAGGAGGTCACCGAGGGAGGTGGTGTCGGCCTTGACGTGCGCGGCCGTATGCGGGGCATCGGGTATCTGGCTGCTCACAGGGGACGCCCCCCACCCTCGGTATACGGGTCCTCGGGATCGCGAAGCGGAACGCCTGCCGAACCCGGTGCATCAAAGCCGGGGCGGGCTGGCTCGCCGTACACGGTTTCCGCGTAGGTGGTCGGGGTTGCCTGCGGTGCGTCATACAGGGGAGTGCCCTGTGCCGCGCCGAGGCTGCTTTCGGTGACGGGCGGCTGGACCGGGTACTGAGGAGCAGTGCCGTACTGGGGAACAGTGCCGCCCGTTGATCCGTAGCCTGTTGCGGTGCCGGTTTCGGGGGCGCCGGCCTGCAGGCTGCGGCCCAGCCGTCCGGCCACGAGTCCTGCGCCTGCCGCGAGGAGCAGGAAGGTGCCGGGCCGCTGGCGGGCGAAGGACTTGACCTCGTTCAGCAGCGAGCCCGGATCCCGGTTGTCCAGCCAGGAAGCGACCGATTCGGAGCGGTCGGCGGCCTGCCG
>NZ_JBFTLC010000113.1:0-545 GCF_056396245.1 Arthrobacter sp. 05T423
GCGAGCTTCGCGCCGGCAATCGCGGCGATCCCCACCCCGCCGCAGCCGATCACGGCCACGGACTCCCCGCGCCTGACCTCACCGGTGTTGATCGCCGCGCCGATCCCGGCCATCACACCGCAGCCGAGCAGCCCCACCGCGGCCGGATCCGCGTCCTCGTCGACCTTGGTGCACTGCCCCGCAGCGACGAGCGTCTTCTCCGCGAACGCCCCGATGCCCAGTGCCGGGGAAAGTTCGGTGCCGTCCTCCAAAGTCATCTTCTGGGTGGCGTTGGCGGTGTTGAAGCAATACTGCGGCTGGCCCTTCGCACACGCCCGGCACTGCCCGCACACCGCACGCCAGTTCAGGATCACCCGGTCACCGACGGCAACCTCCGTCACACCCTCACCCACAGCCGAGACCACACCGGTGGCCTCGTGGCCCAGCAGATACGGGAACTCATCGCCAATCCCGCCGAGCTTGTAATGCAGATCCGTGTGGCACACCCCGCACGTCAGGACGTCCACCAACGCCTCCCCCGGCCCCGGATCCGGCACCAGGATCGT
>NZ_JBFTLC010000114.1:0-520 GCF_056396245.1 Arthrobacter sp. 05T423
AACTTGAGCACCGGGACCTTGTAGTTCGGGTCCGGCGCGAACCTGGACGAGTTGGACCACATCCGGCCGTTGGGCATCTTCATCACGTCGGTGAGGTAGATGACGTCGCCCTTGGTGGTGGGGGTGCCGTCCTGGTACCGGGTGAAGTCAATCACCACCTCGCGCCGCTTGGCCGGCCACAGCTCGAAGGAATCGCGCTTGACCGGGAACGGCAGCAGGCCGCCGTCGGACGCGATCTGGGTGAACTGCATGCACTGCTGGGCGTCCGGGATGCGGTACTGGCCCTCGAGTTCGTCACCCACGTAGCCGAGCGACGCCGAGGACTTCGGTCCTTTGGTGGAGCTCATCAGCTTGAACTCGTAGATCCTTGAGATGGAGGCGTCCAGGAACCGGAAGCGGTACTTGCGCCGCTTCACCTCCATCACCGGGTAGGCGGTGCCGTTCACGGTGAAGATGTCGCCCACGAACCCGTGGTTGGGGAAGTGCTTGTAGAAGGTCTTGCCCCACCATTCCGGATGCT
>NZ_JBFTLC010000115.1:0-520 GCF_056396245.1 Arthrobacter sp. 05T423
AACTTGAGCACCGGGACCTTGTAGTTCGGGTCCGGCGCGAACCTGGACGAGTTGGACCACATCCGGCCGTTGGGCATCTTCATCACGTCGGTGAGGTAGATGACGTCGCCCTTGGTGGTGGGGGTGCCGTCCTGGTACCGGGTGAAGTCGACCACCACCTCGCGCCGCTTGGCCGGCCACAGCTCAAAGGAATCGCGCTTGACCGGGAAGGGCAGCAGGCCGCCGTCGGACGCGATCTGGGTGAACTGCATGCACTGCTGGGCGTCCGGGATGCGGTACTGCCCCTCGAGTTCGTCGCCCTTGTAACCGAGCGATACCGACGTCTTCGGGCCCTTCGTGGAGCTCATCAGCTTGAACTCGTAGATGCGGGCGATGGAGGCGTCCAGGAACCGGAAGCGGTACTTGCGCCGCTTCACCTCCATCACCGGGTAGGCGGTGCCGTTCACGGTGAAGATGTCGCCCACGAACCCGTGGTTGGGGAAGTGCTTGTAGAAGGTCTTGCCCCACCATTCCGGATGCT
>NZ_JBFTLC010000116.1:0-498 GCF_056396245.1 Arthrobacter sp. 05T423
ACCGGCCCGCACAGAATCTGGGGGCAGGGACCCCGACGGCAGGGAATCTGTGGGAAAGAATTCTGCGGCCGGGTCCCCCGTCGCGCCATCAACGCCCGGGGCCGGGCCGAGGAGCCACGAGGCGGCGGCGTCGACGCGGAGCTGGGTCAACGGCAAATCCGTGTTCAGCCTGGCCGATTCCTCCAGAAACCGTGCCGCCGACCCCTCGCTCACGGTCAGCGCGCCCGCCACTTCCGCCGTGACCGACATCTCCAGCACGTCCCGCTCCCGCCGAGACGCGTCTGGGGACGCCATCGCCGCCTCCGCGCTGGCGAAACCGACCGCGGCCTGCACCTTCAACGCCGCCACGCGGGCCTCCAGCCTGGCCGCCTCGGCCAGCGCATCCAACCAGGCATCCGCCTGATCCCGAAGCGGATCAGCACCCGACCCAGAACCGGCCCCGGCGGCCTCACGGACAAAAACAGCCAACACAGCAACAGAGGACTCCACGCCCTCCAC
>NZ_JBFTLC010000117.1:0-480 GCF_056396245.1 Arthrobacter sp. 05T423
GCGGTCCCTGCGTTGCCCGCGCGTTCGCTGACCTGGTCCCCGGCCGATGACGGGGCCCGGAACACCGCCGATTTCCTCCGCACCCGGCTCCGGATCAGCACCCCCGAAGCACGCCGCCGCCTCGCCCTCGCCAACGCCACCCTCCCCCGCACCGGACTCGCCGGCCGGCCCATGCCACCGGCACACGAAGAAACCGCCRCCGCCCTCACCGCCGGAATCATCGCCTCCCGCGCCGGAACCATCATCACCACCGCCCTGGACAAAGTCCGCCACATCCCCGACCCCGACACCTTGGCKGAGATGGAACACAACCTCACCCAAACCGCGATCGAAAACGACCACGACTTCCTCACCCGCATCGCCCACCGCTGGATCGACGCCCTCGACCAGGACGGCACCGAACCGTCCGAAGAAAACCTCCGCCACCGCCAAGGCATCTTCCTCCACCGCAAACGCGGCGGCCTGCACCACTTCGAAGTC
>NZ_JBFTLC010000118.1:0-464 GCF_056396245.1 Arthrobacter sp. 05T423
CATGCACCACGTCGTCCGCCTCGAAGACTGGCCCGTGATGCCCCGCCAGAACATCGGCTTCATGCTCGAACCCCACGGCTTCTTCAACCAAAACCCCACCCTGAACCTCCCCACCGAAACCAGGGGAACCACCACCGGACACTGCAGCACCGGAAACGGGCACTAAACCAGCCAGGTCCCCCCACCAAGCACCACCAACCGGTCCCCGATGCTGCCCACGGGCGCAGCATCGGGGACCTACCCTTTTCCCTACCCAAAAACTTTTCGCTCACCAACCCCAAAACCCGATCCGGTAGTTACCCACCCCAACCCAGTAGGGCGTGATCCGCGTGTTCAATATCCCCGCAATGACCTGGACCCTCACCGCCGTCCTGCTGGCCGGCGGCGGCTACCACCTCTGGCAGGCGGTACGGTCGCCCCACCCCACCGACCGGGTCAACAACAGCCTCCACACCCTCATGAAC
>NZ_JBFTLC010000119.1:0-418 GCF_056396245.1 Arthrobacter sp. 05T423
CCGAGGAGCTCTCCCGCCGGATCGAGTACCTTCAGCTCCAGGCCGCCTCGGCGGTGGACCGGACACGGACCGAGGCGATCAACGCCGCCGGTTCCGCCAGCCGCGCGGCCGGCTGGACCACCGGCTGGGGCGCCGACCCCGAACCCGCTTCGGCTGCGGCTGCGGACACGGGGTCCGCGGGTTCCTCCCCCTCCGCCGCGGGCCCCTCTGATGCAACCACCACCAGCGCCGCGGCCGACAGTGATGCCAGCGAGAGCGCAGACGCCCCGGCGGTCCCTGCGTTGCCCGCGCGTTCGCTGACCTGGTCCCCGGCCGATGACGGGGCCCGGAACACCGCCGATTTCCTCCGCACCCGGCTCCGGATCAGCACCCCCGAAGCACGCCGCCGCCTCGCCCTCGCCAACGCCACCCTCCCCCG
>NZ_JBFTLC010000120.1:0-416 GCF_056396245.1 Arthrobacter sp. 05T423
GCGGGCGGTGGCTGTTGGAGGCGCATGGTGTTCTCCAGCAGCAGTTTCAGAAGGTCTTTCTCGGGTGCGGCTTCGGGCAGGAGGAGCTGGTTGCGGCGGGCGCGGGTGATGATTTTCCCGGCGGTCGCGAAGAGCCGGTAGCGCCAGCGCTTGATGTCCCAGGCTTTGGCGTGATGGCCGTCCGGGAGGGTAGCGAGCTGGAGCCAGGAGACCAGGTTGAAGGCCAGGGAGGCGATGTTCGCCCAGGCCTGGTTCGCGGCGAAGTCGAAGAAGGGCAGCTTGCCCAGACCGGTGTTTTTCAGGGTTTTGATCCGGTTCTCGCACCGGCCCCGGGCACGGTGCCTGGCGTCCAGGAATGGTCCGTGCCAGCGCGGTGAGTTGGTCAACAGCGCGGTGATCCGGTGGCCGTCGACATC
>NZ_JBFTLC010000121.1:0-412 GCF_056396245.1 Arthrobacter sp. 05T423
CGGGGGAGGGTGGCGTTGGCGAGGGCGAGGCGGCGGCGTGCTTCGGGGGTGCTGATCCGGAGCCGGGTGCGGAGGAAATCGGCGGTGTTCCGGGCCCCGTCATCGGCCGGGGACCAGGTCAGCGAACGCGCGGGCAACGCAGGGACCGCGGGGGCGTCTGCGCTCTCGCTGGCATCACTGTCGGCCGCGGCGCCGGTGGTGGTTGCATCAGAGGGGCCCGCGGCGGAGGGGGAGGAACCCGCGGACCCCATGTCCGCAGCCGCAGCGGGTTCGGGGTCGGCGCCCCAGCCGGTGGTCCAGCCGGCCGCGCGGCTGGCGGAACCGGCGGCGTTGATCGCCTCGGTCCGTGTCCGGTCCACCGCCGAGGCGGCCTGGAGCTGAAGGTACTCGATCCGGCGGGAGAGCTCCTCGG
>NZ_JBFTLC010000122.1:0-411 GCF_056396245.1 Arthrobacter sp. 05T423
CTGTCATGGCGTGATCTCCCAGCCGAACATCATGGCGTGGTCCTCGTGTGCCAGGTTGTGGCAGTGTGCCACGTAGGGTCCGACGAAGTCACGGAAGCCGCGGTAGATGATGGTCGACTCGCCAGGATCCAGGGCCACCAGATCCTCACGTGAGACATCATCGGGATGGGACTTGTCCCCGCCCTTGGTGACGTCYCTGCCGTTGCGCATGACCACGCGGTGTTCCTCCATGTGSAGGTGGAAGGGATGGACCCAGCCGCCGCCGCCGTTGCGGATCTCCCAGAGGTTGTAGCTGCCCTTCTTCTGCTGGGCCAGCGGCGTGCGGCCGGCACGGTTCTTCAGGCTTGCCAGCACGTGCTGCGGGTCGAAGGGCTTGCCGTTGATCAGCCACTCCGTTTCGCCGCCGCCCGA
>NZ_JBFTLC010000123.1:0-410 GCF_056396245.1 Arthrobacter sp. 05T423
TCGTGACACAACGCTCGTCCCGGCGGCAGTCTCGAGCCGGGATCGATCGCAGTTCAGGCAGTCGGTTACCTCAGCGCACGCACCGCCCCCTCCGGCATCCCGCGCACGCAGTCGTCAGTTGCTGTCCAGCCGCGTTCATGGCGTTGCCCGGCCGCATGGTCCGCAGGCGCTTGCATCGCCAGTCCCGCAACGCCAGCTTTGGACACGTCCTCCGGTTTTTCCCAGCCCAGCCAGCCAGTTGCCCCGTGCAGCGGATGGCGGTGCCGCGCCTGCATGTCGGGAGCGGCCCAACCAGACCGTCGTGACATGAAAAAACCCATAATGCCGCGCTGGACGCGGTTCCTGCCTAGCCTTGGCTTGCTGTTGCTGGCCGGCTGCAACATGACGCTGCTCGACCCGAAGGGTCAGGT
>NZ_JBFTLC010000124.1:0-407 GCF_056396245.1 Arthrobacter sp. 05T423
GAGTCCATCAGGGTCATCGCGGGGGCGGCCTCCGGCGGCGCGCAGCTGGTGGTGAAGCCGGAAATCAAGACGGCGGCGGACCTGAAGGGCAAGACCCTGGCCTCCCCGCAGTTGGGCGGCACGCAGGACGTGGCGCTGCGCGCGTGGCTCGGCAAGCAGGGTTACAAGACCACTCCCGACGGCGGCGGGGACGTTGCGATCAACCCCACCGAAAATGCGCAGACCCTGAAGCTGTTCCAGGACGGCAAGCTCGACGGCGCATGGTTGCCCGAGCCGTGGGCCTCCCGTTTGGTGCTCCAGGCCGGCGCGAAGGTCCTGGTGGATGAGAAGGACCTGTGGGACGGGTCGCTGACCGGCAAGCCAGGGGAGTTCCCCACCACCATCCTGATCGTGAACAAGAAGTTCGC
>NZ_JBFTLC010000125.1:0-401 GCF_056396245.1 Arthrobacter sp. 05T423
CCGCCGTTGCGGATCTCCCAGAGGTTGTAGCTGCCCTTCTTCTGCTGGGCCAGCGGCGTGCGGCCGGCACGGTTCTTCAGGCTTGCCAGCACGTGCTGCGGGTCGAAGGGCTTGCCGTTGATCAGCCACTCCGTTTCGCCGCCGCCCGAGCCGCGCTCCACCTCGAAGATCAGCCGGTTGTCCAGCATGGACTGCCAGTTGCTCGGCAGCKGCGGGAGCTCACGCATCATCCCGGTCGGGATGACGCTGTCATCGGGAGCGTCGTCGCCGATCACGAACTTGAGCACCGGGACCTTGTAGTTCGGGTCCGGCGCGAACCTGGACGAGTTGGACCACATCCGGCCGTTGGGCATCTTCATCACGTCGGTGAGGTAGATGACGTCGCCCTTGGTGGTGGGGGT
>NZ_JBFTLC010000126.1:0-398 GCF_056396245.1 Arthrobacter sp. 05T423
ACCCCCACCACCAAGGGCGACGTCATCTACCTCACCGACGTGATGAAGATGCCCAACGGCCGGATGTGGTCCAACTCGTCCAGGTTCGCGCCGGACCCGAACTACAAGGTCCCGGTGCTCAAGTTCGTGATCGGCGACGACGCTCCCGACGACAGCGAGATCCCCATGAAGATGCGCGACCTGCCGCCGCTGCCGAGCAACTGGCAGTCCATGCTGGACAACCGGCTGATCTTCGAGGTGGAGCGCGGTTCGGGCGGCGGCGAAACGGAGTGGCTGATCAACGGCAAGCCCTTCGACCCGCAGCACGTGCTGGCAAGCCTGAAGAACCGTGCCGGCCGCACGCCGCTGGCCCAGCAGAAGAAGGGCAGCTACAACCTCTGGGAGATCCGCAACGGCGG
>NZ_JBFTLC010000127.1:0-381 GCF_056396245.1 Arthrobacter sp. 05T423
TGCCTTGGTGCCGTCACGGAAGGAGGTGTGCATGTACGGGTTCAGCTGGCCGGAGTCGGTGAGCTCCTTGGAGAACTCCCAGTTTTCCCACACGTTGTCCGGGTTCATCTCGTGGTAGTGCTCGAGGTACTTGGCGCCCTTKCCCGCGCAGACCACGTCAAAGCCGCTGGTCCGGGCCCAGTCCACCAGTTCCATGATGAGGGCAGGCTGGTCACCGTACGCCATSGAATACACGACGCCGGCCTCTTCCGCGCGCTTGGCGAGGGCCGGTCCGGCCAGGGCGTCGGCCTCGACCGTGACCATAATGATGTGCTTCTTGGTTTCGATCGCGCGGAGTGCGTGCTTCACGCCCACGATCGGGTTGCCGGTCGCTTCAACGAT
>NZ_JBFTLC010000128.1:0-373 GCF_056396245.1 Arthrobacter sp. 05T423
CGGCAGGTGCCGTCGGGGTGCTGTACAAGGAACAGGCGTCCATTTCCGGCGCGGAGGTGGGCTGCCAGGGCGAGGTGGGTTCGGCGTCGTCGATGGCCGCCGCCGGGCTTGCGGAAGTCATGGGCGGCACGCCCGCGCAGGTGGAGAACGCGGCCGAAATCGCGATGGAGCACAACCTCGGACTSACSTGYGACCCSATCGGCGGGCTGGTCCAGGTGCCCTGCATCGAACGGAACGCCATCGCTGCGGCCAAGGCCATCAACGCCGCCAAGATGGCGTTGTGGGGCGACGGCTCGCACCGGGTCTCGCTCGACGAGGTCATCGTCACCATGCGCGAGACCGGCAAGGACATGAGCTCCAAATACAAGGAAAC
>NZ_JBFTLC010000129.1:0-363 GCF_056396245.1 Arthrobacter sp. 05T423
CAGCTCGCCGTCGACCCCTACGGCAAGTTCATTCCCGGTCCCGCCCGCGGCCTGCCGCAGTTCGTGACCGCCAGCGGACTCGTCGAGGCGAACCGCGCCGACAACGGCGGCCTTGGCACCCTGGTGCCGGCAGATGTCAAATACTTCGACACCCCGTTCCTCACGGACATCGCGCACAACGCCGACCCGTCCCCGCAGGACACGGACCACAACCCGGCAACCCCGCCGGTTACACCGGCGCCCGACGCCGACACGGTCGCCTCGGCAGATTTCGCCAGCCAGCCTCCCGGCACCTACGACGACGAAATGCTGGACGCGCACTTCATCGCCGGTGACGGCCGCGTCAACGAGAACATCGGCCTG
>NZ_JBFTLC010000130.1:0-362 GCF_056396245.1 Arthrobacter sp. 05T423
GCCTTCCTTCTTGACCAGGTTCTTGAGCTGGACGAATTCCGGGCCCATCTGGACCTTGGCCTTGATCCAGTCCGGTTTGCGTTCCACCGGGGTGGCCGCATTGCGCTGCTCGATCCGCAGCATTTTCCGGCCATCTGGTGCCAGTGTCATTGTTCTCTTTCCGTAGTACTAAATCAGCAGGCCACGACGTTGACGGCGAGGCCGCCCATGGCCGTTTCCTTGTATTTGGAGCTCATGTCCTTGCCGGTCTCGCGCATGGTGACGATGACCTCGTCGAGCGAGACCCGGTGCGAGCCGTCGCCCCACAACGCCATCTTGGCGGCGTTGATGGCCTTGGCCGCAGCGATGGCGTTCCGTTCGAT
>NZ_JBFTLC010000131.1:0-354 GCF_056396245.1 Arthrobacter sp. 05T423
CCTCTACAAGACTCTAGCCTGCCAGTTTCGAATGCAGTTCCCAGGTTAAGCCCGGGGATTTCACATCCGACTTRACAGACCGCCTGCGTGCGCTTTACGCCCAGTAATTCCGATTAACGCTTGCACCCTCCGTATTACCGCGGCTGCTGGCACGGAGTTAGCCGGTGCTTCTTCTGCGGGTAACGTCAATCGACGCGGTTATTAACCGCATCGCCTTCCTCCCCGCTGAAAGTACTTTACAACCCGAAGGCCTTCTTCAYACACGCGGCATKGCTGSATCAGGCTTGCGCCCATTGTSCAATATTCCCCACTGCTGCCTCCCGTAGGAGTCTGGACCGTGTCTCAGTTCCAGTG
>NZ_JBFTLC010000132.1:0-353 GCF_056396245.1 Arthrobacter sp. 05T423
GGAGACGGCCCCATCGACCAGTATCTCGACGTCATGCCCTATCGCGAACAGCCCCATCTGCGGATGGCGCTATGGGGCTACGCAACCACCTCGGTCGGCATCATTGTCCAGCGCGGCTAACGCGGATATCCACCAGCGAGCCTTCTAGATGACTATCCGCAGGACGATCGCTCGAACCGTCCGAAGGCTGACGGGACGCCCCGCCTCAGGGGTCGCTCACGTCTTGTCGCCCGGCGCCTAGCGAGCCCGTCGTCGCGATCGGGCCGTCGCGAGCGGACCGTCGACCGCGATGCGGCGGCGGACACAGCGCAGGATCCGCGCCAGCTTTCTGACTTCGACGGTCGGCTCGAGGC
>NZ_JBFTLC010000133.1:0-340 GCF_056396245.1 Arthrobacter sp. 05T423
CCGGTCGATTTGCGTGGGCCTTCGGGGGCGTGTAGAGTCTTTCGAGTCGCCGCCGCTGATGCGGAAAGATAGCGACCGACCCCCTTTCAAACGGCCTGGAAAATGGTGCACTGGTTAGTGTGCTGTGGACGGGCCGGGGGCCTTCCCTGCAAGCGGAAATCGCGGAAACGCCGRTTTGCAAAGCTTCGCCGGGGCGGGTAAGTTTGGAAAGTTGCTCCGGAGCGATCCTGAACGTGGGTTTGGGTGGTGCCGGGTGTGTCTGTTGTTTGAGAACTCAATAGTGTGCCAAGTTTGTTGATACCGGTTTTTTATTAAATTGGTTGAATTTGCCGGGCCTATC
>NZ_JBFTLC010000134.1:0-333 GCF_056396245.1 Arthrobacter sp. 05T423
CGCTGGCGCTACCGGCTCTTCGCGACCGCCGGGAAAATCATCACCCGCGCCCGCCGCAACCAGCTCCTCCTGCCCGAAGCCGCACCCGAGAAAGACCTTCTGAAACTGCTGCTGGAGAACACCATGCGCCTCCAACAGCCACCGCCCGCCCCCGGCTGAGCCGCCACTGATCCTGACCCGACAAGCAGCACATCACCGGAAGTGGAACCGGCGCCAACCCCCAGGCG
The DNA here is from genome assembly GCF_056396245.1 of Arthrobacter sp. 05T423. NCBI lineage: Bacteria > Bacillati > Actinomycetota > Actinomycetes > Micrococcales > Micrococcaceae > Arthrobacter > Arthrobacter sp. 05T423. The sequence continues at coordinate 228 of NZ_JBFTLC010000134.1, forward strand.
AACCAACCGGGCCACACCACACTGCCCGAAAACAGAAAACAACCGCAGATCAACCCGCCGCCCCGCACAAACGACCATCACCCACCGTCATGAAAAATCGGGGCTA